>JAICQE010000215.1 GCA_025938035.1 Vicinamibacteria bacterium
GATGGCAATCGCGCCTACGACATCCTGAGGTTCCTGCTGGGTCCCGAGCGCACCTACCCGAACCTGTTCGACGCGCATCCACCGTTCCAGATCGACGGCAACTTCGGAGGCACGTCCGGCATGGCGGAGATGTTGGTGCAGGAGGACGCCGGAGAAATCCGCCTGCTCCCGGCGCTCCCATCGGCGTGGCCGACGGGACGCGTCACCGGACTGAGGGCGCGCGGGGGCTTCGAAATCGACCTGTCGTGGAACGGCGGCAGGATCGAACGCGTCACGGTGCGCTCGCTGCTCGGCCAGCCGCTGCGGCTGCGGCGCGCCGATTCGGAGCGTATCGTCGGCCGCACGACGCGCGGCTCGGTGTTCGTGTTCGCCGGTGACGATCTCCGGCCGCTGTCCGAATAGCCCGCGCCCTACAGGGTGCGGATCCTGACGTTGCGGAATCGTACGGTCCCGGCTCCATATTGCAGTGCGATCGGCCCGCGCGCGTGGCCCTTGTGATCGACGTCCACGGTCTTCATCCCGTTCATGACGACGATCAGCTTCGTCCCTTGCGCGGTGATCTCGAACGTGTTCCAGCGCCCGCCGGCGTTCAGGTTCACCATCGGCTTTGCCACGTCGACGATCGCGCCGGTGCGATAGGCGGGATCCGGGCGCTTGTCGTAGATGTTCACTTCATAGGCGTTCGTCGCCGTGATGTCCTTTGGATCCTGGCAGCGGATGAACACGCCGCTGTTCGCGTCGTCGCTGGCCCAGAACTCGAGAGTGATCTGGAAATTGTCGTAAGACCCCGACGTGACCAGAAACGACGTGCTTCCCTTTGTCGCCTGTACAGCCCCTTCGACGATCTCCCAGTTGGCGTCACCGACACGATTCCAGCCGTTCAGACTCTTCCCGTCGAAGAGCGTTGTCCAGCCACCCTGTGCCTGCGCGCCCACGGGCAGCGCGGCCGTGAACGCAGTGATGGAGAGGATGGCGACGGCGGCGACCATTGCATGTCTCATGTTCGTAGCCTTTCCCGGCGTCGCGGCATGAGGATCCTTTCGCGAGCGCCCGACATATCATAGCCAGCGCAATCCACGAGGAGTTCACCGCATGCAACGTCGTTTCGTGGTTCTCGTCCTCATTTTGCTGTGTGCCGCAACCACCGTGGCGTCGGCCGCGTCCGCACAGACCGCGACCCGCAAGCCCGGCGACTACCCGCTGACGCCGGATTCGCTGCCGCAGGACGGGGTGCCGAAGGGACGGCTCGAAGGCCCGTTCGAGTTCCGCAGTCAGATCATCGCGAACACCGTGCGCCGGTACTGGATCTACGTGCCGGCCCAGTACACGGGCGAGACTCCGGCGAACGTGCTGGTGTTTCAGGACGGCGCCCGCGCGATCAACCCGACCGGGGCTCTGCGCGTGCCGCAGGTGATCGAGAACCTCGTCTTCCGCAAGGACATTCCCGTCACGATCGGCGTCTTCATCACGCCGGGACAGCGCGGCGATGTGTTTCCCGACAACGTCGGGACCGGCAACCCGAACAACCGCGCGCAGGAATACGACGCCGTCGACGATACCTACGCGCGCTTTCTCATCGACGAGCTGCTGCCGGAGATCAGCAGGAAGTACCGATTGACCGCCGATCCGGCAGGCCGTGCGATTGGCGGCACGAGCAGCGGCGCCATCTGCGCGTTCACCGTCGCGTGGCATCGGCCCGACGCGTTCCGCAACGTCATCAGCGGCATCGGCAGCTATGTGTCGATCGGCTACCGGGCCGCGACCGCCGACCAGCCAGCGAAGTCGGGCGGCGAGATCTACCCGACGTGGATTCGACGGATGCCGATCAAGCCGCTCCGCGTCTTCCTGCAGGACGGGTCGAACGACCTGGACAACAACTGGGGAAACTGGTTCCTCGCGAACCAGCAGATGCTCAAAGCCTTCGAATTCGCCAACCGTACTGCGGATACGCGCAAGGACGGCGGGCCGCGCTACGACGTCAGGCACGAATGGGGCGACGGCGCGCATTCCGACGCGCATCTCGGCGCGCTGCTGCCAGAGGTCCTGCGCTGGATGTTTGCCGACGGGCTGCGAAATCGCGCGCCCGAGTCTCGCTGAGCGGCCTCGCGAACGAGCAGCTGACCACGTTCGAGTTCGCAAACCGTACCGACCGGGGACTGACCGTATACTCACGTCGGAGGGCCCAATGCGGGTTCGAACACTGTCGGGTATCGTCATCCTCTGCGCCGTCCTCGCGCCCGGTGCGTCGGCGCATCACAGCTTCGCGCCGCATTTCGACTCGAGCAAACCGGCGGACATTTCGGGCACGGTCACCGAGTACGAGGCCCGCAACCCGCACAGCTACGTCCATATCGCCGCGACCGACGAGAACGGCAGGACGCGAGAGTACGTGTGCGAGTCGCACGGCGTGACGCAGCTCACCAGGAACGGGATCAGACCCGACATGTTCAGGGCGGGCACGAAGGTGCGCGTGACCGGGTCGCTCTCGCGGCACAGCCAGTACATGTGCTTCTTCGACACGATCCAGTTCTCCGGGGGCCCCGCGCTGAGTGTGAACGGACCCCGCGGGGCGGGGCGCCCGGCGGCGACCGCCCACGCTCCACGCAAGGACATCTTCGGCACGTGGCTGCTGGCGCCGATCCCGAACCGCAGCACGAGCGGCCCACAGCCGATGATGCAGCTGCTGACACCCGCCGGTCAGAAGGCAGTGGCGGCCTACGACCCGTTCAAGGACGATCCGACGTTCCGCTGCGACCCCGTCGCGATCAGACGTGTCTGGGGCGCGCCTGGCACTCCGCTCCAGATCGTCCGTGAGGGGCAGAATGTCGTGCTCCGGCACGAGTGGATGGACGTGCGCCGCGTCATTGACATGAACATGAAGACGCACCCGGCGTCAGGTCCGCGCCGTTCGCTCGGCCACTCGATCGGGCGATGGGAAGGCCGCACGCTCGTGATCGAGACGGCGAACTACTCGAGGGGCGTCTTGAACCAGTACGTGGAACAGCCAGGGCAGCCGACCAGGGGGCTGCTGCACTCGGACAAGCTGACGTCGGTCGAGCGGCTGTCTCTTGATGCCGCTCGCCAGCGGCTCGTCGTGGAGATTGATCTGGAAGACCCGGAGTACTTCACGAAGCCGTTTCCCCGCGCCACGCTGGAGTACGCACCGTCCGACCTGACGATCGAACCGTTCAACTGCGCGCCGGAGGGACTGACCGGAACGTTGCGAAAGTGATCGATCGGCCGGCCTGGCGGTGAGGTTCAGATGCCGGCGAGACGTTCGTCCGCGTCGCCGAACGACGGCAGCTCGACGCCCATGCGATCCATCAGCGACAGATACAGGCTGCACAGCCGCCGCGTGTCGGCGGGGCGGTCGTAGTAGTCGAGCACGCGGCCGGACTGCAGCGTGCCGCCAAGATTGCCGAGCGTGAGCACGGGGACCCTGGTGCTGTCGTGGCGGCTGCCCGACCACATGTTGGACATGAACAGCAGGCACGAGTTGTCGAGCACGGTGCCATCGCCTTCGGCCATCGACTGCAGGCGCTGCGCCAGGTACGCCAGCTGCCCCGTGTAGTACTGGTTGACGAGCGTGAACTCCTTCGACGTGTCGTTGTGGGAGAGCAGGTGATGCGCCTCCGTGACAGGCAGGAAGGGATAGAACATGCCTGAGATGTCGCGGCAGAGGAGCAGCGTCGCGACCGAAGTCTTGTTCGTCTGGAAGGCGAGCGCCAGGATGTCAGCCATCAGGCGCATGTGCTCGCGGATGTCCTGCGGCAGACCGTTGTCCGGCCGCTGCAGCGTGAAGCCAGGCTGCCCCGGGCGCGTTCCCTTGCCGGCCTGGTTGGCCGACTCGCGTACCCTGTCGATGCGGCGCTCGACCTCGCGCACGCTCGTCAGGTACTCGTCCAGCTTCTTCTGATCCGACGTGCTGGCCTGCCGGCGGAGATCGGCCGCCTGCTCCATGACGCGATCGAGGATGCTTCGCGTACGCTGCGCGCCCCGGTTTTCGAACAGCGAATCGAAGGCAAGCGACGGATACACCTCCATCGGCACCGGCGACGTGGCGCTCGCCCAGGAGATGTGCGACCCGTACGCCATCGAGAAGTTGGTCTCGTGGTAGCCGGTCGTCGGCTGCTCGCACCCGAGCACGAGGCTTGGCTGCACCGACGATTCGCCCAGACGATTTGCGAGCACCTGGTCGAAGCTGATCCCGCCGCGAATCTCGGGCCCCCTCGTCAGCCGCGCACCCGACAGCAGGTTGCCAGTCTGGCCAGGGTGGATGCCGACGTTCGTCGCCGCCTCATTGAAGAGGCCGCCGATGAAGTTCAGCCGCTGGCGGAAGGGGAGCAGCGGCTCGAGCGACGGTCCGAGCTCCATCGACTCGCCGGATCCTTTCGCCCACCAGTTGTTCGGGTTGATGCCGTTGGCCATGAAGATGACGGCAAGGCGCTTGGGAAGCAGCGTCCCGCGGCCCTGCGCGGCCGTGCCGCCCCACGCCGGGATCGATTCCAGCCACGGGAGGAGCATGGTGACGCCGGCGCCGCGGAGAAACGTACGGCGCGACTGTGCGGCCTTCAGTATGGTGGTCATGGCACTCGCTTCATGAGGAACTGCGGGCTCGTGACGAGCGTCTCGACGAGGCCGCTGAACCGATAGCCGTTGGCGCGCAGAGCGGCCTGCATCTGATCGAGCAGCCTGCGATCCGATGGGATCACCCCGCGCCCGAGCCCGTAGCTCACCAGCCGCCGCGACAGGTTGTCCACGAAATCCTGCTGCCGGCTGGCGCGGACGTACTCCAGAATGCCCGCGACCCCTGATCTGCGGACACCGTCCGGAAACTCCGTAGCCGGATCAACCGTGCGGCCGCCGAGATCACGTTCACGCCGCTCACCGACCGGACCGTAGCCTTCGAACGCCAGCCCGAAGAAGTCGAACGTCGCATGGCACGATGCGCAGTTCGGGTCGGCCCGGTGGCGCGCCATCGTCTGCGCCAGCGTCAGGCTGCCGAGATCCGCTTCGTCCGAGGGGATGGCTGGCACGTCCGGCGGCGGTGCGGGGATGTGCTGCCCGAGTACGTTGCGCGCGACCCAGTAGCCGCGCTTCACCGGGCTCGTTCGCTGCCCCGGTGAGGACTGGGTCAGGAACGCGGCCATCGGCAGCAGGCCGCCGCGCTGATACCGGCCCGCCTTGTCCACGCGCACCCAGCGCTCCGCATCGCCGTCCGGCTGCGGCATCCCGTAGTGCGATGCGAGCGGCCGGTTGACGTACGTGTAATCGCCGAAGAGCAGATCGGTGACCGGGCGGTTCTCACGGATCAGCGCCGTGAGGAACCGCACGGGCTCCTCGAAGAATGCGCGTCGGAGATCGTTGGTGAACGCGGGGAAGCGCTCGCGATCGACGCTGTTGTATTCCTCGAAGCGGCGCACGCCGAGCCAGTTGGCGCCGAACTCGGTGGCGAGGCGGCTGACGCGGCCGTCCCGCAGCATGCGACGGACCTGCGCACGAAGGATCTCGGGACGATGCAGATCGCCCGCCGCGGCGCGGGCCATCAGTTCCGCGTCCGGCATGCTGGACCAGAGGAAGTAGCTGAGGCGGTTCGCCAGCGAGTCGCTGGTGAGCGGCGCGACCGCATGATCGCCGATGCGCGACTGCGCAGCCGTGCGTACGACGTCCACGCGGTAGAGAACGTGGGGAGAAACCAGGACGCTGGCGAGCGTGTCGCGGACGGCGTCTTCGTGTCCGAGGCCGCTCTGCCGCAGCTGGCGATAGAAGGCCAGCACGGCGTCACGTTCGGCGGCCTCGATCGGGCGACGGTACGCACGTTCGGCGAAGGCGACCAGATGCTCGAGGTGAGGCGGTTCCGCCGCGGCGCGCGCCTGCGCGGTCGCGCGAATC
>JAICQE010000199.1 GCA_025938035.1 Vicinamibacteria bacterium
GCCATCGCGCCACCGCCGAAGTCCTTCCATCCGGTATAGGTGGCGACGATGTGCATGTCGCCCATGATGTTTTCGCCGAGCCACGTTTCGACGCGTTCGACCTGGTTGCGGTTATTCACGTAGCCGTTGATCGTGTAGGCCTTGCCCGACGGCGCCATGACCTTCGGACTCCAGCTCAACACGGTCATGTTTCCCTGACGTCTAGCGGTCGCATTGTTCTCCGCAGCGCCCTTCAGAAACCCCCACGGCGTGAGGTAGAAGTCGAGCGACTGTGCCCACGGCGAGGAGACGTCCGCCTGCTGCGGCGTGACCTGCTGGAAGAACGTTCCCGGCGCCACGGTGGTCGAGCCGCCGGCCCCGATGTTGTTGGTCACTCCGGTATGGCGTGTCGCCGGCGCGGAAAGATCGACGACACGGACATAGGTGTCGATCGGCCGCATCGGATCGTGCGTCCCCTGGCAGACCATCGCTTTGGCGTTGGCGCCGCACTGCTGGAACGATACGTCCTTCGCCGATCCCGAATAGGTGATCGCTTTCACATCGCCCAGCGCCTTCTGCGCGTTGGCGATGACGGTCTTGGCATCCTGCGCCATTGCCGCCCACGGATAGGCCAGGCAGATGGCGACGAGCGTCAGTTTCTTCAACACGGCCAGTCCCCCTTCAGACGAGGCATGAACAAAATCCTGTTTTCGTGCCCACGGATTGTATGCGGATTGGGGGCGATTGAGGGAGATCCCGGTTAGTCTGACGACAAACAGGTGAGCTGGATCAGCGTAGGAATCGGCCGCCAATAGCCCTGCCGATGGGCGATCAGGTCGAGATGCGGCGATCCCCAGTCCTCGACAATCGCCGAGCCCGCATTCCACCGCGCGCGCCGATCGATCTCCTTGAGATAACCGCGGCACGCGCCGCAGGCGGTGATGGCGTAGCCCTCGTCGGCGCCTTCGGCAATCAGGCGTACGAGGTCGTCGCTGCGCCGATTGCCGCACAGCGGACAGATCAACCGCGAAAACGTCCAGCGCGCGTCGCACAGATGACAGGCAAGCTGGCGCCTGCCGTCCTCGAGAAGCTCGGCGCAGCCCGGTGAGGCGCCGCAGCACGGGCACAGGCCCAGGTCCCAATACCCGTCATCCATCAACGACCGGCAGCCCGCGAACCAGGCAGTCAACAACGGCCGCAGCCCGGCGACGGCAAGGAAGGCGGCGGCAGCCTGCGTCAGGTGGCAGCGCTCGATCAGTGCGCCGCCGGGACGGCCATCCGACGGCAGCAGCGACACCGGTCCAATGCTGCCGGCATCCCACGCATCGGTGAAGTCGCGCGTGTCTTCGAGTCCCGCCAGGACGTCGAGGGCTGGATGAAGAGTTGGTTCGATCTGCTGGGGAGAGATTGGCGGTGGTGCGATCGTGACGAGTGGTTTGCGATCCGACCAGAGTGCGCGCGCGCGCTCCGCCGGGCACTCCAGCGGCGCGAGCGAGCTCGATGGCCATGCGTGCCAGGCGGCGAGGACACCGCCGAGCGGTTCGAGCGCTTCACGAAAGGTCGGGCGCCGGGCCAGCAGCTCCGCCCACTCGCCGGCGAGCGTCGTCATCCGGGCCCGCCCACCGTGGCCTGGCCCGCATCGATCAGGACGAACTTGATCAGAAAGCCGCCGGCCAGCACGAGTGCCGCGCGCAGCGCCGTCAGCTGCGAGACGCGATGTCCGATCACGCCGAACTGCAGCAGCAGCGGCAGCACCGTGCCGAGCAGGACGGCGCCGAGCCAGAACGGCACGCTCTGGCTTCCGGTCAACAGCTGCGACAGCGCCGCATCGACGCCGGCAGATCCGGCCGAGCGCACCGACACGATGAACAATGCCAGCGCGACAATCTGCATGACCAGGGCGACCGACGTGACCCGCATCACGGGCGCGAGCGCCATGTCCGCCGCCGACCCACGAAGCCGTCCGAGCACGAGTGCGATTGCCGCGCTGCCCGTCGCTGCCCCGACGGCGAGGAAGAGCGCGCCTAACCAGTGGGCGTTGATGAACAACGGACGCGCCGTCGCGCCGAGCAACACGCCCGGATAGGCGGCGAGGAAGAAACCGGCCGCGGCGCCGATGACCCCGGCGATCGCACGCACGCGCGGAAACGCCCGCCCCTTCCTGTCGGCGAGCCATGTCTCGGCCGCGCAGACGAATGCGCAGGCACTGAACACCATCAGGCCCCAGGCGCCGGCGCTCATGGGCGAATACGGCTTGAGGTGCAGCGGACCGGCGGTCACGGCGGTCATGCCGATCGCCGTCGACGGCTTGGAGACCATCAGCATGTTCAGGAAACGGGACGGAAGGCCGAGGTCGATGATGAGGAGAACCGGGCAGGGAAGAATCGCAAACAGCGCCACCCAGTAACCGGTGCGGACGACGTCGCGATAGCGCTGGCCGTCGAGGAAGCCGGCGATTGTCGCTACGACGAATGCTCCGCCAGCGATGCCACCGAGGAAGAAGTAGATGTCGATCAGGATCGGCCAGTCCGCGCTCTTGAGCAGTCCCGGTTCCATGATGTGGGCTCGCGCGTCAGGCCCTCTCGCCTGTGGGGCGAGCCTTGTCAGGCTCGCCGCGGCTCCGGAACGCGAACACCGCGCCCAGGCCGACGGCGACCGCTGCGCCGATCGAGTAGAGCGAGTCGAGGAAGACGTTGCGCTGCGGTAGTCGCGGATTCTCCGGCAGGCCGTACTTCGACGGCGATCCCAAGAGCAGGAAGAAGGCGTTGAGGCCGCCGAGCGCGCCACCCTGGTCCGCGCCGTACAGCTGCGCGTCGGACACCCCGGCCTTCTTCAGCTCTTCGACCCGCTGCTTGGCCTTCACCTCCAGCTCGTCGCGGTAGCCGAAGGTGATCGACTGTGTCGGACACGCTTTCGCGCAGGCGGGCCCGAGCCCGTTGTGCAGGCGGTCATTGCAGAACGTGCACTTGGTCGCTGTGCCGGTGGCGTGGTTGAAGCTGACGACCCCGAACGGGCACGCCGAGATGCAGTAGCGGCAGCCGTTGCAGATGTCCTGATTGATGTTGACGGTCCCGTAGTCGGTCCGGTAGATCGCGCCGGTCGGACACGCCTCGAGGCAGCCGGCCTGCGTGCAGTGCTTGCACACATCCGACATCATGTGCCAGCGCATCTCCACCTTGTCGTCCGCCGGCTCCTCGATGAAGCGAACGAGGCGGTAGGTGTTTTCAGTGAAGTGCGCGTGGTTCTGGTACGAGCCGGTCCACTCCGGCTCCTCGGGTTCGAGCTGATTCCACTGCTTGCAGGCTACCTGGCACGCCCGGCACCCGATGCAGAGCGAGACGTCGGTGAACATCGCCACCTGGCGCGCCACGGCTCAGTCCACTCCTTTCCGCACGTTGCAGAGCAGCGCCTTCGATTCCTGGATGAACGTCGTTGGATCGCCGAGGCTGGCGACGAGGTCGTTGGTGATGTCGCCGCGCGCCGACGGCGTCGCGCCGGCCCAGCCCCAATGCCAGGGGATGCCGACCTGGTACACGGTGCGGCCGTCGATGACGAAGGGCTTGATTCGTTCGGTGACCATCGCGCGGACCCGGATGCGGCCGCGCGGAGTCTCGACGATGATCATGTCGCCGTTGGCGATGTCGAGGCTCTTCGCCATCTCCACGCCGATCTCGGCGAAATGGCCGGTGAAGAGCTCCGACAGCCACGGCACGTGCCGTGACGTGCCGGCCGCGTGATGCTCGGTCAGCCGGTACGTCGTGAGCACGTACGGATAGCGATCCGCCGTGCCGAGCGGGTTCGCGTCCCCGAGCTGCCAGCGCTTTGCCACCGGGTTGTTCTGCACGGCGGACAGCAGGTTCGTCGCGGGAGATTCGAAGGGCTCGTAATGTTCAGGGAACGCGCCGTCGAGCACGGAGGCGAGCAGCCCGCCCTTGCCGTGGGCGAGCATGAAGAACGGGTCGGTGCCGCCAACACCCTTGAACGCGCCGCTCGTGGCCGGCGGCGCATCCGGCGCGATGAAGGCGCCGAAGTCAGCGACATCGCCGCCCGCCCATCGGCCCTTTGTCTCCGCGGTCTGTCCCGGCGCCGCGGCATCCCACCACAGTAGCTTCTTCCGCTCGCTCCACGGTTTGCCTGACGGGTCGGCGGACGCGCGGTTGTAGAGGATGCGCCGGTTAGCCGGCCAGGCGAAGCCCCATTCGTGCGCGAGGTAGTCGTCGGCCCGTGCCCGTTCGCGCCGCGCCGACAGGTTGCGGCCTTCCTCGGGGAAGACCCCCGTCATGATCCAGTTGCCGCACGCCGTGGCGCCGTCGTCCATGAGGTGGGCGAACGACGCGATGTGCTGTCCCGCCCTGTAAGCCGGCCTGCCGTCGGCTGCTTCGATATCCCGCGTCGCGAAACCATTGATCTCGCGCAGGACCACTTCCATGTCCGGTTCCTGCTTCGGACCCTCGGGCTTGTAGTCCCACACGAGATCGAGAACCGGCCGATCCCTGCGAGCGGTCGATCCGGCGTACAGGCGCTTCACCCGCATGCCGAGGTCGACGATGAACGCCGCGTCGGAACGTGAATCGCCGAGCGGCTCCACGGCGCGCCGGTGCCACTGCACGAGCCGCATCGTATTGGTCAGCGAGCCGTCCTTCTCCGCTGCGGGCGCAGCCGGAATGAAAAACACCTCGGTCTGGCAGCTGGCGGGATCGACGCCCGGCTCCTTCCACACCTGCGCGGTTTCGGTCTCGAAGAGGTCGGCGACGACCAGCCATTGCAGATTGCGCAGGGCCGATCGGACCATCTTCGCGTTTGGGCTGTCTACCGCCGGATTCTGACCCTGGCAGATAAAGCCCTGCACGACCTCGTCGCGCATCCCGGCCATGAAGTGTTGATGCGAGTATGCGTCGGCCATCTCGCGCTTGGGCAGGTAGTCGTAGGCGTAATCGTTCTCGCGCGTGGCCGCGTCGCCCCACCACGCCTTCAACTGGCTGACGACGAATTTCGGCGTGTTCACCCAGTAGCCGCTGGCGGGCGTGATCCTTTCCAGATACGCCTTCAGCGTCGGGTGGGGACCCTGCAGCGGCATGGCCGGATAGCCGGGGAGCATGTGATAGAGCGTCCCCATGTCGGTCGCGCCCTGGACGTTCGAATGACCTCGCAGTGCCGCGACGCCTCCACCAGGCCGCCCGATGTTGCCGAGAATCAACTGGAGGATGCACAGCGCGCGAATCTGTTGAACGCCGTTCGTCGACTGATTGAGCTGCAGTGCGTACGACACCGTCGCCGTCTTCTCGCGACCTGAGGCGGAGCAGAACACCTCCGCCACCTCGTCGAACTTCGCCCGTGGAATCCCACAGACGCGCTCGACCATCTCCGGCGTGTAGCGGAGGTAGTGCCGGCGCAGGTGCTGGAACACCGTGTTCGGGTTCCGAAGCGTCAGATCGCGCCGCGGGTTTCCGTCGCCATCCAGCTGGTACCGCCAGGTCGATTCGTTATAGGTCCGCTTCTCCGCATCGAATCCGCTGAACAGGCCGTCCAGATCCGCGGGTGTCTTGAAGCCCGGGTCCATCAGAAAGGCGGCGTTGGTGTAATGGGCGACGTAATCGTGGAAGTACTTGCCGCGTTCGATGGCGTAGCTGATCAGGCCGCCGAAAAACACGATGTTCGTGCCCGACCGGATGGGAACCCAGTAGTCGGCGGTTGCCGAGGTCCGCGTGAACCGCGGATCGACGTGAATGATCTTCGCGCCCCGTTCCTTGGCCTTCATGACCCAGCGATAGCTCACCGGGTGGCACTCCGCCCAGTTCGATGTCGCCATGATCACGTCGGCGTTGACGACGTCGACCAGGCTGGTCGTCATCGCGCCTCGTCCGAATGTGGCGCCGAGCGCGGGAACGGTCGCCGAGTGGCACAGGCGCGCCGAATTCTCGAGGTTGACGATGCCGAGCCCGCGGGCGAGCTTCGCGATCAGGTAGTTCTCTTCGTTATCGAGCACCGACGAACCGAGCCACGCGAGGCCTTCGCAGCGGTTGACCGTCACTTGCCGATCCGCGACCGTCGCCGTTTCGACGAACGTCGCGTCGCGCGTCGCCTTCACGCGCTGGGCGATCGTCTCCATCATCCAGTCGAGCGGCTTCTCTTCCCACGTCGCGCTCCCCGGCGCGCGATACATCGGTTTGGTGACTCGGCGCGCATTCATCGACAACTGGAACGTCGACGATCCCTTGGGGCAGAGCGCGCCTTCCGTGTGCGGCGTGTCCGGGTCACCTTCGATGTCGATGATCGTCCCGTCCTTGACGTAAATGAGCTGCGCGCAGCCCACCGCGCAGTACGGGCACACGCCAGGGAACACCTGCGCCTCCTTGATGCGCAGGTTCGCGGCAGCCGCTTCGACGGCCGTCAGATTGACGGCGCGGCTGCCGACCGCCGCGCCGGTGGCGGCGGATCCGGAATAGCGGAGAAAGTCGCGCCGGGAAAGGCTCATGACGGCGTCATATCTCCGGGCTGGCGATCGCTTCCCAGACCCGACGGAGCACGACCACGCGCGCCACGGCCGCTCCGTCTCCCGCGATGTCGGTTTCGAGGCGGACGATGTCGCCGGGGTAGAGGGCGTCCACGTCGGCGATCGTTCCGTCTTCGGTCACGACGATCGTTTGTGGGTGACAGGAGAGATCGGTGCAGCCCTCACCCTTGACACGCAGTCGCCCGCCCTGGCGATCGACTTCGACCACCATGAGCCGCGTCTGCTGCAGCCGTTCGGTAAAGCTGTCGGTCACTGTGCTCCCCGTGACGGTTCAGGTGATGACGCCGGCGGCTCGTCGATCTTCAGGTATTCGGCGAGCTGCGCTTCCAGAAGTGCGCGGGCGGCGCCGACGTCGGCGGCCGCGAGGCGGTCGATCACCACGTGTCTCGTGGCAGGAGGTATGACCGGGCCGTCAGCCACCGGATTGTAGAAGCGCCCGAGCTCGAGCAGCAGACGCTTCACGCGCGGCGTGTCGTCCAGATGCGCCAGTGCCTCGCGCATCATCCGCACCTCGTCGTCTTCCCGCTTTCGAAGCCTGCCGCGGCGGAACACGAGCCGTTCACCCGCGTCTTCGTCGCGCCGGCAGGAAGGGGGCTCGTTCATCGGCGGGATTGTATCGTGGGATGCCAGTTGTGAAATCATTCGGGC
>JAICQE010000200.1 GCA_025938035.1 Vicinamibacteria bacterium
AAGATCATAGCCGACCTGCGGATGCGTCCGCATAACACGCCACTCGTTCTCGTCGAGGGGCCCCGGCTTCGACAGGATCGACGCCGGCATATCCAGCTTGCCGATGTCGTGCAACAGCCCACCCTGTTCGAGCACCTCGAGCTCCTCGTCTGTGAACCCCATCTCGTCGCCGATGGCGACGGCAAGCCGTGCCACGCGCGTGGCGTGCCCGCGCGCGTCGCGCTCGTGCAGTTGCAGGATCGCCATCAGCCCCTCGAGCGCCTGCTCCGGCGTGTCCTGCGCTTCGGCGAGCGCCGCCGCCACCGCCGCACGCCTGGCGCGCAGCCGATCCTGCAACGCGTGGTGCAGCCCTTCCTCGGCGACGGCGGCGTTGTGCCAGTCGCGTCCGAGGGCGAGCGCTTCGCTCAGCCGCCGCTCGTCGAACGGCTTCAGGAGGTAGTCGACGACCTGATTGCGCAGGCTGGCGACGGCGATCTCGACGTCGCGGCCGGCCGTGGCCATGATGACGGCGGTGTCGGGAAACCGATCGCGAATCTGCGTGGCGAGCCAGAGGCCGTGGCGCCGGCCGCCCCCGAGCCTGACGTCGCAGATGGCGATGTCGCTGACCTGGTCGTCGAGCGCCGCGAGCGCGCGGGCGGCGTCCGCCGCGTCGCGCGTCTGATAGCCGAGTGCGTCAGCCCATGCGCACATCTGTTCCCGAAGCGCCACCTCGTCATCGACGATGAGCACAGAGGATCTGTATGCAACGGTTCGTGTATTCACTGTGTTAATGGGTCGTTGCGCGCGCGCGCAGAGACATTCAAAAACAGAATGCGGCGGTGAGCAAGGGAAAGTGCACGTATTGCTGAGGCGATCGTGCACATTTGTGCTCAGCCGGGGAATGCGCGCGGAGCTCAGCAGCAGGTTTAAACTGCGTGGGCGATGCGCCTGGGTTCGCTTCGACGCCACTGGGACGAGTACGGACGAAGCGATCCGTTCTGGGCGATCCTCACCGCACCGGACAAGAAAGGGAACCGATGGTCGGTCGACGAGTTCCTGCAGACAGGGCGCGAGGAGATCGATGCCCTGATCGCGTATCTGGATGAGCGCGGTCTGACAGAGAACCGCCGGCGTGCGCTGGACTTCGGCTGCGGGGCGGGCCGGCTCACACACGCCCTGGCCAGGTACTTCGACCACGTGATCGGTGTCGACATCGCTGCGTCGATGATCGACGTGGCGAAACGGCTGCACGGCGGAACTCCAAACATCGAATTCCGGGTCAATACGTCCAATCGGCTGGAGTCGATCGCGTCCGACTCGATCGACCTGGTCTACACGCTCCTCGTGCTGCAGCACATCCCGCCGCGCTATGTCCGGGAGTACCTGGCTGAATTCGTCCGCGTGCTCACCCCAGGTGGCGTGCTCGTCTTCCAGCTGCCGTCCGGAGACGCGCTGAAGGTGAAGGTCGAGGGGCACGGCCTGAAACGGCTGTTGCCGCACCGGGCTGTTGCCGTGATTCGCGCGGTGCGCCGGTGGCGCGAGTTCCCGCGCATGGAGAGCCACGGGCTGCCGCGCCGCGAGGTCGAGCAGCTGCTCACCGATCTCGGCGCGCCCGTCGTCGACGTCGTGGACGATCACGCACACGGTACGGACACGCCCGGGTTCCGTTACTACGCGGTAAAGGTCGCGCGCTGAGCGCCCCTCCGTGCGTCTCCGTTCCTTCGCTGCTCCTGTGAAACCGTTCCCTCCGTGACCTCCATCGCCTCGAAGCGCGTGTGCGATACTGGGAGGATGTCTCCGCACCGGAAGACGCAGCAGATCGCCAACCCGCTCCGTCGCAATGTGGCGATCGTCGCGCACGTCGACCACGGCAAGACGACGCTGGTGGACGCGCTGCTGCGGCAGAGCGGCGCGTTCCGCGCCAACCAGCAGGTGGCCGAGCGCGTGATGGACAACATCGATCTCGAGCGCGAGCGCGGCATCACCATCCTCGCCAAGAACACCGCCGTCCACTACCACGACCTGCTGATCAACATCGTCGATACGCCGGGACACGCCGATTTCGGCGGCGAGGTCGAGCGCACGCTGTCGATGGTGGACGGCGTGATGCTGCTGGTGGACGCCTCGGAAGGGCCGCTGCCACAGACCCGGTTCGTGCTGCGCAAGGCGCTCGAGCGGGGGCTGCCGCCAATCGTGGTCCTGAACAAGATCGACCGCCCCGACGCGCGCCCGAAAGAAGTGCTCAACGAGGTCTACGACCTCTTCATCGACCTCGATGCAACAGAGGATCAGATCGAGTTCCCGGTGCTGTATACCAACGCGCGTGAGGGATACGCGAGCGCCGACGCAGGCACGCGCGGAGACGACCTCCGTCCGCTCTTCGACGCGATCGTCGAGCACGTGCCGCCGCCCAAAGGCGATCCGGCTGCGCCGCTGCAGATGCTCGTCGCCAACCTCGACGCGAGCGACTACCTCGGGCGCATTGCCATCGGCCGCATCTTCAACGGAACGGTCCGATTGAATGACGACGTCGCCGTGATGAAGCTGAACGGCTCACCGCAGCAGACACGGGTCACCAAGCTGTTCGCCTTCGACGGGCTCAAGCGCGTCGAAATCGAATCCGCGGCGGCCGGCGACATCGTCTGCCTTGCCGGGATCGAGGACATCACCATCGGCGAGACGATCGCCGACCCGGAACATCTGGTGCCGCTGCCGCCCATCGCCATCGACGAGCCGACGGTGTCGATGATCTTCGGCATCAACACCTCGCCCATGTCCGGGAAGGACGGTCAGTACGTGACGTCGCGGAACCTGCGCGAGCGTCTCGATCGCGAGCTGCTCGGCAATGTCTCGGTGCGCGTCGAGAACACCGACAGCCCCGAGCAGATGAAGGTCGTCGGCCGCGGCGAGCTGCAGCTGTCGATTCTGATCGAGATGATGCGCCGCGAAGGGTTCGAACTGCAGGTATCGCGGCCGGAGATCGTGACCAGGGACGTTGACGGCGTGAAGATGGAGCCGGTCGAGGAGCTGGTCATCGACGTCCCAGAGGACTTCCAGGGCGTGGTGATTGCGCAGGCCGGAACCCGGCGCGGCGTCCTCACGAAGATGGTGAACCACGGCAGCGGACGCGTGCGGCTCGAGTTCCGGATTCCCACGCGCGGGCTCATTGGATTCCGCTCGCAGTTCCTGACCGACACCAAGGGCACCGGCATCATGAACCATCTGTTCGCGGGATGGGAGCCGTGGCATGGGGCGATTGCGGCCCGTTCGACCGGCGCGCTGGTCGCCGACCGCACCGGCGTCGCGACGGCATATGCGATCTACAACCTGCAGGAACGCGGCGAAATCTTCGTCGATCCCGGCGTGACCGTCTACGAAGGGATGATCATCGGCGAGAACGCGCGGCCCAGCGACATGGACGTGAACGTCACGAAGGAAAAGAAACAGACCAACATGCGCGCCTCGACTGCCGATGAGGCCATTCGGCTCATTCCGCCGCGCAAGTTGAGCCTCGAGCAGGCAATCGAGTTCATCAATGACGATGAGTTGGTCGAAATCACGCCGAAGAACATCCGGCTGAGGAAGCGGATCCTGGCGGCGAATCAGCGCCCGAAGCCTGAAAGGCCGACCTGAACCTTTCTCTTCCGTGGCATTTTCCTTGCCTCAAGAACTGAGGGAGGACCATATGAAACGCCAGAAGGGCGATCTGCAGGATCCGCTCGGCATCGCGGATGAGCCGGTCGCTCAGAACCCGGAAGATCACCTGCCCCACGGCGATCACGCCAGCCGCAAGCGGCGCATCCGTGCGCTCGGCGAAGACGGCATCGACCACCGTTCGACCGGCCTCGGCGACCTCAACACCGAGCACGACGGCGCGACCGGGATCGATATGGGCTACGGCGGATCAGGAACGGACATCAAGCGCGGCAGCTAGCTCTCGATCCACTCGGGTGGCGGCTGGATCGTGGGTTCCGGAGTCTTCCCGGGATCCGGCCGGCCGCTGCCTTCGAGGCGGCTGATGGCGCGCAGCGTCATGTCGTGGTCGCACACGATCTGACACGAGAGCCGCACGCCCTGGAGGCCTTTCTCCTCGAGCTTCATCTTCTCGGCCTGGGTCATCCGCGTTGGTTCGCCGCTCACGAAGACCACGCGGCACGTGGTGCAGCGCGCGTTGCCACCACAGGCGTGCAGGATGTCCACGCCGGCATCCTGCTCGACGGCGAGCACGAGCCGTTTGTCGGACGGCACTTCAACACTGGGGAACCCCTCAACGGTCAGCGTCGGCATGTCGGTATGGTAACTTAGCGCCGCGACTCCCCATGACGGACAACGACCTGCAGGGAATTCCCCGACCCTCACAACTGTGGAAACAGCTGTCGCCCGAGCGCAAGCTCCAGGCGGCCGAAGCGTTCTGGGGCGACAGGAACGCATCGGTGGAGCATGCGGAAGCCATCGTCGCGATCGCGCAGCGGATCAAGTTCCGGCCGAAGAGCGTCATCTCGCTGCCCGTGGAAAAAAAGGCGAAGCATCTGGTGGCGATCGGCGGCGTGTCCGAGCTCGTGGCGGCGCGGCTGCTGGTCGCCTACCACCTGGCGCACCAGCGACCGATGATGGCGGCATTCTTAGAGGCGCTCGGGATCGCACACGAGGATGGCCTGATCAACGACGAAGAGATGGAAGCGCCTGCAGCGGAGCGTCTCGAGCAGGCCGCGAAAACGCTCGCTGCCGCTTATCCAGCGGAGGACGTGGCGCTCTACCTGTCCACACTGATGTGGCAGGACCCCGACACGTGGGGCGGTCTCGAGAAGGTTCCCGAGAGCCGCGCCGTCGCCTGAAGCACACGTGGACTTCCTGACCAACGCGTTCGACTGGGTCTCCAGCCCCGAAGGATGGATTGCGCTCGGCACGCTGACCGTGCTCGAAATCGTCCTCGGCATCGATAACATCGTCTTCATCTCGATCCTGGCGGGGAAGCTGCGGAGCGAGGATCGAGAGCGCGCGCGCAAGGTCGGCCTGTCGTTGGCGATGTTCATCCGCATCGCGCTGCTCCTGTCGATTACGTGGGTGATGGGGCTGACCGAGCCCCTCTTCACGCTCGGGAAGGATATTTCGGGCCGCGATCTGATCCTGATCCTCGGCGGCCTGTTCCTGATTGCCAAGAGCACGCACGAGATTCACGACAAGCTCGAAGGAGCGGAGGGCGGCGCGAGCGCGAAGGTCGCGGCGTCGTTCACGGCGGTCATCATCCAGATCCTCCTGCTCGACATCGTCTTCTCGCTCGACTCGGTGATCACGGCCGTCGGGATGGCGGAAGACGTGTCGGTCATGATTCTCGCGGTCGTCATTGCCGTCGGGGTCATGCTGGTCTCGGCCGGCCCCATCAGCGATTTCGTCGACCGCCACCCGACGGTGAAGATGCTGGCGTTGAGCTTCCTGCTGCTGATCGGTGTGTCGCTGATTGGCGAGGGTCTCGACCAGCACATCCCGAAGGGGTACATCTACTTTGCGATGGGCTTCTCGATCTTCGTCGAGATGATCAACTTGCGCGTGCGGAAGAAGTCAGAGCCCGTGCACCTGCACCAGAGTTACACTCCAGACTGAACGAATATCGGATCAACCCGTGTGGCGACCTATGCCAACGCCGCGGCGTGACCATGTCGCGCGCCTCACTATTGCCGGCGTTTTGCCTATCCTGTTTGGGTGTGGCAGTACTCCCGTCGCGCCGTCCCCAGACCCGACTCCAACGAATCCGCCACCCTCGAGCACCACGCTCACAATTGCCGCCAGCGAACCGATGGAGACGGTGCCTTTCCCCTTGCCGTTGCGTCCGCATATCTGGTCGGTCGCCGGACAAACGGCGCAGATGCGGGCGCTCTCCGGGTCGACGGACGTGACGGCGCAGGCGGAATGGAGCGCGACAGGTGATTTTGCGACCCTTACCTCGACGGGAGTGTTGACGGCGCATCGCGGGGGCAACTTTCCACTGAGGGTCACCTACCAGGGCCGCACAACAAGTACGTTTGTCACCGTCTTCAACGCGCCGCCGACGACGAGGGTGTCGTTCACCGGAGTGCTCGGCCCGGGCGGACGTCGTCCGCATTTCGTGACCGTGGGCGCCGGCGGCGGCGATGTCGTCTTTCACGTGACGAGCGCGGGGTCTCGTCTCGACCCGTTGGGGATTATGTTCGGCACGGGCACCGCAGGCTCGTGCGCGCCGCCGTACACGTATGGCACAAACTGGTTCCAGTTTGCGTCGGGTTCCGGTGTCGAGACAGAGGCTCGCGGCGCATCGCGTCAGGTCTTACCGGGCGCGTATTGTGTGATTCTTCTTGACCCCGCGACTATCACCGCAGACGATCGGCTGTCGTCCGTCCTCGTGGCCGGGTTGGTACCGCTCACCACCCCGATCAATTACACACTCACCATTGCTGCTTCTGGTTCCGGCGCTTCCGTGGTCGGCGGTCAATAGCTTGCCAGCGAAAGGGTGCGAAGCATGGAGCTGACGCAGCTCGGCGCACAGACATATCCCGCTGAAGGGGCACCACGCGCTGTGTTCGTGTTCGCCCACGGCGCCGGCGCGGGGCAGCATCATCCGTTCATGGCCGGCGTGTCGCGCGGGCTGGCGGCTCGCGGCATCGACGTCGTGACGTTTGATTTCCCCTACAAGCGGCTGCAGAAGAGCGCGCCCGATCGGCCGCCCGTCCTCGAGCAGTCGTTTCGCGACGCGGTCGCCGCGGCGCGCAAGTGGAGCAAGGCCGACCGACTGTTCATCGGCGGCAAATCGATGGGCGGGCGCATCGCCACGCATCTCGCCGCCCAGAGGCTGGACGCGTTGTCCGGCGTCGTCTGCTTCGGCTATCCGCTCCATCCACCGGGTAAACCGCAGCAGCTGCGCATCGAACATCTGCCATCGATCACCGTGCCGGTGCTTATCATTCAGGGCGAGCGCGACGCGTTCGGAACGCCCGCCGAACTGCGGCCGCATCTGGAGGCCATGAAGGCCGACGTGCGCCTGCACGTGATCCCGCGCGGTGACCACTCGCTGGGTGTGCGCGGCAAAACGCCCGGAGAGACGCAGTCCGAGCTGGCCGAAATCGCCGCCGCCTTCATCGCCCCGTAACCGTAGCT
>JAICQE010000055.1 GCA_025938035.1 Vicinamibacteria bacterium
CGCGCCCGGCGGCGCCGGGCGCGGTGGTCCGGGCGGCGGCGGCCCGCCTGCTCCACCGGCCTTGATGGTCACCACCGAAAAGCTCGGCGACGGTCTCTGGAGACTCACGACCGGCGGCGGCAGCTACGATTCGCTGGTCGTGGAGTTCAGGGACCACGTCATGGTGCTCGAAGGCGGCCAGAGCGAGGCACGTTCGCTCGCCTACATCCCGGAAGTGAAGAAGCTCGTTCCGAACAAGCCGATCCGCTACATCATGAACACGCACCCGCACTCGGACCACACCGGCGGACTGCCGGCCTGGGTCGCGGAAGGCGCGACGATCGTCACGCACCGGAACAACCAGGAGTTCTTCGAGCGCGCGCTCAATACCCCGCGCACGCTGCTCACCGACACGCTGGCCAAGAAGCCGACGAAGGCGCGCGTCGATCCGGTGGGAGACAAGAAGGTGTACTCCGACGGCACGCGTACGGTCGAGATGCATCACGTTCCGGGAGCACCGCACTCGAACGGGCTGCTGATCGCGTATTTCCCGAAGGAGCGGATCCTGTTCCAGGGCGACTTCTCGCTGCCGGCCAAACCCGGTGAGCCCGCCAACGATCACGTCAAGGCGCTGGCACCGGTGGTAAAGAAGCTGAATCTGCAGTTCGACCGCTACATCAACGTCCACGCGTCGGCGCAGCCGCAGACCAGCAAGGATTTCTGGGACGCGGTGAGCGCGGCAGGCGTCAAGTAGAGTCCGTAGTCCTTTGTCCTTGGTTCGTGGTCCGTTCCTGGTCCTTGGTGCTTAGTGCTGAGGACATACGGACCACGGACCAGGAACGGACCAAGGACCAAAGGACGGACCTGGCACCAAGGACCAAGCACGAAGGACCGGTGATTAACGCCCGGCGGCCTCGTCGGCGCGGGCGCCGGCGAGCATTCCCCGCAGGCTGTAGTTCCCCTCGTGGCAGGCGTACTCGAAGACCTCGCTCTTCGACGCTTTCCAGTAGATGACCGCCGTCCACGGCTTCGTCCACATCGTCGGGTTGTCGACCGTGAAGGTGTATTCGAGCGTGTCAGGCGCGGTGCGCCTGAAGCGTTCGGTCAGCCGCAGGTTCTGATCCGACAGCGTGAAATAGCCGCCCATCGGGTTGCCATTGGGATGGACGTTCGTCGTCTCGACGACGAGCGTGTCGCCTTCCCAGCGGCCGCGCGAATCACCAAGGTACTGGCGCATGGCGGACGGCAGATGCGGCCGGCCGTCGAGCGGGATGATGCGGGTATCGTGGATCTTCTCCATCTGGATCGCCACGTACTGCGGCGTCTGCACGATGCGATAGACGCTCATGTACGCGGCAAACAGATCAGGGAAGCCGTAGTGGACGCAGCGGTCGGGCAGCGTCATGTCCTGAGCGGATGCCGCAGGGCGGCCAAAGCGCGACACCAGCGCGGTACGGGAGCGGGCACCCTGCGGCGTCGCCGGCGGCAGCCGGCCGTCCGGCGGATCGACGATCAGCGACGTGCGGTGCTCGAAATACCGGTCGGGAAGCCAGTTCTGACTGTATGAGCCGGTGGCGCCCAATCCTGTGGGCGTCCGGTTCGCGAGCAGCGCCTGATACAGCGCGTCGCCGAAGGTCGCTTCGGCCTCCGGCGAAAACAGCGTCTTCGCACGGCGCTCGAGATCCGCCAGCTCCTGGTCGGTCAAACGCGGTTTGGATGCGAGCTGCGCCGGGCGCTCGAGCGGTGTGGCACTGTTGTTCTCCCACACGCCCTCGAGACTGGGCTTTCCATCCGCCGCGCGCGGAGGCGTGTACTGCGCGGCTGACAGCGTAAGCGGAACGAGCAGCGTCAGCGCCGGGATGAGCCGTTGAATCAGACGCTTCATGATATGGCTGATCTTAACCACGAAGGACATGAAGATGACGAAGATCACGAAGAAAAGCTTCGACACGGAGGCACGGAACCACGGAGGACGCACGGAGTGACGGCCGTTCGATTGGTCGGCGTGCGAAGCACGCCGACGGCAGCGATGTACGAGGGCGCAAATACAAACCGCACCGGCGCCAACAGCGGCTTGTATTTGTGCCCGCGTACATCGCTGCAGGCCGCCTTCGGCGGCCAATCGAACGGCCTCCGCACTTCGTGATCTTCGTGTCCTTTGTGGCAAAACCCCGTTCGCCTCCGTGCCTCCGTGTCTCCGTGTGAATCCGTTCCCTCTGTCGCCTCCGATGCCTCGCAGCCTCAAGTATTCCCAGAGGCTGAGCTCGTCTCATGAGCCCACGCCGGGACTTGGTAGAATTCGGCCCCGGCCGCGAGGCTATGACCCCACCGGACGAATTTCTTATCGGCGGCGGAAGCGTGGGCGCGTTGATGCGCGCGCACGACTGGTCCACGTCGCCGCTGGGACCGCCTGCGTCGTGGCCGCAATCACTCCGCGCGGTGGTCGGGCTGTTGTTGCAGTCACGCTTCCCGATGTTCGTGGCCTGGGGCGAGGACCTCGGCTTCCTCTATAACGACCCATACGCCGAGATCCTGGGCGCGAAGCATCCGCGCGCGCTCGGGCGGCGGTTCTATGACATCTGGTCCGAGATCTGGGCGGACATCAGCCCGCTCATCGACGCCGCGCTCGCGGGCCAGGCGACGTATCGTGAGGACCTCCCGCTCGTGATGAATCGCAAGGGCTACGACGAGCAGACCTGGTTCACGTTCTCCTATTCGCCGGTCCGCGACGAAAGCGGCAAGGTTGCCGGGATGTTCTGCGCCTGCACGGAGACGACGCAGAAGGTGCTCGCGCTGCGCGGGCTGCGCGAGCTGAACGAAACGCTCGAGCGGCGCGTGGACGAGGCCGTCGCGGAACGGATGGACGATCAGGAGAAACTGCGCAAGGCCGAGGCGGCGCTGCGGCAGACGCAGAAGATGGAGTCTCTCGGACAGCTGACCGGCGGCGTGGCGCACGATTTCAACAATTTGCTGGCTGTCTTCGCCAGCGGACTCCAGCTGCTCGAGCGCTCGGCGGCCCAGTCAATCGTGCCGCGCCCGCGCGTGTTCGAGGCGATGCGGCGCGCCGTTGCCCGCGGCACCGGCCTGACGCGGCATCTGCTTGCGTTCTCGCGGCGGCGGCCGGTCAATCCGGAGTCGATCGATCTCACCGCGCACCTGCACGGGATGCGAACAATGCTCGACGGCTCGCTCGGCGGGCACATCGAGGTGCAGATGCACTTCGCGCCCGACATCTGGCCCGTCGAAGTGGACAGCGGCGAAATGGAGCTGGCCGTCCTCAACCTGTGCCTGAATGCGCGGGATGCGATGCCGGATGGCGGCGTGATCTCGATCACCGTGGAGAACGTTCAGGAGACGGGCGCCGACTTCGTCAAGGTCTCGATCGCCGACAACGGACAGGGCATGGCGCCGGACGTCAAAGCGCGCGTGTTCGAGCCGTTTTTCACCACGAAGGACATCGGCAAGGGATCGGGGCTGGGGCTGCCGCAGGTCTACGGCTTCGCGCAGCAGTCCGGCGGCCAGGTGAGCATCGACAGCGAGGTCGGGGTGGGCACGATCGTCACCGTGCTGCTGCCGCGCTCGATGACCGATCCCGTCACCAAACCGGACCTGCCGAGCGGACCGCCGCGAATCGACCGCCAGGGCCGGGGACACGTGCTGCTGGTCGAAGACGATCGCGAAGTGTCCGCGCTGACCCGTGAGCTGCTCGCCTCGCTCGGGTTCTCCGTGACGCACGTCACCGGCGCCGAGGCCGCGCTCGGCGCCCTCGCCAACTCGCGGCATATCGACATCGTGCTGTCCGACATCATGATGCCGGGGGGCGTGAGCGGCGTGCAGCTGGCGCGGGAAATCAGGCGGCGCCATCCGCATCTGCCCATTCTGCTGACGACCGGTTACGTCGAGTCGGCGGCCGACATCGAGGACGGCGAATTCAATCTGCTGCTCAAGCCGTACAGCCTCGAGGCGCTGGCCGAGGCACTCGGCGTCGACAAGACGCAGGACGTGCGGTAGCTCGCGCCCCCGATGCCAACGGCAGCCGCGCCGCCGGCCCCTCCGTCGTCCCTTCGCTGGCTGGTTCTCCTGTTCACCAGCCTGGCCATGTTCGGCAATTACTACGTCTACGACTCCATCGCGCCGCTGTCGAACATCCTGCAGTCGGAGCTTGGTTTCACCTCCACCCAGGTCGGGCTGCTGCAGGCGATCTACAGCGCACCGAACATCGTGATGGTGCTCATCGGCGGCGTGCTCGTCGATCGCTTCGGCGCGCGCCAGGCGACGGCGGGATTTACCGCCGTCTGTCTCGTTGGCGCGCTGCTGTCGGCGGCGTCCGGCACGTTCTGGATCATGGCGCTGGGCCGTCTGATCTTCGGGCTCGGCGGAGAATCGATGATTGTCGCCGTCACCGCCGTCCTCGGACATTGGTTCAGGGGGCGGCAGCTTGGCTTCGCGTTCGGCGTGAACCTGGCCATCGCGCGCGCCGGTTCATACGCGGCCGACCTGTCCCCGACGTGGGCCGGCTGGGCCTACGACTCCGGCTGGCGCGCGCCGCTCCTTATCGCCGTCGGCTTCGCCGTCATCTCATTCGGGGCGGCCGCGGTCTACTGGGCCATGGAGGAATCCGCCGCACGGCGATATGCGCTTCCGCAGTCGGGCGCCGCTGGACGATTCGTCTGGTCCGATCTGGTGCGCTTCGATCGCTCGTACTGGTTCATCGTCGGTTTGTGCGTCACGTTCTATTCCGTGATCTTTCCGTTCCGCAGCACGTTTGCCATCGAATACTTCCAGAACGCGCAGGGCTTATCGCTCGAGCAGGCCGGTCAGATGAACGGGCACGTCTTCCTGGCGGCCATCTTCGCCACGCCCCTCTTCGGCCTGATCGTCGATCGCCTCGGCCGCCGCAGCATCGCGATGTTCTTCGGCTCGCTGCTCCTGCTCGCCGTGTTCCCGACGCTGCTCTACACCGACTGGGATCTCTGGGTGAGCACGGTGATGATCGGGATCGCGTTCTCGCTCGTGCCCGCGGTGCTCTGGGCGTCGGTGCCCTACCTGGTCGACAGTCATCGTCTCGGCACCGCGCTCGGGTTGATGACGATGCTCCAGAACGTCGGGTTGACGGTCGTGAACGTGGCTGCGGGGCGGCTCAACGACTGGGCCGGAGCGGGGGCCGCCAACCCGGCCGGGTACCGGCCGATGCTCCTGCTGTTCACCGCGCTCAGCGTCGCGGGACTGATCTTCTCGCTCCTGCTGCGCCGCCGCGAGGCCGGACCGTACGGTCACGGCCTCGAAACCGTCCGCGCCTGACGAGCCGCGAGCAAACGCCGCCGACGTGGCGCGAACCCTGTCGGGTTCGCGTGGCGAGCCTGACAAGGCTCGCCCCACGCGGTGCGCAGGGCACACGATCAGCGGGTCCGTTGATCCGGGTTCAGGGAGTCAGCCGACCTGGTAACAGCAGTGGGCAAAAGAAGAAATCATCGGCATTATCCTGAATTCCGTTGCCGTTGAGGTCCTCCCACCATCGGCCGCCGAGGAATCCAGGCATGCCTGGACCGAGATTGGTCCGGTTGTCGACGAGCAGCTGAAATTCACCGTGCCTCGGCAGAGGTTCTTTGACCACGCAGGCGTCAAAAAACAAACCCTGACTGATCACGAAGATCACGATTGGTTTCTCATCGCTCGTTGGATTGAGAGTCCAGGACGCGGAACGCGTCACGTCAGGTGCTGCCGGTGAAGCTGAGCAGGCAAAGCTCGCACAGCAGACAAGCACCGCCGCAGAGGTTCGATATACGCGTTGCATCATGAGAACCGCCTTTCGAAGCGCGGTCTCAACGCAAAGCGTGCGCCGTCTCTATTGCGCAGCCGGCGGACGGGCCGCACGCGGTCCGGGGCCTTCCTTCCCGCCCAGCTTCTTCAGCAGCGCGACGGTGCTTTCCTGCGGCACGGGCAGCTGCAGAACGATGGTCTTCCCCATCGCCACGTCGAGCGGCGTGTAGCCCTGCTTGCTCGTAGCATTGACGTCCATCTTCTGATCGACGAGGAACTGGACGATCGTGTCGGCCCCGCGCAAGGCGGCGCCGTGCAGCGCGTTCTCACCGCGCGTGTTGGTCTGGTTGACGTCGAGACCGGCGGCCATCATCACCCTGACCGATTCGAGCGCATCGCTTTCGGATCCCCGCGTGTTCTTGTCGCGGTAGCCGATCCCGGCGGCGAACATGAGCGCGTTGGTCCCATCCTTCGTCGTCGCCCTGGCGTTGGCGCCCTTCTCGAGCAGGAGGCGAATCACCGCGTGATCGCCGGCGCGCGCCGCGCGCATCAGCGGCGTGGCACCGGCGCCGAGCGTGTTGTCCCCGAAATCCATGCCGCTGCGCACCGTCAACGGCCGGGTCAGCGGAACGTCGAGCTTCGCGCCGCGATCGATCAGCGCCCGGACCACGTCCAGCGAGGGCAGCTGGTCTTCCAGCGGACGGTTCGGCATTGCCGTCCAGTCCTCGTTGCGAATGTCGATCATCGCGTAGAGCGCGGTCCGGCCGCCCGCGTCGACCACGTTGACGTCGGCGCCGCGGTCGATCAGGAATTTCGCCAGCGTGTAGCGCTTGTTCATGATCGCGGCCACCAGCGGCGTGACGCTGTCCACGTCGCCGTGATTGATGTCCACGCCGGCGTCGAGCATGATGCGCGCCGCGGCCAGGTCGCCTTCGCGCGCCGTGAACATCAGCGCGGTGAAGCCGCCGCGTGGAATGGGTGAAATCGAGGAGGCCGCACTCAGCTTCGGCGGCCTGGTCTCGCGGTCGAACGAGCGGACGCGCCAGTCGGCGCCGCGCTCGAGCAGCAGCTTGACGATCGGCGCGTGACGCTCCGACGCGGCCCACATCAGCGCCGTCTGGCCCTTGTAGCGTTCCCGGGCATTGACGTCGGCGCCGCGATCGAGCAGCAGCCGTACGGTCTCCACGCTGCCGGACCGGGCTGCGCTCATCAGCACGGTCTCGCCGTCGAGTGTCGATACCGCTTTCGCATCGGCCCCCGCATCGAGCAGCAGCTTCACCAGCACGGCGTTGCCCGAGGTCGCCGCCGCGGACAGCGGCGACGCGCCGAACCGATTGGCTGTCGAGGGGTTCGCGCCTGCCTTCAACAGCATCTGAACCGCCTCGACGTCGTTATAGTGCGCGGCCCAGTGCAGCGCGGTGGTTCCGTCGGCCTGCGGCGCGTTGACGTTGACCTTCCTGCTCACCATCACGCGCAGGGCGGCGAGATCCTTGCGCTGCGCGGCGTCCGCCGCGTCCGAGCCGGCCGCAGATGCCACCGCCGGCATCGCGCCGATTACGAGCACCGTCAGAAAACGAGTCATCAATCGCATATCGCCTGATCCCTGATCCCTGATCCCTGATCCCTGATCCCTAAACGTCCGTCAGCAAGCCCGTGCTGTCGCCGACCGCTTCCTGCCGCACACCGGCCTTGTCGAGGATCGTCAGCAGCAGGTTGGACATCGGCGTCCCGGCCGCATACGTCAGATGGCGCCCGCCCTTCAGCTTCCCGGCTGCGCCGCCGGCAATCAGCACCGGCAGCGGCGCGTGGTCGTGAATGTTGCTGTTGCTCATCGCGCTGCCGTACAGGATCAGCGAGTTGTCGAGCAGCGTCCCGTCACCATCCGGAGTCGACTTGAGACGGTCGAGCAGGTGTGTCACGAGCGAGACGTGGAACGTGTTGATCTTGGCCAGCGTCTCGAGCCGCGCCGCGCTGTTCTGGTGGTGCGATGCCGGATGGAACGCCTCCGAGATCCCCAGTTTCGGGAACGTCCGGTAGCTGACCTCGCGCGCCATCATGAACGTCGAGATGCGCGTGATGTCGGCCTGGAACGCGATCGCCATCAGGTCGAACATCAGTTTCGTGTGCGCTTCGTGGTCGTCGGGAATCCCCGTCGGCGATTCCGGAACCGCCAGCGACGGATTCGACGCCTGCCGCTCCGAAATCTGAATGCGCCGCTCGATCTCGCGCACCGCGTCGAGATACTCGGCCACGCGATTGCGGTCGCTGACGCCAAGATCGCCCTGCAGGCGCCGGACCTGCCCGGTAATCGCGTCGAGGATGCTGCGCTGCGTGTCGATCCGCTGCATGCGCTCCTGCACCGTGGCGCCGTCGCCGAACATGCGATCGAACACCACACGCGGGTTGATCTCCATCGGCAGGGGCGACGTCGGCGTGCGCCATGAAATCGTGTTCATGTAGGTGCAGCTGAACCCGACGTCGCACGATCCGACCAGCCCGCTGTAGTCCTCGACGGCCAGTTCCAGCGACGGCAGCAGCGTGTCCTGCCCGATTTGCGCGGCGGCCATCTGGTCGATGGTCGTGCCCGCCTGGATGTCGGCGCCGTCGGTGCGCTTCGGGTGCACGCCGTTCAGGAAGACCGCCGGGCACCGCGTGTGATCGCCGCCGTTGTCGCCGGGACCCTGCGGGCCGGCCTGGGCGTGGGCGAGGTTGCTGAGCACCACCACCTGATCCTTGTGTCCCGCCAGCGGCGACAGAATCGGCGACAGTTCCAGCGACCCCGTCGTTGCCGGCGTCCACTGATTCATGACCGCGCCGTGCGGAATGAAGCAGAGGCCAAGCCTGACCTGCCGCCTGGCGGCCGTCTGCGCCAGTGCCGTGCGCGCCGGCACCATCGCGTCGAGGAACGGCAGCGACATCGTCACGCCGACGCCGCGGATGAACGTGCGCCGCGACAGGTGCTTTTTGAACAGGACGCTCATCTCGTCTCCTTGACGACCACCGCGGTCTCTTTCATCTGAAACGGCACGCTGCGCGCCACGCCGAGGACGACCGACGAGAAGCGGTAATTGTCCGCGCGCGCCTGCCGGACGATTCTGCGCACCGCCGGCATGTCGTAGTGCTCGAGGCCACGGCCAACGGCGTAGGTCAGCATGCGTTCCGTGAGCACGCCGACGAAGACGTCGGGCCGCCGGACCAGTTCCTGTCGCAGGCCATTGACGCCGTCCAGTTTTGCGCCCGTAAAGAGCGTGCCGGACGCGTCGATCGCCTGGCCGTCCTCGCTGCCGCGCCAGCGGCCGATGCCGTCGAAATTCTCCATCGCAAACCCGATCGGATCCATCGCACGGTGACAGCCGGCGCACACCGGATTGGCGCGATGCCGTTCCATCCGCTCGCGCAGCGAGACGTTCTTCCCTTCGGTTCCGCCCTCCGGCAGCGGCGGGATGTTCGGTGGCGGCGGCTGCGGCGGCACACCCAGCAGGTTCGTCAGAATCCACTTGCCCCGTTCGACCGGCGACGTGCGGTTCGGATACGACGTGACGGTGAGAATGCTGGCCTGGCCGAGCAGCCCGCGCCGCGCCTCGTTCGGCACCGGCACACGGCGGAAGCGGCTGCCGTAAATATTCGGAATGCCGTAGTGACGGGCCAGCCGCTCGTTCACGAACGTGTAGTCCGCGTTGAGCAGATCCATCACGCTGCGGTCCTCGCGCATGATGCTGTCGAAGAAGAGCTCCGTCTCTTCCTTCATCGCCTGACGGAGGTTGTCGTCGAAGTCCGGAAAGGCCGACAGGTCCGGGTTGGAGTTCTTCAGGTTGCGCAGGTGCAGCCACTGTTCGGCGAAGTTGTCGATCAGCGTCTTCGACCGGCGGTCGGCGAGCATACGACGCACCTGCTGCTCGAGCACGGCCGGCTGCGTGAGGCGTCCCTGTGCCGCCACCGCGATCAGCGGCTCGTCCGGCAGGCTGCTCCACAGAAAGAACGACAGACGCGAGGCGAGCGCGAGATCGCCAAGCTGATAGGCCGAGGCTGCTGCTTTCGCGGCGCCACCGGCGCCACTGGAGGAGCGCTGGGGCGGATCGGGTTCGACGCGGAACAGGAACTCCGGGCTGGCGAGGATGAACTGCAGCGCCGACTCGATCCCGCGATCGAAATGGCCGCCGCTCTTGCGCCCGCGCGCGTAGAAGTCCATCAGCACGTCGGTCGTCGCCGTGTCGATCGGCTTCCGGTACGCCTGCCGCGCGAGTGTCGTCAGAATCTGCCGCGCGCATCCGACCTCGCTCGCTTCCGTGTCCCGCCGAAGCGCGGAGCGCGAAGGCGGATTGCACGTCAGGATCTTCCGGCGCGACGCGCTGTCGCCGGGACCCGCCACCGCATACGGACCTTCGATGGTGATCCGATCGACGGACGGATCGCCCATGATGTCGAGCCCGTCGACCGTGGTCCTGATGAACGGCTTGATCAGATCGTCGCGCGGCGCATGGCTCTTGAGGACCGTCGTCGCCCAGATCGTGTGCGTGCCCGCCTTCACGGGCAGTCGAACGGTCAGCCGCCGATCGAGTTCGGCGCCGAACGTCCCCGGGTTCTCCGCCATCCGGCCGAAGTCGTCGCGTCCGCCGACGGTGACGACCGTCAGGCGCGTACCGTCCATCGCGATCTCGATGTCGTGGGGATCCTCCATTCCACGCATCAGATCGAAGGTGTTGCGCCACATGCGGAGCCTGATGACGTACTCGCCGTCAACGGGAAACGTATGTTCGATCTTCATACCGCCGCGCGTCCCCGGCGGCATCCCCTCGACGTGCTGATCCTGCGAAAGGTCCGGACGGACGCGGTATGTCACGGTACCCGGGGTGAGGTTCACGTTGCCGAGGGCCGCGCGGCTGATGTTCCAGGACGCGGACAGATAACGCTCCATCAGCGACGGCGAGACGGTCAGCACGTCGGCGATGTTGTCGAAACCGCTGCTCTCGTCGTCCGGGGGCAGCAGCGCGGTCGCGTCGATCTCGAGCGACAGCAGATCGCGAATCGCGTTGGCGTATTCCGCGCGGTTGAGGCGGTGCAGCGCGGTACGGCCGGGCTTGGGATGTGCCGCCGCGGCGCGATCGATTGTGGTTTCGATGTGAGTGACAAACGCATCGAGCGTCGCGGCGTCCGGGCGCGGCATTCCGGCGGGCGGCATCATCCCGGCGCGGACCTTCCGAATCACCTTCTCCCACAGCTCGGCGTTCCTGGGGATGTCGGCGAGGTCGGCGTGCTCGAGCGACAGCTCGCCCGATCGCGTCCGGTCGCTATGGCACGTCGCGCAGTACGTTTTGACTAAGGCCGCATGGGATGCCGGCGCGGCCGCGGCCGGCGGGGTGGTCCCCTGCGCCGATCCTGTGGGCCCGGCAAGGACGGCGGCGACAATGAGGGCAACGGCGGCCGAAAAAAGGGCGGTTCGCAAGGTGATCGAAAAGTGTACCCGAGATCACCGGGCCAGACCGTCGTAGTGTCCGCCTTCAGGCGGACCCGGCCGAGCTCAGGAATGCCGGCGTTCCACGCACTGGCCGACGATGTCGCCGGCGGTGCTCTTGATGCGAAAGGCCACTTCGCGTCCGTCGGCCAGCGTCAGCGTCAGGGTGTCCACACCCGCCAGGACCGCGGCTTCGCCGATGCCGCTGATGTCGATGTGGCCGTCGACGGTCGGTGCCGCCCCGGACTCGCCGCCGTGCGCCGGCAGGTCGTCATTGACCCAGAAGGCGAGCCGGTACCGTGTGGCGCGAAGCGTGAGGTTCCCCGCGCGTACGGAACCGATGCCGGTAACGGTGTCGACAAGACGTTTAGCCATGACCTGTCCCGGCCGCGGATTGTAGGCGGGCGGCGCTGACTTTGTAGTTTAAAGTAGTTTGCGATATGCTTGCCCGGTGAGGCACGCGAAGTTCATCCTGCCCGCGCTGACCGAGGCGACCAGTCCGTTCTGGCGGCCGATCAAGTACTCACTGTTCCCTCCGCTCGGCCTCGCCACGCTGGCGGCGTACCTCGACCCCGGCGTCGAGGCGACGCTGCAGGATGAGCACGTCGAGCCGCTCGACCTCGACGACCGCCCGGACCTCGTCGTCATCCAGGTCTACATCACCAACGCCTATCGCGCGTATCGGATCGCGGACCACTACCGCGCGCGCGGCGCCTACGTCGTGCTCGGCGGCCTGCACGTCACCTCGCTGCCCGACGAAGCGGCGCCGCACGCCGACACGATCGTCCTCGGCCCGGGCGAAGACACGTTTCCGCAGTTCCTGAAGGACCTGGCTGCGGGACGGCCGGCGCCGCGGTACGCCTCGACGATCCGGACCCTCGAAGGCATCCCGCCGATCCGACGTGATCTGATCCAGCGCCATCGCTATCTCGTGCCGAATTCGATCGTGGTGTCGCGCGGCTGCCCGCACCACTGCACGTTCTGCTACAAGGACGCCTTCTTCGAAGGAGGGCGCGGTTTCTACACACAGAAGGTCGACGACGCCCTGGCGGAAATCGCCAGGCTTCCGGGACGTCACCTCTACTTCCTGGACGACCATCTGCTGGGCCACGTGCGGTTCGCACGGGAACTGTTCCGCGGGATGCGGGGAATGGGCCGCGTCTTTCAGGGGGCGGCGACCGTGGATTCCATCCTCCGCGACGATCTGATCGAGGAGGCGGCCGCGGCGGGTCTGCGCAGCCTGTTCGTCGGCTTCGAAAGCCTCTCGCACCGCAGCCTGCAGGACGCCAACAAGCGGCAGAACCTCGGACGCGACTATCAGCGCGTCATCCGCCGGCTCGACGACCTCGGCATCATGATCAACGGCAGCTTCGTCTTCGGCCTCGACGGCGACCATGGCGACGTGTTTGCGCGCACCGTGGACTGGGCCGTGCACAGCGGCATTACCACAGCGACATTCCACATTCTGACGCCGTACCCGGGCACGGCGCTCCATACACGGATGGCTGCCGAGGGACGCATGGTCACTACCGACTGGGACCTCTACGACACGCGCCACGTCGTGTATCGCCCAATCGGTTTGACCGCCGGGCAATTGAAAGCCGGCTACGACTGGTCCTACAAGTCGTTCTACACGTGGGGCAACATCCTCGAGGCTGCCTCGCAGCATCGCTCCGTCGGCCACCGAATCAGACACGCCGCATACAGCGCCGGCTGGAAGAAGTTCGAGCCGGCGTGGGACTTCGTGATTCGTGTCAAGCAGCTGGCGCAGATGCGGCCGCTCCTCGAAACCGTCCTGTCGCGCGATCAGCCGGTCGGCCGCGAAGAGTCTGCAAGGGGACGGGCGTCGTCTTTACGCGACACCACAACCGGCTCCGGACTCATACAACTGAAGACATCGGGCAATTTAGCCAGCGACAGCTCTGGCACCTGATTTGCCCCCGTCCCGATCGCCAGCACTTGCCGCTCAATCGTGGCGCGGACCTTGTCAGGTCCGCGGCCGCTGGAACGGCCATGTCCTACCGACGAACCGCTCTGTCCTTTCTTCTTGCCGTGTGCATGGCACCGGCGTCGGCGATAGCGCAGGATCGGACCGCGTCGGCGGTCGGATTCGGCGGCGCGTCGCTGAATTCCTTCTCCACGTCGGCGTCGAAGGTGGACTTCGGCTTCAACGTCGCCAAGGAGCTGACGCCGAACATCCAGGTCGTCGGGGAGTTCGGACGTCTCGGCAACATGCTGCCGTCGCTCGCGTCCGGCATCCTCGCGTTCACGCCGTACGACGTCAGCGTGTCAGCGTTCTACGGTGAAGGCGGCCTTCGCCTGCTCGCGGCGCCCGACAGCGGGGTCAGCCCCTATGTGGAGGCGACTGCCGGCATCGCGAGGTTGTCGCCGCACCTGTCCGGATTCGGATCCACTCCCGACGCGATCCTGGGTGCCGGTCTTGGCTTCCTCCGCAGCACGGAACCGATCCTCGGAGTGGGTGGCGGGTTCATGCTGCGCGGCGGCCCGGTCGTGGCGGACGTGGGCTACCGCTACAAGCAGGTGGCGGGAGGCGACTCGCTGGTCAGTCTGCTGGGCGCCGGGCAGAACCTGCGGGCGCACCAGGTTCGCTTCGGCATAGGGGTGCGGTTCTAAGCACAGCTATAATCCGCGGGCTCGTGGCACTTGCTCCAGGCTCGCGGTTGGGACCCTACGAAGTCATGTCCGTTCTCGGAGCGGGCGGAATGGGCGAGGTGTATCGCGCCCGCGATACGCGACTCGGGCGGGACGTCGCACTGAAAGTCCTTCCCGGGTCCTTCGCCTCGGATCCGGAACGCCTCGCCCGGTTCGAGCAGGAAGCGCGCGCCGCCGCCGCCCTCAATCATCCGAACATCATCGCCGTCCACGACCTCGGCCAGCACGCAGGCGCGCCGTTCATCGTCACGGAGCTGCTCGACGGGATGTCGCTGCGCGAGGCGCTGAGCGGCGGCGCTCTGGCGGCGCGGAAAGCGATCGAGTACGGCGTGCCGATCGCTCAGGGGCTTGCCGCGGCACACGAGAAAGGGATCGTTCACCGCGATCTGAAGCCGGACAACGTCTTCGTCACCGCCGACGGGCGCGTCAAGATTCTCGATTTCGGTGTGGCGAAGCTGACGCAGCCGGATGCGCCACTCAGCGGTCTGACCGTCATGCCGACGACGCCGGGCGCGGTGCCGCAGACGGTGTCAGGAATGGTCGTCGGGACGATCGGCTACATGTCGCCCGAGCAGGTGCGCGGCGGCGTGGCGGATCCGCGCAGCGACATCTTCTCGCTCGGCGTGCTGCTGCACGAAATGCTGTCGGGTCGGCGTGCGTTCAGCGGCGACACGGCGGCTGACGTGATGTCGGGGATCCTCAGGGAGGATCCGCCGGAGCTGCCTGTTGTCGAACGTCACATCCCTCTGGCGCTCGCGCGCATAGTCAGCCGCTGTCTCGAAAAGAGTCCCGCCGCGCGGTTTCAGTCGGCCCGGGACCTCGCGTTCGCGCTCGAAGCGCTGACCACATCGACGGGATCGACCGCATCAACTCTCGCCGCGACGGGCGCACCGACACGCGGTCGGGCGGTGTCCCTGCCGGCAGCCGGCCTGGCGGCGGCGGTTCTGGCGCTGCTCGCCGCGGTGACCGCCTGGATGCTGAAGCCCGCGACCGCGCCGGCTGACAACCAGCTCGCCCGGCTGTCGATCGCGCTGCCGGACGGCGACAGGATCTTCAACCCGGATACGCCCAGCCTGGCGATCTCGGCCGATGGGAAGTACGTGGCCTACGTCGCGATACACGACGGCGTTCCGAAGCTGATGTTGCGAGCACGCGACGACTCCATGTCGCAGGCACTTCCCGGAACCGATGGCGCAACGAGCCCGTTCTTCTCGCCGAATGGGAAGTCGATCGGCTTCTTCGCCCGCGACCGCCTGCGGACGATCGGCATCGAGTCGTCGGAAACAAAGGATCTCGCTGAGGCGCCGAATCCACGCGGCGGATGGTGGGCCGAAGACGGCTTCGTCTACTACGCGCCCGGCGCCGGCGCTGGAATCGACAAGGTCCACAGCAACGGCGGAACGGCTGCCGCCGTGACGACGCTCGATCGTTCGAAGGGTGAAATCAGCCACCGGTGGCCGCAAATGCTGCCTGGCGGCAAAGCGATGCTGATGTCGGTCTGGACCGGACCGGCACGCGACAACCGGTTCGTTCAGGTGGTGCGCCTCGACAGCGGCCAGCGCGAGACCATTGCCACGGGCGATTCCGGACTCTATTCGACGTCAGGACACGTCTTGTTCGCCCGCCTGGACGCGTTGATGGCGGTGCCTTTCGATCTCCAGCGCCTTGCGGCGTCGGCCCAGGTCATCAAAACCGCCGACACAGTGCGCATCGGAAGCGAAGGGGCGAACTTCGCGATATCGAACCAGGGCGATCTCGTGAATCTGCCCGGTGACCGATCCCGCATGGATGCGCGGATCTTGTGGGTCGACCGCAACGGACGCACCGAACCGGTGCAGGTGCCCGCGCAGGATATGGCCAACACGGCCTTGTCCCCGGACGGACGGCGCGCGGCGTTCAACATTCATGGTGCGACGGATGAGATCGCAATCATTGAATTCGAACGCGGGATCGTCACGATGCTGACGAACAACACGACCGGGAGTCAGGCGCCCGTGTGGTCGCCAGACGGGCGGCGCATCGCCTATCGCGGCACGCGCAAGGGTTTCCGCAACGTCTGGGTAAAGGCGGTGGACGGCACCAGTGGCGAGCAGCAGCTCACGCATGGCGACGGCGTGCAGACGCCATCGTCCTGGTCGCCCGATGGACAGCATCTCCTCTACTACGACGCCACGACGACGACCAAAGGATGGGATCTGTGGGTGGTCTCGCTTATGGACGGAAAGGCGCAATCGGTGTTCACGGGTGACTTCAGGCAGTCGGCGCCGCAGTGGTCACCCGACGGTCGTTGGATCGCGTACGTCTCCGACGAAACCGGACGCGACGAAATATACGTCGTGCCGTTCCCGGTGACCGGTCAACGGTGGCGCGTGTCCACCGACGGCGGCAGTGAACCACTGTGGTCACGCGACGGACGGGAGCTGTTCTACCGTGGCGGTCTCACGTCATCCGTGATGGAGATGGTCTGGGCGGTCGATGTCCGACCGGGCCCGGCCTTCAGCGTGGGCAAGCCACGGGCGCTCTTTGCCGACACCTTTACTCCGGCCCCGAACGGGACAACGGGATACTCGATCACTCAGGACGGCAAGCGGTTTCTATTCGCCCAGCCCATTCACCCAGACCCACCCATCACGAACATTCACCTTGTCGTGAACTGGTTTGCCGAGCTGCGCCGCGCCGCGGGCGCGAAGTAAGCGCTCTCTAGCGGTCTGATTTCATCAGGGCGCGCCAGTTCGTGACCAACGAAAGCGCCGCGCCCTGGATGGTTCGTTCGAGCAGGAGCACCCGGCCGTCCACCGTCACGTCAAACGGTGATCGCGCCACGGGCATCACCGGGATCAGCGCGAACACAACCGGCGCATCGCTCTCGATCCCGGTTGCACCAGCGCGAACAGCCGCGCGCATGATGCTGGCATCGTCGAGCGACACGTAGAACAACGACCGCCCGTCGCCGCTCCATCGCGGGCGGCTTCCTCCAGCAGTCGATACCTGCCAGCGAGGAGCCGCCGCGTCGATCTGAGGCGGCGATGCCGGGAACCGCGTGACGAACACTTCCGGCCGACCGGTATGGGGTGATTCAAAGGCCAACCACTGGCCGTCGGGCGAGAGAGCGGGGTTGGTCTCCAGGAATGGCGTGGCCAGGACGGGAAACGGCTTGCGGTCACCGTCGAGTGAGATTGCCCAGATGTCTTCCGACGTCGTGGCGCCGATCTGGATGAACAGGATGTACCGTCCGTCGCGACTCCACTGCGGAACGATCTTGTGTTCCGGACCGGTCGTGAGTTGTTCTTCGGGCCGCCCGCTCAGAACGTCTTTTCGAAAGATCTGCCAGTTGCCGGTCCGCAGGGAGCCGAACGCGAGCTGGCGTCCATCCGGCGACCACGTGGGAGAGCGGTCCGGTGCCGGATCGAACGTCTGCCGCAGCTTCACGTTGCGTGAAAAGTCGAAACTCCAGATGTCCAGGTTCCCCGTGACGTCCGCGAGTTCCAACGCCGCCCGCGCGCCGTCGGCGGTCACGCGCACGTGTGTGAAGAAGTCGTCGGTGCCGGTCTGCGGCTGCCGCTTGCCATCGCCGTAAAGCCACGTCAGGCGCGGCTTGTCGGACGCTTCGCTTCGATACGCAAGCAGATTGCCGGTGGCAGACGACCAGAAGGACGCATGGAACCCGGGCGGGAAGCGTGCGACGGCTGGCGACAGCGGCACGGGGTCGCCGCGCAAGGCAAGCGTTTGCCCGTCGATGCGTTGAGCGAGCAGTGTCCCGTTCTGCAGATAGAGCATGTAGCTCGTTTCACCGTTCTCGCCTCCGGTGAACATTACCTTCCGGCTGGTGGCAAGCACGCGTGTCTTCTGTCCCGGACGAGACAGGGAACTGACGTAGATGCCACGGCGGGCAGGGTCGTCGTGGCGGACGAACATGAGGAATCGATCGCCGTCGGGCAGAAACTGCGGCGATCCATAGCCAGTCTCGCCGGCTTCGCTGTCGACGGGAGCGAACAAAATTGGGGTGCCGCCGGAGGCGCTGACGCGATGGATTCCTTGCGGCGAACCGAAAATGATCACGCCGGCTCTGTTCCACGATCCGCCCGTGGTCGTGGTATCCACGTCTGCGGCATCAGCCAGCACGATCGGCGAACTGCCTTGGATGTCTACGCGTTTCAGCTTGCCGGTGGCAAAGAAACCAAGCGAGCGCCCGTCGGGCGACCAGAATGGAAAGTCGCCTCCGTCGGTGCCCGCGAGGCGGCGGCCCTCGAGCGCGTCGAGCGGTCGCAGCCAGAATGCTGGCGCCTCGGCGGCCGTCGCGACCCGAAACACGATGTGCCGGCCATCAGGCGAAATTGCCGTGGCGGTGTAGGTGTAATTGAAGGCCGAACCGGCGGGTGCATCGACGAAGAACCGCGTGACGGCATCGACAACAGGCGCCCGGCGAAGCGCCACCCAACCCAGCGGCGCCGCAATCGCAGCCAGCAGCGCGATCGTTGCCGGATAGACCCAGCGGGGACCGGGCAGACTCTTCGTCCCGGAGGCGCTGGATGTGCCCGCCGGTGAATCGTCAACGAGCGCAAGCGCGTCGCCGATGTGACGCAGCCGCTCCCGCGGATCCTTCGCCAGACACAATCGGATAAGACGACGCAGCGGAACCGGCACGCCGCTGACATCCGGCTCGCTGGCGAGCACAGCGGCAATGATGTCCGACGTCGTATCACCGCCAAACAACTGACGTCCCGTCACCATCTCCGCGAGGACGACGCCGAAGGCCCAGATGTCGGTGCGCTGATCGGCCGGACGGCCCCGCGCCTGTTCGGGCGACATGTAGGCGGCGGTCCCGAGGATCATCCCCGCTTCGGTCGCGCCGCGTGTCATCGTCGGCGAGCGCGAGGACCCGACAGTGCCCGACGATATCGGGGCCACGCCGTCCGCGGTCTTCGCCAGCCCGAAGTCCAGCAGCTTGACCCTTCCATCTGGACGCACCTTGATGTTGGCCGGCTTCAGATCGCGGTGAACGATGCCTTGTTCGTGCGCCGCTTCGAGAGCGGCGGCGATTTGACGCGCGATCGGGATCGCCTCGGCCACCGTCAGAGGCGAGCGCTCGATCCGCTCGGACAGCGTCTCGCCGTCGACCAGTTCCATGACGAGCGCTGTGACATCGCCAGCCTGTTCGAGTCCGTAAATCGCGGCGATGTTCGGATGGTTCAGCGACGCGAGCACTTCAGCCTCGCGTCGAAATCGGGCCAGCCGTGCAGCGTCCAGCGCTACAGAGTCCGGGAGCACCTTGATCGCGACCTGCCGCTTCAGGTTGGTGTCGGTGGCGCGATACACCTCGCCCATCCCGCCGACGCCAATCTGCGCCGTGACTTCGTAGGGACCGAGCCGTGTGCCTGCAGCTAAACCCAAGTTCGAGGGGATTATATCGGCGTCCTCGACAGCGCCACGGAGGCGCGGAGACACGGGAGAGCTTCAGGGTCTTACCTCCGTGCCTCAGTGTCTCCGTGGCGTCTGTGCACGTGCGACTGTCATGCGTTCAGGTCGACGCCTCGGCAGGGCAGCTAGCCCGGCGCCGAGCCCTGCGTGTTCACATACACCGCGTACAGAGACTGACCCGCCGCCATGAACAAACGATTGCGCTTCGGCCCGCCGAAGGTGACGTTCGCGCAGACCTCGGGCAGGCGGATGCGACCGATCAGCCGGCCGTCCGGCGCGTGGACGGTCACGCCGCTGTAGCCCACGTTGTTGCCGGCGTTGCTGCTGCACCACAGGTTGCCGGACACGTCCGTGCGGATACCGTCAGGACCGCAGCGGATACCATCCACGGTGAAGTTGCCGAACGGCGCAACGTTGGCCAGCGTGTTGTTCGTCGTGATGTCGCCGGACAGGACGCCGCCGCGGGCGACGATGTACAGCCGTTTGTAGTCCTGAGAGAACGCGATGCCGTTCGGCGCCGAACCGAGCGCGTCCTGATCGATCACCAGCGCGACGCGGCCGCTGGCATCTACGCGATAGACGTTGAATGGCAGCTCGCGCTTCAGATCGCCCGCTCCCGCGCGTTGGCCCGCGCGCGGATTGATGAGCCCCTGTTTATTGCCAGGTCCTCCGGCCGCATCGACGACGCCTTCATACAGGGAGCCGCCAAAGGGCGGATCGGTAAACCAGATGCTTCCGTCGCGATGGACCGCCACGTCGTTCGGCGAATTGAGCCGCCGGCCGTTGTAGGAGTCGGCGATGATCGTGACCGAACCGTCGTGCTCGTAACGCACCACGCGACGCTCCCCGTGCTCGCAGGAAAGCTGCCGCCCTTCGAAGTCGAACGTGTTGCCGTTGCTGTTGCCGGACGGGCTTCGAAACACGGTGACTCGCCCATCGTCGTCGAGATAGCGCAGCTGGCGGTTGTTCGGAATGTCGCTCCACACCAGGTAGCGGCCCTGGCTGGACCATGCCGGCCCTTCCATCCAGAGCCCGCCTGTCCACAGCCGCTGGATCGGCGTGTTGCCGAGACGCAGCGCGTTGAACGCCGGGTCGATCGTGATCAGATCGGGGTCCGGATAGGTGACCGGCGGCGCGCCCGGCGAGAAGTCGCGCGGCGGATTCGAGATCACCGACGGCGGGCTGCTGCGCGCCGGTGTTGGAACGGGTTGAGGAGCCTGTGCCAGAATTGCCCGGGGTGCAACGGCGGCCAATCCGGCAGCCGCGCTGATCTTCCAGGCCACTTCGCGACGGGTCATTCGCATAGCGGGCGTATGTTACTGCCCCGCTTCGCCGTTACGTAGTGTCCGCCTTCAGGCGGACCTGACGGTTCAGCATACGTGAAATTTTTGACCAGGGTTAGTCAGGCGGCATCAGCCGGCTTGGCGCTAGAATGCGCCTGTGTTGGCTCGATTTGCCGGTTTCCTGTCGATAATCGCGATCCTGCTTCCGGCGGCTGCGGCAGCGGCCGGCCCGCTGGTGGACGCCGCCGAACGGGGCAACCTGGCGGAGATCCAGGCGCTCGTCAAGAAGGGCGCGGACATCAACGCCGCACGCGTTGACGGTCTGACTGCGCTTCACGCCGCCGTTTACGCCGACCGCCTCGACATCGTCGACGTGCTCCTGGCGGCTGGCGCCAAAGCTGCCGCCACCGATCGCTACGGCGTCACGCCTCTCTACCTCGCTGCAGTCAACGGCAACGCGGACATCGTCCGCCGGCTGATCGACGCGGGCGCCGATCCCAATGCCACCGACGCCGGCGGAGAAACGGTCCTGATGACCGCGGCGCGAACCGGCAGTCCTGCCGCCCTCCGCGTGCTCCTGGAGCGCGGTGCGCGAGTGGACGCGAAGGAGCCGGAGTTCCAGCAAACGGCGCTGATGATCGCGGTTCGAGAAGATCACGACGAGGCCGTCGGCGTGCTCCTCGGGGCCGGCGCATCGCCAAACGCGCAGACCCGCAAGGGACCGGTTCCGGCCTTCGTCCCGCCGTGCAAGGGGACGGGCTGCGGTTCGGAAGGCGTCGGCATCAATCGCGGCGGGCTGCCCGACCGCGGCCGGCGCGCCGAAGCCAAGGGCGGCATGACGCCGCTGCTGTATGCCGCGCGCGATGGCAGGCTGCGCGTTGCGCGCCGGTTGATCGACGGCGGCGCCGATCTGGAGCTGCCGGACGCCAACGGAATACGGCCGCTGTTGATGGCAGCGCTCAACAACAACATGGACGTCGCGCGGCTGCTTCTCTCGAAGGGCGCAAACGTCAACGCCGACGACTTCTGGGGACGGACGCCGCTCTGGGCCGCCGTCGAGTATCGCAACCTCGATATGAACAACGTCGAGGTGGAGGCGCCCAAGGACAACGGCGTCGATCGCGGTCCAATTCTCGTCTTCATCAAAGAGCTGATCGACGCCGGCGCCAACGTCAACGCGCGCACCCGCGAGGTGCCGCCTCCCCGCCGCTGGCTGTATTCGCTGAACGACGTCTCGTGGGTCGACTTCACCGGCCAGACGCCGTTCCTGCGCGCGGCGCTTTCGGGCGACACGGCAACGATGAAGCTGCTCGTTCAGCGTGGGGCGGACCCGAATCTCCCAACGCTCGCCGGTACGACGCCGCTCATGGCCGCCGCCGGCGTGAACTGGACCGTCGGCCAGACCTATACCGAGTCGCCGCAGGCGCTGATCGACGCCGTCAATCTGTGTCTCGAGCTGGGCGGCGACATCAACGCGACAAATTCCATGGGACTCACGGCGCTGCTTGGCGCGGCCAATCGCGGCTCGAACGACATCATCGAGCTGCTGGTCAAGCGCGGCGCGAAGCTGGATGTCAAAGACAAGGAAGGCCGGACGCCACTGCGCTGGGCGGAAGGCGTGTTTCTCGCCTCCGTCGGCGCCGAACGCAAGCCGGCAACGATCGCGCTGCTCGAAAAACTGATCGCCGAGTCGCAGAAGTCCACCTCCGCTGAAGCGACGCTGGACAGGAAATGAAGACGACGATCGTGGCGGCGGCGGTTCTGCTTCTGGCGGTTCAGATCGCGAGCGTTCAGTCGCAGAGTACGTCCGCGCCCGCAGTGGGGCGCCCCATGCCAGGCGCGCCAGCCGAGCCCGACCGGGCTCGCCCCCCCAACGGGGCAAAAACACTAAAAGAC
>JAICQE010000188.1 GCA_025938035.1 Vicinamibacteria bacterium
CGGGTGGAAGTTCGTCTTCCTGCCGGGACTGGTCGCGCCGGCGGAAGTTCCGGTCGAGATGAACTCGTTCAAGTCGCAGCAGCACCGCTGGGCCAAAGGGTCCATTCAGACCTGCCGCAAGCTGCTGCCGAGTATCCTGCGCTCGAACCTGCCGGTGGCCGTGAAGGCGGAGGCCTTCTTCCACCTCACGGCGAACTTCAACTATCCGTTGATGTGCGTGCTGTCGATCCTGCTCGGCCCGTCGATGGCGATCCGCTACAGGATGGGGCTGTACGAAATGCTCCTGATCGACGTGCCGCTCTTCTTCGCGGCGACGGCGTCGGTCGCGAACTTCTACATGGTCTGCCAGCGTGAGCTGCACACGGACTGGGTGAGGCGGCTGAAGTACCTGCCGTTCCTCATGTCGGTGGGCATCGGCCTGATGGTCAACAACACGCGCGCCGTCTTCGAGGCGCTCTTCAACCAGCAGAGCGAGTTCGCGCGCACGCCGAAGTATCGGATCGAAGGTCAGACCGACGAATGGATCGGCAAGAAATACCGCCAGAGCTTCATTGTCCAGCCGATGATCGAGCTCGGGCTCGGCCTGTACTTCACCGCCACCATCTTCTACGCCCTGGCCAACGGCATCTACGGAACGATTCCGTTCCTCGTGCTGTTCCAGGTCGGCTTCCTCTACATGGGCCTGCTGTCCATCATCCAGCAGTTCGCCGATGAGAGCGTCGTTCTCAAGCCTGTAACCGACTAAACGCCGCAGGCGATCACTTCGGTCTGGCTGCTGCGTGCCAGTGGCCCGGCCGTGTCTCGATCGTTGTCAGGCCACCGTGTGCCGGTACGGCGCTGGGCGATCAACTTCATCGCCAGCGCCTCGCGCGGCGAAAAACTCGCGGGACGGCCGCTCGTGCAATACATCACATCGCTGGAGCTCAGCGAGTGACGAAGGCCAAACGTATGGCCAAGCTCGTGCAGCACGAGAGCGACTGACCGCGCCGCCTCGACGCTGCAATAGATCAAGCGGCCACCGACGATGCTTCCGTTGGCCATGTTCAGGACGGTTGCCGCGCGGAGCGGCTCGGGACCGGCGGTGCAGGTGGCGGCGCTGGCATCGATACCGGCTGTGAACGACACTCCCTGACCGGTGGTTGTCGTGAACTGATATTGGTGAAGCCCTCCGAGGGCTGCGTTCATCCGGTTGATCGCCTGCCTGTGGGCGTTCTCCGCTGCCGCATCCTGAAGCGTCGAGTCGAACGACACGTTGACAGTAGTGGTGGAGGACGGCATTTTCCTGAGCGGCGCTGTCCCCGTATTCACGGCGGGACAGGCTGCCGCCGAGTAGACGAGCGCCGATGAGAAGACTTCATCGAGCCCGGTCGGACTCGACGTGGGCCACAGCGACGTCGTTGTCTCATCCCGTCTCAGAATCGTGGACCGCACGAGAAACCCGGGAGCCGTCACCTCGAGCAGCGGTGTCGGGGACAGGAGAACCGCTCGATCGATCCTGAATTGCCCGGCGATGTCCGTGGCGTAGGCAGTGCTGAACATGCCGGCCGGCGAGAGGGCCGACAGAGCCACGGTGGCGCCCGCGACCGGCTGACTGGTCTCACCCGATCGCAGCGCGAACACCGTGCCTGCCGCCATCGAATTGGGATCCGGCGGATCCGCACTCGGGGCGGCCGGCGAGCCAGGCTCGGATCCACCGCACCCGAACGCGAGCGTCGATGCGATCAGGCAGCAGGTGAACCGAAAACGGCTATTTCCCACTCAGGAATGGTCCCCACGTCGAGTTGAAGTGATACGGCACGCTGGTGCCGATCATCTCGACGCGCCGGATCAACCCGTTTTCGATCCGGAATGCCTCCGTCACATGGATGCTGGACGCGCGCCCCGCGAAGCCGCTCATGTTCGCCACTTCGCCGGTCGTAGCCAGCTTGATCTCGGTGACGGTCCCGTCCATGTCGAACACGCAGTTTGCCCAGACGACGCCGCGCTCCTCGTCGACGAGCGGGAAGCGGCGATGGTGGACGTTGTTGACGATGGCGAGGTAGCCGCTCTCGAGCTGCGTCTTGCAGTCGCTGCCCATGTAGTTGAAGTTCGGTGTGGTCGGCTTGGAGCCCGGCACATTCGTCGTGTGTGAACCGTTCTCGAGCCGGTCACAGTCCTTGGTGAATGGATAGAAGCCCTTGCCGTCGTTTTTCTGCACGCCTTCAAAGTAGGCGTTGGCGATGGCAATCAACTGCGTGCGCGACGCACGCTGCGCTGGAGGGATCGGCTGGAGCCAGAGCGCCTCGGGCTGCGTCTCCTTGTCCATCGCGGCGATGTTGTTCGGTCCGCCGCCGCCGGCGCGGAAGAATGACTTCTCGATCTCGGTGATCCGGCCGAGCTGCACACGCAGGCGCACCGACATCAGCAGCAGGCCGTTGCGCTCGCGCATCGTCCCCATCCAGCCGGCCTGTCCCGCGACAGGGTCCGCGAAGTAGTGGTTGTAGTTGCCGCGGCCGGTGACGGTCTTCCAGAAGCCGTCGCCGACCGCCATCACCTGTTCCTGCTCGGTGTATTTCACGTCGGCGGAGAGCGGGAGCCGCTTCGGGTCTTTGGCGACGAGGGCGTCCAGATACTGGTTGACGAGCCCCTCGAGGCAGGCCCGGTTGCAGTCAACCGGAATGGGACCAACGGGCAATTTCGCCTGAGCGGTCAGTTCGGGCGCGAACACAGAACCGGAAAGGATCAGGAGGGCAGCCGCAGCAAGGCGTCCAAGTCGCATGTTCAACTCCTCAGGCGCCGGATTATAGGTGGATTAGGATCCATTCATGGCAACGACCACGGAAAAACCCAAAGGCGGCCTCGAAGACGTGGTCGCGACGGCATCGGCGCTCTGTTATCTCGACGGTGAAAAGGGCGTGCTCGCCTACTGCGGGTACGACATTCACGACCTCGCGAACGGCGCGACCTTCGAGGAAGTCTGTTACCTGCTGTGGCACCGGCGCCTGCCAACGCGGGCGGAGCTGGGCGATCTGCAGTCGCAGCTGGCTGCGGCGCGGCCGATTCCCGAGCCGATCGTCCGCCTGATGCGGTCGCTGCCGCCGGTGGACGGCATGGACGCGCTGCGCACGATCACGTCGGCGCTCGCGCACTACGACGCCGAGGTCGACGACGCGTCGCCGGCGGCGCAGTACCGCAAGGCCGTGCGCCTGACGGCGCAGACCGGCACAGTGGTCGCCGCATGGGGCCGGCTGAAGGCCGGCGGCGCTCCGATCGCTCCCGATCCGGTGCTCGGCCACGCCGCCAACTTTCTGTACATGCTCACCGGCGAGCGTCCGAACGCGCTCGCGACCAGGGCGTTCGACGTCGCGCTGACCCTGCACGCCGATCACGAGCTGAACGCGTCCACGTTCGCCGGGCGCGTGGCCGCGGCAACGCTCACCGACATCTATTCGGCGGTCGTTGCCGCCATCGGCGCGCTCAAGGGGCCGCTCCACGGCGGCGCGAATGCCGACGTCATGCGGATGCTCCTCGACCTCGGCGAGACAGCGAGCGGCGAGCGGGTGGACGAGTTCGTCCGCGGCAAATTCGCCCGTAAGGAGAAGATCGCCGGCTTCGGACACCGTGTCTACAAGACAGAGGATCCGAGAGCGACCCATCTGCGCCAGATGTCGCGCGATCTCGGCAGGCGCGCCGGCAGCACGGCATGGTTCGACATGTCGCAGCGCATGGAAGCGCTGGTCAAGTCCGAGAAGAAGCTGAACCCGAACGTCGACTTCTACTCGGCGTCGATGTACTACACGCTCGGCATTCCAATCGATCTCTACACGCCGATCTTTGCCGTCAGCCGCATGTCGGGCTGGACCGCGCACATCCTGGAGCAGTATGCCAACAACCGGCTGATCCGTCCGCGCGCGGACTACGTCGGCCCGGCGTATCCGCAGCGATTCGTGCCGCTCGAGCAGCGGTGAATCCGCGATGAGTACGTTCGCACGGCGCGTGTTCGGGGCGGCCGTACTGGACCGCCGCATCTACGAGGAGGTGGAAGCGGATGTCCGATCCAACGGCCAGGCGGTTGCGGTCGTCGTGCTGGCCAGCGTCTCGGGCGGCATCGGCGTGCTCGGCCTCGGGGCGCAGACCCCTCAGTCTCTCGCCCTGGGAATCGTCGGGTCTCTGATCGGCTGGCTCGCCTGGGCCGCGCTGACGTATCTGATCGGCACACACCTCCTGCCGGAACCTCAAACGAGAGCCGATGTCGGAGAGTTGCTGAGGACGATCGCGTTTGCCTCCGCCCCTGGGCTCCTACGCGTCCTGGCAGTGATCCCGGTTCTCGGCCTGACAATCTATGCGATCGCGTCTGTGTGGATGCTGCTGGCGATGATCGTCGCGGTGCGCCAGGCCCTCGATTACCGGAGCACCAACCGGGCGGTCGTGGTGTGCGTCGTCGGGTGGGCTCTTTCACTGGTTCTTGCAGCCATCATCGGGAATATCTTCGCGCCGACCGTGTTCTGACGACGCTAGACGCTAGATTGCACACGGATGCGGACGATGTTACCGTCGTCCGCGCAGCCGGCATGGCCCTCGCAATCCGACCGTGGACGCCCGGTTCAATGGGAACGCGTGCGATCGCGGAGGATCGGCCGTGCAGCCTCGATCTCTGGAACAAAGAGTGACAACGCTAGAGCAGCAGATGGATCAATTAAGAGATCTGCCGGAACGTGTCGGCGCGCTGGAGTCGCAGATTCTGCAACTCCGGACCGAGATGAGGGATGGATTTTCTGCAATCCGTTCTGACTTCAGCGCCGAACTTCACGGCGTCGCAGCCGGATTGCGGACCGAGCTGCGGACCGAGCTGCACGAAGTGCGGGATTCACTCAGAAGCGAGCTGCACGAGGTGCATGATTCGCTCAGGAGCGAGATGCGCGATCTTCGGGAAGATATCCGTATCGGCGTCGAAGAGAGCCAGAACCTCGCCAAAGGGCTGCACGCGGAGGCGATGGACGCCGTCACGCGTCTGCGTGCGGAGACGATGGGCGCCGTCACGCATCTGCGCGCGGAGACGATGGGCGCCGTCACGCATCTGCGCGCGGAGACAATGGGCGCCGTCACGCGTCTGCGCGCGGAGACGATGGAGGCGATTTCGAATCTGGATGCTGTCGTTCGGCGCGACGTCATTTCACGCCTTGATCGGCTGCTCGAGTCCCGGCGGCCGGCCGCCGGCGGGGAATGAAACGATAGCTGCAACTTTCTCCTTCGTCGCGTGTTCTACGGTCGGAGGGCCTGATGCGCACCTTGGCGACCGTTGTCTTTTCCGTGACGGCTGTGCTTTCCGCACAGTCTCCTGAGCCGCCCCCGATTTCCTACGTCGCCAGCGTCAAAGTGAACGCCTCAGGTTCGACCTCGTCCTTCACGCGCCGATTGCCCGGCGGCACCTTCCTCGCCAGCAACATGACGATCCACGACATGATCGCGTTTGCGCACGGGCTGCAGCGGTTCCAGGTGGAAGGCGCGCCGGACTGGACGCGCGAGGTGCGATTCGACATCACCATCAAGGCCGAAACGAACGTCGGGCCGGTGGCGATCGGGCCGACGCAGATCGGGCTGCAACTGGCGCGCGCCGTGCTCGCGGAGCGTTTTGCGTTCCGGGCAAATCGCGAGACACGCGAGCGTCCGGTGTTCGCGCTCGTCCGTGCACGACCGGACGGTGCGCTCGGGCCGCGTCTCAAACGGAGTGACACGGATTGCGCCGCGCTCGCCCGTGCCGCCGGTGAATCAGGCGCGCCGTGGCCGCCGCGATCCGCGGCGGGACGCATATTGTGCGGACTGCAGATGCGGGGAGACACGCTGACCGCCGGCGGCTATCCGATGCCCGAGTTCCAGCGATATCTGACCGGTCAGACGCAGCGTGCCGTGATCGATCGAACGGGACTGGCGGGTGGTTGGGACTTCGAGCTGACGTTCGCGCCGCCGGATCTTGCGCCCGACGCTGCAGCGGAGCGCAACATTCCATCGCTCTTCACGGCACTTCAGGAGCAGCTCGGCCTCAAGCTCGACGCCACGCGCGGCCCGGCTGAAGTACTCGTTGTCGATCGCGTCGAGCGGCCTACGCCCGATTGAACGGTTCGCGGAGGTCCGCCCGAAGGCGGACACTACGTCAGCCCTTCGCGCCCTTCGCGGTTCAGATCAGCCCGAATGCTATGATTTTTCCATCGGAACCCGATGGATCAACGGAATATCCGCAATTTTTCAATCATCGCGCACATCGACCATGGCAAGTCGACGCTGGCGGATCGATTCCTGGAGCTCACCGGCGCCCTGCAGGCGCGCGAAATGGAAGCCCAGGTCCTCGACGCAATGGATCTCGAGCGCGAACGCGGCATCACCATCAAGGCGCATCCGGTCCGGCTGAACTACACGGCGAGAAGCGGCGAGGAGTACGTCCTCAACCTGATCGACACGCCGGGCCACGTCGACTTCGGCTACGAGGTCACCAGGTCGCTGGCCGCGTGCGAAGGCGCCTTGCTACTGGTTGACGCGTCGCAGGGCGTGGAGGCGCAGACGCTCGCCAACGCCTACCTGGCCGTCGAGAACAACCTCGAAATCATTCCGGTCATCAACAAGATCGACCTGCCGAGCGCGCAGCCGGAGGAATGCAAGCGCCAGATCGAGGACATCATCGGCCTCGACAGCAGCACGGCCATCCTGGCCAGCGCCAAGGAAGGCACCGGCGTGCAGGACATCCTCGAGGCGATCGTCGCCCGCTTCCATCCTCCGGCGGGCGACCCGAATGCCCCGCTCAAGGCGCTGATCTTCGATTCCTGGTACGACGCCTACCGCGGCGTGGTCATCGTCGTCCGCGTGATCGACGGCGTGCTGCGGCCGAAAATGAAAGTCCGGCTGATGGCGACGAAGCAGGACCACGAGGTGGACGGCCTCGGCGTGTTCTCGCCGAAGGCCACGCCGGCGGACGAACTGGGCGTCGGCGAGGTCGGCTTCATCGTCGCCAATATCAAGGTCGTGGCCGACGCGAAGATCGGCGACACCGTCACCGAGGCGGCGCGTCCGACGGTGGAGCCGTTCCCCGGCTTCAAGGAGCTGAAGCCGATGGTCTTCGCCGGACTGTACCCGGTGGAGAGCCATCAGTATTCGGAGCTGCGCGAGGCGCTGGAGAAGCTGCGTCTGAACGACGCGTCGTTCTTCTACGAACCGGAGACGTCGGCCGCGCTCGGTTTCGGCTTCCGCTGCGGCTTCCTCGGGCTGCTGCACATGGAAATCGTGCAGGAGCGGCTCGAGCGCGAATACAACATGGACCTGGTGACGACGGCGCCGGGCGTGCTGTATCGCGTCACCACGACCGACGGCGAGGTGCACGAGATCGACAGCCCGGCAAAGCTCCCCGACGCGGGGCGGATCGCCGCGCTCGAGGAGCCGGTGATTACGGCGATGATCCTCACGCCGTCGGAATTCGTCGGCCCGATTCTGCAGCTCTGTCAGGACAAGCGCGGCGTGCAGAAGAAGCTCGAGTATCTGAAGTCGGATCGGGTGCTCATCACCTACGAGCTGCCGTTCAACGAAGTGGTCATGGACTTCTACGATCGCCTGAAGACCATGTCGCGAGGCTACGCGTCGCTCGATTACCACGTGACCGGCTACTGGGAGTCGCCGCTCGTCAAAATGGACATCATGGTCAACGGCGACCCCGTGGACGCGCTTTCCATCATCGTC
>JAICQE010000176.1 GCA_025938035.1 Vicinamibacteria bacterium
ACCTCCATCGCGGCTACTGGGCGGACGTCGGGACGATTGAGTCGTTCTACGAGGCGAACGTGATGCTCGGCAGTCGGAACGCGCCGTTCCGGTTCTGGGATCCGGAGCAGCCGATCTATACGCATCTGCGGCACCTGCCGACGTCGAGCGTGTTCGACAGCCACCTGACCGGCTCCATCGTCGGCGAGGGCTGCTCCCTCAACCGCTGCCAGATCGCCGATTCCGTGGTGGGTGTTCGCGGCGTGATCGACGCCGGCGCGCGCATCGAGCGCTCGGTGCTGCTCGGCGCCGACTTTTACGAGGACGGCGAGCCGCCCGGCGACCTGCCGGCGCTCGGCGTCGGCCGCGACGTCGTGCTCACTCGGGTGATCATCGACAAGAACGCGCGCATCGGCGATGGCGCGCGCCTCGTCAACGAGCAGAACGTCGAGCACGCCGACGGGGATGGCTACTACATCCGCAGCGGCATCATCGTGGTGCCGAAGAACGGCGTGATTCGGCCGGGAGTAGTAGTCTGAATTCTGAATTCAGAATTCTGAATTCAGAATGATCGTCCTCCCAGATTCGCGTCGATCCTCGCCCGGAGCTGCTGCAGCGTTTCAGGCGAACCTTCGAACAGGTACTCGGGATACTTCGCCTCGCGCTTCATCGCCTGGTAGATGGCGTCGCTCTGATACAGGTTCAATCCAAGGCCGGCCAGGAACTGCAGCTTCAGATTGCGATCGGTGTTGATCTGCGCGTCGCGCAGCCAGTTCTGCATGTCGCGCCGGCTGCCGCCATAGGTCGCAAACAGCTCGATCGCTGAATTGATCCCGACCTGCCGCAGCGAGTCGGCGACGGCCGAATTGGCGGGATCGTCCAGACGCTTCTGGACCTCGTCCACGTTGATCTTGCCGCCGCCAAGCTGTCCGAACAGCACGAGGTCGTACCCCTGGCCATTGATGGTGTTGGCGAACACCGCGCCGTCAGGGAACGCTTCGAGGAACGTCGCGATTTCGCTCTTCGCCGCGGCCTCGTTGCTCTCGTACAGCTGGACGAAGAGCGTGACCACCCCGCCCGGGTTCAGATGTCGCTTGACCACCTCGAAGAATTCGCGTGTATAGAGCGTCGCCGCCCCTTTCACCCAGGGATCGAGCGGATCGGATGTAATCGCGTCGAACTTCTCGTCCGTTGTCAACAGGTAGTGGCGGGCGTCGTCCAGATGGATGTCGACCTTCGGGTTCCGCACCACGTCGAAGTTGTGCTCGGCGAAGTGCGTCGAGACGACGCGCGGCACCAGCGGCTCGATTTCGGCAATGGTCTGACGCTTGACCGCTGGATCAATCGACACGGCCCCCGCGGTGACGCCGGCGCCGCAGCCGATCACGAGGACGCGTGACGGCGTTTTCGGCACGAGCGTCGTGATGTGACCGAGCATCCGCTGCAGGCGCATGTCCTGCGGCTCGCTCGAGGCCTGCACCTTGCCGGCGTTGTGGTAATTGAGGACTCCGTTTGGCGTACGGCTGACCGCGACAGATGCCGTGATTCCCTCGTCGACGTATACGATCTCGTTCTGGCCAACCCAGGTCGCGGCATAGCGCCCATACGCGACGAGGATGCCTGGCAGCGGCGGAACGGCGCGCGCCAGCAGCCCCGCAACCAGCGCCACGCCGATGACGACCACCGGCGTGGACGCAAGCGGCTTGCGTGCCTCTCCTTCGCCCGGCATCAGCATCAGCAGTCCGGACAACGCAGCCAGTCCAATCAGCACCTGCTGCGTCATCTGCGTGCCGATCGTGGCAACCAGAACGAGGCCGGTGACGAGCGAACCGACGATGGCGCCAAGCGTGTTCGCCGCGTAGACGCCGCCGACGAGCCGGCCGGGGTCCTGGCCCGGCGCCGCGACCGAGGCCAGTGCGAGCGGGAAACTCATGCCCCACAGAATCGCGCCTGGCAGCATCACCCATATCGCGCGCACCAGGTCGAGCTGCACGTTGTAGATCGGCGACGTCGAAATGGACGGGTTGATTGGCCAGAACGGAAGCGAGCCGCTCGTCTGATAGGCGGCCCAGGCCAGCGTTGCGCAGAGTCCGACCTGCGTCCAGCCGAGCGCGATGCGCGTGTTGCGGCCGCCACGCGCCACCGCCGCCCCCAGACTGCTGCCAATACCGAGGCCAACGAGGAAGACGGCCAGAATGAGCGAGAACGTGTAGGTCGTGGCGCCGAAGATCAGCGAGAGCATACGGGTCCACACGACCTGGGCGCCAAGCGCGGTCAGCCCGGACAAGCCGATCGCGATATAGACGAGACGCGCGCCGGGAACCGTCGCAACCGATTCCGACGCGGATGCCGAGACGCCGACGGCCGACTCGGTTCGCCTGGCAATCAGGAGCGCGAGTCCGGCGACGATGACGTTCAACGCCACCGCCACGAATGTCGTCGTCCACATATCGAAGACGCGCAGCAGGTAGTACCCCGCCAGCAGGCTGCCGATCACCGCGCCTGCCAGATTGCCGCCGTAGAAGTAGCCAAGCCACGCCACGCCGCTGGGCGTGGCCTCGACCCATCGGGCAATCGCCGGAAGCGTCGCCCCCATCAGCAGCGTCGGCGGAATCAGGAACAACGCCGCGACGATGGCGCGGAGGAACAGATTCGCCTGACCGGTGCCCGCAACCCGCGTGTACAGGTCGCCGACGACCGGCACCAGGAACAGCACGATCAATCCGCAGAGACCGATCCCGAGCTCCAGGTATGCATAGACGCGCAGCGGATGCTGACTTGGATCAATGTACCTGGGAAGCAACAGGCTGCCCAGGCACATCCCGCCCATGAAAATTCCGAGGAGCACGCCGAGTGAAACCGCCGATGAACCGATCGACAGTTGCAGAAGCTGGAACCAGACGACTTCGTAAATAAGTGCGGCGCAGCCCGATCCGATGAAAAGGAGGAGAAGCGCCGGCAGCCAGCGTTGTGCGACAGAGGGACCGGCGGCGGGCGCGGAGGCTTGGTCAAGGTTCGTCATCGCCCGTCATCATAGCTGAGGCAGGGCGGTCAGCCTCAGCGGGAAACCGCATGGGATAATTCGCGATGGTGACCGAGACCCCCGGGATGACGGAGCGGCGCGAGCGGCCGCTGGTGCTGCTGGTCGAGGATCAGTCGGACCTGCGGCGGCTGTACGCCGAGCAATTGAGCATCTCCGGCTTCGAGGTCATCGAAGCCGAGGACGGCGCGCAGGCAATCGCTCACACCACCGGCCGCTCACCTGACGTGGTGTTGATGGACCTGAGCTTGCCCGGCATCGACGGCTGGGAGGCCACGCGCCGGCTCAAGAGTGACGATCGGACATCGCACATTCCGGTCGTCGCCCTGACCGCGCATGACGGCGCCCCGGAACTGGAGCGGGCGACACTTGCCGGCTGCGACTGGTTCGTGCCCAAGCCATGTCCTCCCGATGCGCTCATCGTGGAAGTGCGGCGCGTGCTCTCGGGTTTGCAGCACGGATCCGGCTGAAGCCGGACTACGAGACATCCGGCTAACGCCGGACTTTACCTAAGGCGGCACGCGCACGCGCAGGGCGCGCGGCCGGATGCGGATGTGGATCGAAGTGCCGCCGACGCACGGTTCGCCGTCGGCGTGGTAGATCATCCGATCCGGTGACGTGATCACCACGTCGTGAGCCGGAATCATCGTGATGCCGGGCACACGTGCGATGCGTCCGGAAAAGAGCTTCGGCATCTGCGTCAGCGCGCGCACGGCTGATCGCTCCCCCACCACGATCACATCCAGCCTGCCGTCGTCTATCCGTGCATCGGGTGCGATCACGGCGCCGTTCCCATACTGGCGACCGTTGGCGGCGGCAACGATCAGCGCGCGGTGTTCGGTGGCAATGCCGTCCGCCACGATCCGGTACTGACCGGCCTGGAAGGACCAGAGCTGCTGCGTGGCGATTTCGATATAGCGGGAAAAACCGCGGCGCTCGAGCCCGGTGAGCGCGAATTCGTGCGCCACGCGTGCGTCCAGACCGACCCCGGCGACGTTGAAGAACAGCCGTCCTTCGATCTCTCCGGCATCGATCACCCGTTCGGACGCCGCAAACGCGGTCGTAAACGCCTGCGCGACGTTGAGCGGAATCCTCAACTCGCGCGCAAGGCCGTTCCCTGACCCACTTGGGATGACTCCGAACGGCACGTCGCGGAACGCCAGTTCCGACGCGACCTCGTTGATCGTGCCGTCGCCGCCCCATGCGATCACCAGCGACGCACCCGCGTCGAGCGCCTCGCGCGTCAGCACGGCGCCGTGTCCCGGCCGCTCCGTCGCGAGGACGCGGCCATCGGCGCCGCGTGCCGCGAGCGCGGCCTCCGCCGCCGCGATCCGGCGCCTGGCGAGCTCCGGCCGGCCGCCTGTTCCTGAAATGGGATTGACGATGACAGCGACGCGCTCGCCCACTACGAACTACCAACTATCCAACTACCAACTAGCAAGTCAGCGCTTCACCTGGCGCAGCACGTTCGGCGGCAGGAACCAGGTGAGCGAGGCGGCGCGCTTCGAGGTCAGGCTGCCGAGATCGATGCGGCAGATGCCGCCCTTCTTGAAGGCGAGCGCACGGCCGGCGCCGATGAGATGCGCCGCCAGTTCGCCGAGATCCGGCTCGTGGCCAACGAGCGCGATGCGCCTTCGCTTCGCGACGCGGGCCAGCTGCGTCATCACCGACGCGGACGTATGGCCCGGCGAGAGCGCATCGAGCACCTTGATCGGCGGCTTGCCGTCCAGGCCGGCGGCGAGGATCTCCGCCGTCTGCCGCGCGCGCACGAGAGGGCTGGTGAAGATTTCGTCCACGGCGACGTCGAGGCGCCGCAGGCCCTTGACCGCGTCCTTGAAGCGGTTCATGCCCCGCTCGGTGAGGGGGCGTTTGGTATCGTCGGGCCACTCGCTGCCGCGCTCGGCGGCGATCGCATGGCGAACGAGGTATAGCTCTGTAGGAGTCGACATCGTTGTTCAGGCCGCCCGCGTGCGGCGGCGCGGCCCACGGACATCGGAAGCGTAATCGCAAATCGCCAGGAGCGGTGCACGCGCCGCGATGTAACGTCCGTGCAACCGCCGACACTCGGTTTCGAGACGCCGCACAAGCAGATCCATGTCGGCCGAGACGCGGAGCGTCGGCGCATTGGGTGATCCCTGGATGGCGCGCGTCCGGGCGATGAGGACTTCGAGATCGTGAATGCGCCCGAGGAGATCCTGAGCCCGCTTCAGCGTCATAATGCGAACCGTGGCGCGAGACCTGCTCAATTCGCGGACGATCTCCATCGCGTACCGCAGTTTCTTGACCGCAATCCGAACCTCGTGCAGCCGATCCGGAAGATAGATTGCCGCGGCGTTTTCGATGCTGGCACGCAACCGTTCGGCCCGCCGCGCGGCGCGCGCGCGCGCGGCGGCCAGCAGCTTCGGGTCCGCCAGGCGCGGGCGGACCGCCAGGTCGTCGTGCTTTTTCGCGTGGGCGAGGAGCCTCTCGGTCAATTTGTCGAGGCGGCAGCGGTCGATCGTACGCCCCATGTCGCGGTGCATCCGCGCCCGTTCCTGCCGGATGACCTGCTGCAACGACTGAACGCCCGAACGTGGAACGTCCTGCGCGCGAGCCAGTTCCTCCAGCGTCAGCAGCGCCACGTCGAGCTCGCGGACGGGGCCAAGCGCTCGCGTCAGGCGGCGCACCGCACGGGCGAGCTTCCGGCCGGCAGAGCCTCGGGCCACCAGCGGAAGCGCTTCCCGCAGGCGCCGAGTGGCAACGCGTGCCTGATGAATGGCCGAAACGTCGCCCGTACGGGCGGCGGGCAGCGAGCGCGACAGAGCGCCAAGCCTCTGCCGGATCAGCAACTCTGAACGCCCAGCCGTGACAGCCATCTCTACCCGGTACTATAAATCGGCGCGACCGGCGCCTGGCTCATGCGCGTAGCGGCGATCGACATCGGCACGAATTCGATTCACATGCTCGTCGTGCGCGTGCGCGAGGATCTCTCGTTCGAGGTCATCGATCGCGAAAAGGCCATGGTCCGGCTCGGCGCGGGCGGCCTCGACGGTAAGGCACTCACGGCAGAGGCGATGAACGCCGCCCTGCAGGCGCTGACCAAGTTCAAACGCGTGGCCGAGGCCCGTCAGGTCGATGCCGTCCTCGCCGCCGCAACCAGCGCCACGCGGGAAGCACGAAACGGCGGCGAGTTCCTCGCCCGCATCGAGCGCGAAACAGGCATCCGCGCCCGGATTATCACCGGCGCGGACGAAGCGCGGTTGATACACCAGGCGGCGGTTTACGGTGTCGACGTCGGCAGCGGGCGCGCCGTGGTGATCGACATCGGCGGCGGGAGCGTGGAAATCACGCTGGGGACGGCCAAGACGATCCAGCTGGCGCGCAGTTTCAAGCTCGGCGTGATCCGTCTGACCGAACGCTTCGTGCGCAGCGACCCGCTGTCGGATCGGAATGAGCGACGTCTGGTGAAGCACATCCAGGATGAAATCGACCGCTACTGCACGCAGATCACGGAGGCCGGCTTCGACCGGGTCATCGGCACGTCGGGGACGATTCTCAGCCTCGGCGCGGTCGCCAGCACCATGTCGCGCGGAACGCTGCCGTCCGAACTGCGCAACCTGCAGGTCACCGCCAAGCAGATACGCCGGCTGCGCAAGACGTCGGTCCGGCTCGACATCGAACAGCGCCTGCTGCTGCCGGGGCTCGATCCGCGGCGCGCCGACCTGATGGTGGCCGGCGCCGTCCTGGTCGACACGATCCTGCGGCGCCTGGGCGCCGAGGAGCTTACACTCTGCGATCTCGCGCTGCGTGAAGGGCTGGTGCTCGACTACGTCCGGCGGAACAAGCGCCGCATCGAGCGGGTGGATGCGATCCCCGACGTCCGGCGGCGCAGCACGATCGAGCTGGCCGAGCGCTGCAACTACGACGCGGCACATGCACAGCACATCGCGCGGCTCGCCCTGGCGCTGTTCGACCAGACGCGATCCCTGCACGGCATGACCGACCGGGAGCGCGAGTGGCTGGAGTTCGCGGCGCTGCTGCACGACATCGGCGGGCTGATCAGCTTCGTCCGTCACCACCGGCACTCCTACTACCTGATCAAGAACGGCGACCTGCGCGGCTTCCAGCCCGACGAAATCGAAGTGATCGCGCTCGTGGCCAGATACCACCGACGCGACACGCCAAAACGGTCGCACGACGAATACGCGGGGCTTCCGGCCTCGCTGCGGCGTGCTGTCCGGCTGCTGGCGTCGATCCTGCGCGTCGCGGAAAGCCTCGATCGCAGCCATGGCCAGGTGATTTCCAGCCTCGAGCTGCGCGACGCCGGCGAGGCCGTGGCGCTGCGCATTCGCACGGCCGCGAATGCCGACGCCGAGCTCGAGCTGTGGGCGACCGCGCGCCATCTGGGACCGTTCGAAAAGCTGGTACGCAAGACGGTGAAGCTGGAACTGGCGAGCGAGCAGCGCGTCGAGCGGCGACGCCCTGCGGGATTGCTGGCAGTCGACAGGACGGTACCACTAAAATAGTTCGGATGGACGAGCCGCCGTTGTGCGTGCTGTGCCGCGTGCGGCCGCGCGACGTGCGGTGGCGGCCGTTCTGCAGCGAACGGTGCCGGAACGAAGACCTGGCGCGGTGGGCCGACGGGCGCTACCGGGTTGCCGGTGATCCCGTGCCGAATCCCGACAACGATCACGACGAGCCCGACCCGGATACCAACGACTGAAACGCGCCCTCTTCTTATGGCCGACACGCTGACAATCACCGACAACCGCACCGGCAAGCAGTACGAAGTCCCGGTGACCGACGGCACGATCCGCGCAACGGATCTGCGGCAAGTCAAAATCGCGGCTGACGATGCGGGGCTCGCCACCTACGACCCCGCGTTCATGAATACGTCCGCCTGCCGCAGCCGAATCACCTACATCGACGGCGACAAGGGGATCCTCGAATACCGCGGCTACCCGATCGAACAGCTGGCCGAGCATTCGACGTATCTCGAGACCGCGTACCTCATTCTCTTCGGCGAGCTGCCCACCGACGCGCAGCTGAAGGAGTGGACGAAGCAGATCACCCTCCATACGATGGTCCACGAGAACATCAAGAAGCTGATGGAGGGCTTCCAGTACGACGCCCACCCGATGGGCGTGCTGATCAGCACGATCGCCGCGTTCTCGACGTTCTACCCCGACGCCAAGGCCATCTTCGACGAACAGTCGCGCAAGAAGCAGATCCACCGCCTGATTGCCAAAGTCCCGTCGATTGCCGCCTACGCCTACCGTCACAGCATCGGCCGCCCCTACGTCTATCCCGACAACGACCTGAGCTTCACCGGCAACTTCCTGAACATGCTGTTCCGGATGACCGAGCTGAAATATCACGTCAACCCCGTACTCGAGCGCGCGCTCGAGGTGCTGTTCATCCTGCACGCGGATCACGAACAGAACTGCAGCACGAGCGCCATGCGCGGCATCGGCAGCTCGCATGTGGACCCCTACTCCGCCATGTCCGGCGCCGCCGCGGCGTTGTATGGTCCGCTGCACGGCGGCGCCAACGAAGCCGTGCTGCGGATGCTGACGGAAATCGGCAGCGTGCAGAACATTCCGGGGTTCATCAAGCGCGTCAAAGGCGGCGAAGGCCGCCTGATGGGATTCGGCCACCGCGTCTACACGTCGTACGACCCGCGCGCCACGATCATCAAGCAG
>JAICQE010000208.1 GCA_025938035.1 Vicinamibacteria bacterium
ATGGCGACCGTCACCCAGATCAATGTCTGCCGTCGGCCGTGTTCCGCCACTGTGGCGCTGATGGGGATCGTCACGGCAAAGAAGACAACCCCGATCAACTGACTGATAAGGAAATCTCCACGGCTGTGGCCGAGGGCGGTCGTTCCCCACGAGAGCGCGAAGACCGTCATCAGATAGAAGAGGACGAACGTGACGAGGGATGACAGGATGCCTTTGACGACCGTCCGCGAGTGATGCCGGAACACCTCGGCGATCGGCACCCGGGCGCGCTCCTCACGTGTCATCGCCGCCTGGAAGACCGGCGTCTCGCTGATCGTGAGCCGCACATACAGCCCCACCAGCACGAGGGCCGCGCTCGCAAGGAATGGGATCCGCCAGCCGAACGAAAAGAACTGCTCGTCGGTGAGGTACTCGGACAGCAGCAGGAAGATGCCGGCGGAAAAGAAGAAACCGACCGGCGCGCCCAGCTGCGGGAACATGCCGTACCACGCACGGCGTCCGGGCGGCGCGTTTTCCACCGCCAGCAGCACCGCGCCGCCCCATTCGCCGCCAAGTCCGAGTCCCTGACCGATGCGGCACAGTGCCAGCAGCGCCGGCGCCGCCACCCCGATGCTTTCGTATGTCGGCAGGAGCCCGATCGCCACCGTCGAAAACCCCATCGTCAGCAGCGCCGCCACGAGTGTGGTCTTCCGGCCAATCCGATCGCCAAAGTGTCCGAACAGCGCCGACCCGATCGGACGAGCCAGGAAGGCGAGCCCGAACGTGGCGAGCGAGTTCAGCGTCGCGGCCGCAGGGTCGGAGGCGGGAAAAAACAACCGGGGGAACGCGAGCACCGCGGCGGTTGCAAAGATATAGAAGTCGAAGAACTCGATCGTCGTGCCGACCATGCTCGCGAAGAGCACCTGGCCGGGTGTGTTGGCTGGACGTGCCTTGACGTCAACTCCCAAGCTCCAACTCCCAACTCCCAAAGCAGCTCCCACGTTCCCCACCGGCGCTCGCTGCCGCGTCGTTGAGTTTTGGGGGTTGGGCGTTGGGAGTTTCCCGTAGAGTATCCTCCGAAGCCATGAGCATTCACGGATCGCCACGCGACGAAGAGGTCGTCGGTCCGTCCAACCGATCGTTCGGTCTGGTGTTCGCCGTGGTGTTCACCATCGTTGCGCTGCTGCCCATGTGGCGTGGCGCCCCGCCGCGGTGGTGGGCCGCTGGAGTGGCCGTCCTGTTCGGCGGGCTGGCGCTTGTGTGGCCGCGAGCGCTGGGGCCGGCGAATCGGATCTGGCTGCGGATTGGCCTCCTGATGCATCGGATCGTCAACCCGATCGTGATGGGGGCGATCTTCTATCTGGTGGTCACGCCGTTCGGACTGGTCATGCGACTGCTCGGGAAGGGACCTGCCGCAATGCGCCGCGCCGACCCCAACGCAACGAGTTACTGGATAGCCAGGTCCGGCGGGTCGTCACCGATGGACAACCAGTTTTGATAGTGCGCCCTTGGGGTCAAATGGGGTTCATGGTGGTTCAGGAGGTTCAGGAGGACTCGTTCACCCCCTTGAACCTATAGACTTACCCTCTCAGTGCAAGTCCTAGGTCTCTCCGCGTATTACCACGACAGCGCGGCAGCGCTCGTTGTTGACGGTCAGGTCGTCGCTGCCGCCCAGGAGGAGCGTTTCACCAGGCGCAAACACGACGCACGGTTCCCGGTAAACGCTGTCCGCTTCTGTCTCGAATACTCGGGAGGGACGCCGGACGATATCGACGCCGTCGTTTTTTACGAGAAGCCATTCCTCAAATTCGAACGGCTGATCGAAACCTATCTCTCCTTCGCGCCGCGCGGCTACCGCAGCTTTGCGATGGCGATGCCGTTGTGGATCCGCGAGAAGCTGTTTCAGAAGGATCTCCTGGCCCGGGAGCTGGAGCGACTCGGGTTCATGCGTCCGGCGGAGCGACTCCTCTTCACGGAACATCACCAGAGCCACGCCGCCAGCGCGTTCTATCCATCGCCGTTTTCCGAGGCCGTGGTGCTGACGATGGACGGCGTCGGCGAGTGGACGACGACGTCGGTCAGCGTCGGCCGAGGCAAGACGCTCGAGCCGGTCAGGGAAATCCATTTTCCGCACTCGCTCGGCCTTCTCTATTCGGCGTTCACCTACTACACCGGCTTCAAGGTCAATTCCGGCGAGTACAAGGTGATGGGGCTTGCGCCGTACGGAACGCCGCGATTCACGCAGCAGATTCTCGATTCGCTGATCGACGTGAAGCCGGACGGCAGCTTCAGGCTGGACCTCGACTACTTCGACTACTGCACCGGCCTGCGCATGACCAACGAGCGCTTTGCGCGGCTGTTCGGCCGCGCCCCGCGGCAGGCCGACGAGCGGCTGGAGCCGTTTCACATGGATGTCGCCGCATCGGTGCAGGCGGTGACAGACGAGATCATGCTGCGCTTGACGCGTGCGCTGGCGACGGAATTCCGGATGCCGAATCTCTGTCTGGCCGGCGGCGTGGCGCTCAACTGCGTCGCGAACGGCAAGGTCCTGCGCGACGGACGATTCGAGCGAATCTGGGTCCAGCCCGCGGCCGGCGACGCGGGCGGCGCCGTCGGCGCGGCGCTCGCCGCGTATCATGCCCATCACGGCCGCGATCGAGTGCCCGCCGGGTCGTCGGACGGGATGTCCGGCAGCTATCTCGGTCCGGAGTATGCGCAGGCGGACATCGAGAGCCGGCTGCGATCGGCGGGAGGGCGTTTCGAGGTTGCCTCCGACGACTGCGCGATGATCGAGCAGACGGCGGCCGCACTGGCGTCGGGCCAGGCGGTCGGATGGTTTCAGGGGCGAATGGAATTCGGTCCGCGCGCGCTGGGTGCGCGTTCGATCCTCGGCGATGCCCGCTCGCCGTCGATGCAGAAGACGCTCAACCTGAAGGTCAAATATCGTGAAAGCTTCCGGCCGTTTGCGCCGGCGGTTCTGCGCGAGGACGTCGGCGACTGGTTCGACTTGAACGACGACAGCCCGTATATGCTCCTCGTTGCCGATGTGAAGGAGCGTCACCGGCGTGCGATGACCGACACTGAACAGCGTCTGTTCGGTATCGACAAGCTGAATGTCGTCCGATCGACGATCCCCGCCGTCACGCACGTCGACTACTCGGCACGCGTCCAGACGGTTCATCGCGAGACGAACCCGCTCTTTTACCAGCTTCTCCAGGCGTTCAAGTCGCGCACCGGTTGCCCGGTACTGGTCAATACCAGCTTCAACGTACGTGGCGAGCCGATCGTATGTACGCCGGAGGACGCGTTCCGCTGCTTCATGGGGACCGATCTGGATCTTCTGGTGGTCGGCCGGGCGGTCTTGCGCAAGGATCAGCAGGACGCGGGCCGGAAACAGGATTACGCCAACCGCTTCACGCCAGATTAGCGGATGCCGACGGGCCGCCTCTCGCTCATTGCGATCAACATACTGATATTCGTCGTCCTGGCCGAGATTGCCGCCGTGGGCTTCTACTACGTGCAGCACGGCGCGTTCTTCTACACCGCCGCCAGGGAGAGCCCTCCGGCGCTCCCTGAAACAAGCCGCGGCGAGCTGAGCGCCGACGTCCTGCACCCGTACTTCGGGCCGATTCACCGGCCCGGCGTTCGCCCGCAGACGAACAACGTCGGGTTCGGATCGAAGCGGGCGTTTCCGTATACGCGTGCGAACGACCGGCAGTATCTCGTCGGTATTTTTGGCGGGTCGGTGGCGCAGGCCTTCTGCGATCGCGGCACGGCGCGCCTCGCTGCCGCGCTGCAGCGCGATGCTGACCTTGCGAAGCGTGAAATCGTGCCGCTGTGTTTCAGCCATGAGGGGTACAAGCAGCCGCAACAGCTGATCGTGCTGGCCTACTTCCTTTCGCTTGGCCAGCAGTACGACCTGGTGATCAACATCGACGGGTTCAATGAGGTAGCGCTCGGGTCCCGAAGCCACGAGCGCGGACGCGACATCTCGATGCCGAGCCCGATTCATGTGGACCCGCTGCTCAATCTGATCGATCAGGCGACGCTGACGCCTGCGCGCGTGCAGGCGCTGGCGCGTATCAGCGCCTACAAGGCACGGTTGAACAGGCTCAGCGAGCGGATGGGCCGCAGCCGTGTGGCGGCGGTTCACTTTGCGCTCGATCGGTATTACATGTTTACGATGACCCGGTACCAAGAAGAGGTGGATCGCTACGACGCACTGCCGTCGAATCCGCCCGCCTCGTCCGTTCTGGTACTGACACCGCCAATGAAGACGCGCGAATCGGTTACGGCCGTATACGAGGATATTGCCGCAGGCTGGGCCGCCGCGTCGCTGCTGATGCGCGATATGCTGGCAGCACGCGGCGTGCGGTACCTGCACGTGCTGCAGCCAAATCAATACTTCACCCGCCGCGTCTTCAGCGACGAAGAGGCGCGGATCGCGCTGAACGACGAACAGCCTTTCAAGCAGCCGGCCGAGCAGGGCTATCCCGTGCTGGCGCGCGCCGCGGCGGCGTTCGCGGGGAGGGAAGAGTTCGTCGACGGCACCACGGCGTTCGATGGCGAAACCGCTGCGGTGTACGAGGACGACTGCTGCCACTACACCGATCGCGGCTATGAGATTCTGGCCGAGTTGATCGCGTCGAGAGTAAGGCACCCTTGAAGGGGAAATAGGGGGCTCGCATCGTGTCCGCCATCGATATCACCGACCTGGAATTGCATCGTGCCGCGCTGACCGGCCACTGCTATCGAATGCTGGGATCTGCCTTCGACGCGGAAGACGCGGTCCAGGAGGCCATGGTCCGTGCGTGGAAGGGTTTGAATCGCTTCGACGGCCGCGCCTCGCTGCGGACCTGGCTCTATCGAATTGCCACGAACGTGTGCCTTGACGCGTTGTCGGCGAAATCGCGGCGCGCGCGGCCGATCGAGGAAGGCCCGGTCGGCACCGTGGAGGACGAGCTCCAGACACGGCCGCGAACGCATTGGCTCGAGCCGATTCCGGACGAGCGTTTTCTGTCGCCGGACGCGGACCCGTTCGAGAAGGCGGCGCTTCGCCAGAGCACGCGGCTGGCATTCGTGGCGGCGTTGCAGCATCTGCCGCCCCGTCAACGGGCGGCGCTGCTGCTTTCCGAGGTGCTCGGCTGGTCGGCGCAGGAGGTCGCCGCCTCGCTCGAGATGTCGGTGGCCGCGGTCAACAGCGCGTTGCAGCGGGCGCGCGCGACCCTCGCGGCGAAGAACGTCTCCGCCGAAGGCGACCCGCTCTCCGAATCACAAGCCGAGCTGCTCGAGAAATATGTCGATGCGTTCCATGAGTACGACGTTGACGCGCTCGTTGCGCTGATGCGCGAGGACGCGACGCTGTCGATGCCGCCCTACACGCTCTGGCTGCAGGGTCCGGAGGCCATCCGCGCGTGGCTGCTCGGCCGCGGCAATGGATGCCGCGGCTCGCGCCTGGTGCGGACCGAGGCGTGCGGCTCGCCCGCATTTGCCCAATATCGCCGCCAGGCGGATGGCAGCTACCGCGGCTGGTCGCTGACGATCCTCGAGCTCGACGGCAGCACCATCAAGGCCTGGAACGCGTTCCTCGACACCGAACGGCTGTTCCCGCTGTTCGGCCTGCCGTTGACCGATGATTTTCCCGCCGCCCGGGAGTCTATGTCTGCAAAGGTGTCAGACGTCGCACAGGTATCAGACGCCGGGCGTCTGATAACTGACAACTGACGGCTGTTAACTGACGGCAGCAGGAGGCGCGATGAGCAGCGTTCGAGTTCTCGTGGGTACCCGCAAAGGCGGTTTCATTCTCACGTCCGACGGCACGCGCGATCGCTGGAATGTGAGCGGACCGCATTTCGGCGGATGGGAGATCTACCACATCAAGGGATCTCCGGCGGACCCGAACCGTCTTTACGCGTCGCAGTCGAGCGGCTGGTTCGGGCAGGTCATTCAGCGCTCGAACGACGGTGGCCAGACGTGGGAGCCGGCTGGCAATCAATTCGCCTACGAAGGCGTTCCCGGAACGCATCAGTGGTACGACGGGACGCCGCATCCGTGGGAATTCAAGCGTGTCTGGCACCTCGAGCCCTCACTGACGGACCCCGACGTTGTCTATGCGGGCGTGGAGGACGCCGCCCTTTTCCGCAGCACCGACGGCGCGAAAACGTGGCAGGAAATGCCGGGCCTGCGCGGTCACGGCTCGGGTTCGAAGTGGACGCCGGGCGCTGGTGGTCTCTGCCTGCACACGATCCTGCTGGACCCGACGAACGCCAACCGGATGTTCATCGCCATCTCCGCCGCCGGCGCGTTCCGCAGCGACGATGGCGGGCAGAGCTGGACGGCGATTAACCAGGGCCTGCGCTCGCAATACATTCCTGACCCGGCAGCGGAGGTCGGCCACTGCGTCCACCGCATCGCGATGCACCCGACTCGCCCCGATGTCCTGTTCATGCAGAAGCACTGGGACGTGATGCGCAGCGACGACGCCGGCGCCTCCTGGCGAGAGGTCAGCGGCAACCTGCC
>JAICQE010000132.1 GCA_025938035.1 Vicinamibacteria bacterium
AGCGGCCATGCCAGGGCCATGACGGACGTTGAGCGTTTCGAGGCGTTCGTCCGGGCGCATCAGGACATGGTCTTCGCCACAGCCGTCCGGCTGTTGGGTAATCCTGCAGAGGCCGAAGACGTGGTGCAGTCGGTGTTTCTCAAGGCATTCGAGCAGTTCGACACGCTGAGCTCGAGCCCCGGCGCGGCGGGCTGGTTGAGGACTGTCGCGCGAAACACCTGCCTGAACCACTTGTCCCGTTACCGCTCGCGGTGGCGGCTGTTCAGCGAACTCGGCAGTTCGGACAGCGAAGCCGAGCCAGGCTACGAATCATCGCTCCGCGCCCCGGACTCGCCGGCGCGCGACCTCGAACGCGCAGACGACCGCGAACGGCTCGAGCAGGCGCTCCGCGAGCTCCCAGCGCACCAGCGTGTGCCGCTCGTCCTCTTTCACTTCGAAGAGGCCAGCTACGAGGAGATCGCCCGCGCCCTTCGTACCTCCCTGTCAAAGGTCAAGACCGACATCCATCGCGGCCGCGAAGCGCTGCGCCGGCGCCTGCAGGGTCCGGCTAAAGCCGGCCACTACGGAGACCAGCATGGATCCCGCTGATCTCGAACGGCTGATCGATCGGGAACTGCGGGCGCTGCCGCCCCCGCGCGCGCCGCGCGCGCTGCTGCCGCGCATCATGGCGGCGGTCGAAGAGCGTGCGCGGCGGCCGTGGTACACGCGCGCGTGGCTGCAGTGGCCGGTTGGCTGGCAGCTCGCGTCAGCGCTGGCGCTGATCGGGGTCGTCGCCACCGGCAGCGTGCTGCTGCCGCAGCTGCGCGACGCGGTCATGGCGCTGACCTTTGTCGCAAACGTGCGCGGCGACGTCGCCGAGTCGGCGCGCGAGGTCGAGGTGGCCACCACGGCGGTGCGGGTGGTGTGGCGGACGCTCCTCGCGCCGGTCGTTCCCTGGGCGTTCGCTCTCATCACCCTGATGTGCGCCGCATGCGCGGTGTTCGGAACGGCTCTCAATCATCTGGTCTTCGGAAGGGCATTTCGATGAAAAGGAAACTGATAATCGCGGCGCTGGCTCTCGGAGTCGTTTTCTCCGGCGTGATCAGCGTCGCTACGGTGGGCGCATTCGTGCGCGAGAAGTCGCGCGCGGACTACCTGCGGTCGCGGGCGTGGCAGGAGCGGATACGCGCGCAATACGTGCTCGCCGCGGCGGAGGCGCCGCAGGGCGCCGATGCGCCGCAGGTGCCTGAACCAGCCGAACCGGCCACACCCCGGCGCGGACGCGGAGCGCCGCCGCCGGCGGAACCGCCGACGCTGTCGATCGACACCCCGCGCTACGACGATCAGTTTCCGACCGACCAGGACATCGAGCTGTGGGGGCGCTCACGAGACGCGATGCGGCTCGGTCAGAACCTCACGGTCGGTCCAAACGACGTGGTGCGCGATGCCATCGTCGTCTTCGGCGACGCGACGATTGCCGGACGCGTGACCGGCGACGTCCACGTCTACTTCGGCAATGCCCGCATCCAGAGCACGGCGGTCATCGACGGCGACCTCGTCAGCGTCGGGGGCACCGTGACGGTGCAACCGGGCGCCACCGCACGCCGCGACCTCGTCATCATCGGAGGCCCGCTGGAGGCCCCGGCCGAATTCGCGGTCGGCGGAGAACAAGTCGTCATCGGCGCCGGAATACTCGGCGGCTCGCTCAACGCCGTGGCGCCTTACCTGTCGCGCGGACTCGTGTGGGGCCGCCTCATCGTGCCGGACTTCCCCTGGGTGTGGGGCATCGTCTCGCTCTTCTTCCTGCTGTATGCCGCGCTCAATCTGATCTTCGACCGGCCCGTTCGCGCATGTGCGGGCACGCTGCGAAGCCGGCCGCTGACGGCGTTCGGTGCGGGGCTGCTGGTGCTCCTGCTGATCGGACCAATCTGCGTGCTGCTTGCCGTCTCGATCATCGGCATCGCCGTCGTCCCGTTTGTCATTTGCGCGGCAATTGCCGGCGCGGTCATCGGCAAGGTGGCGGTCGCACGATGGATCGGGATGACCGCGGTCGAGGAAGACCCGGAGAGCACCCGTGCGCACGGTGCCCGGTCGTTCGTCATCGGCTTCGCGGTGTTGACGATCGCCTACGTCATTCCCGTCGTCGGCATCATCACCTGGGGGATTACCGGGGTGCTCGGACTTGGCTCGTCAGCGCTCGCCTTCATGGCGGCCTATCGCCGCGAGAATCCCGCGAAGGCCGCACCGGTGATGGTGCCTCCACCACCTGTGGCGGCGCCACCTCCTCCCACGTATTCGCAGCCACCGGCGGCCAGCGCGCCGTCGGCGGCCTTCGATGGCTCGGCAGCCGCAATACCCACGGCGCCTCCACCCATCGCCGCGCCGGCCGCGCCGGTGGGTAGCGCGCCCTACGCGCCTCCCTACGCCGTCGGCTATGCGGCACCGGCTTATGCGGCGTCAGGACTGCTCGTGGCGCAGCCGCGGGCGCTCTTTCGCGATCGGCTGGCGGCGTTCTTCGTCGACGTCGTGCTGGTCGGTGTCTCGACGATTGTGCTCTCGACGATGGATGTCTTCGAGGGACCCGAGTTCTTTCCGCTGCTGCTGATCTACTTCATCGTGTTCTGGACATGGAAGCAGACGACGTTCGGCGGCATCGTCTGTCAGATCCGTCTCGTTCGAATGGATGGAACGGCGCTCAGTTTTGCTGACTCACTGGTTCGCGCCCTTGCTGGAATCTTTTCGCTGGCGGTCTTCGCTCTCGGCGCGCTCTGGATCTTTCGCGACCCCGAACGGCAGGCATGGCACGACAAGATTGCGGGAACGTATGTCGTGAAAGTGCCGCGGAGCTGGCCGGTGTAGGTGGATTCAGGGAATTCAGAATGCTGAATTCAGAATTCAGGCACGACCTGCATTCTGCATGCTGAATTCTGAATTACACGGCATAAGCCTCCGCATCCCACTTCAGCCCAAGCTCCGACGGCGGCGCCATGTAGCCGGCCAGCGCCGATGCGGCGACGATCGCCGGGCTGGCGAGGTAGCCCTCTCCGCCGACACCCATCCGGTTCTGCCAGTTGCGGTTGAACGACGTGATGGCGCGCTGGCCGGGCTGCAGCGCATCGGGACCCTGTCCGAAGCACGGACCGCACCACGACTGGCGGATCTCGCCGCCCACCGATCGGAAGACCTCCGCGATCGACTCGCCGCCAAGACGCGGATCCGGCCGTTCAATCTGGCGTCCGACCCCACCCGACCCCGGGAACACCACGAACACGGATGCGGAGCGCGTGAAGCCCGCGGCGCGGGCGGCGCGAATCACCAGCGCCGCCTGCAGCAGATCGTCATAGCTGCCGTTCGTGCACGATCCGATCAGCGCCTTGTCGAACGTGATGCGCTCGCGCGCGACTTCCTCGGCCGGGAACGCATTGCCGGGACTGAACGGCTTGGCGATGAGCGGGATGATCTCGTCGAGCGACAGCGTTTCGTCGAGCGCGTACTGCGCTGACGCGCCGCCGCTCACGAAGGGATAGGGCAGCGTGCTCTCTCGCTTCGACGCGTACCACGCAGCCGTGACGTCATCGGCCGGGAAAATGCCGTTCCACGCCTCCCCTTCCGCCATCATGTTGGCGATCGTGTTGCGATACGCGATCGGGAGCTGACCATTGGCGTCGACGAATTCGACAGACATGCCCTGCGACTGCTTCGCGCCCCATCGGCGCAGCAGTTCGAGCACGATGTCCTTGCCTGCGACCCACGGCTGCAGCGTGCCCGAGACGGCCACGCGCCTCGCCTTCGGCAGCGTCACGTAGACGTAGCCTGTCGCCCATCCGAACCCGAGCGTCGTCGAGCCGACGCCGATGCCAACGGCTCCGTATGCGCCGTAGGCGCGGCTGTGCGAGTCGGCGCCGGGGATGAACTGACCCGGAGCGACCAGGCCCTGCTCGGGAAAATAGAAATGGAAGATGCCATCGCCCGGCGTCGCGTAATACGGCGGCACCAGGCCGTGCTCGGCGGCGAACGCGCGCCCAATGCTCGTCTGGCGTTCGTCGTCTTCACGCCCGGTGAAGACGAAGTGATCGTTTGCGATTGCGGCCTGGCGGGGATGAGCCGTTACGCCGGCGGTGATCTGGTGGAACGTGTGAATGGCGAACGGCGCCGTGCCGTCCGAAGCGGGCAGCAGATCGGCGTAGACACGCAATGTGTCGCCAGGTTTCAGCTCGCGCTGATGCTTGTCCACGCGATGGGCCCAGATAATCTGCTCGGTCGCCGTCATGCGACGCGCCAGCGACGGGTCCGGAAACTCGACGATCGGCCGATCGCGGGCGTCCGGCAGTTCGCGGCGGCCGACCGCGACAATTCCGCCCGAACGCCTGATTTCCTCTTCCTTTTCGGTCAGCGGGATCGGTTCGTAGGTTCGGCCTCTGGTGACATTTGTCAGCCGCCGCGTGTCCGGATCGAACTCGAATTGATCCTCGTCCTGCGCATCTGCAACAGCCTCAGGGCTTTGCACGACATGGAGGCCGAGGTTCAGCGCGTTGCGCCTGAAGATGTCGCCCATGTTGCTGCCGCAGACGATCACCATTTCGTGACCGGCTTCGTCCCCAATCCCCTTGAGCCCGGCCGGGCTCATTTCGCGGGACGAACCGATGGCGAATCGATCCCCGGCGACCAGAAACGTCTCGCCGCGGTGCACCCGGGCGCGGAAATCGGGCATTAAGTAACGAAACGAACCGGCTTTCCAGCGCTCGTCGAGCGTTGCGAGGCTCTCGGAAACGCAGTCCGCGGCTGGAGTGATCTGGTCCGTATCTATGGCGTCGAGCTTCCGTCGGTACTTACTGCCTGGGACTTTCGGATCCCAGAAAATCAGCGCCCGTCCCCGGATGACCCCCATAAAACCATCTTACCTTTCGTGTTTTCGCCCGGCTTAACCGCATACGGCCGCGCTGTTCGCCGCGTCAGATGAGGTGCGTCCGCGCGGGATGTTTCCCGTCAAAAACTGAGGGCAAGATCGGCATCGCTCCTGCAGAGTTTTTTGGCGGAGGACGGCGTTACACGGCTCTGCTAGGATCCGGCGCTTTCGGTCACTCTGCATGGAACCCCGAGAAACAGCCGTCACGACTCCACGACAATCTCCGCCCCGCCGCCAGGCGAGAAATGCGCGTCCGCCTCTGCGCGTTGTGCCGGCGAGGGAAATCGATCCCGCCGATCTGAAGAACCCGGCGCTCTATATCAACCGCGAGCTCAGCTGGCTCGCGTTCAACGAGCGCGTGCTCGACCAGGCGCGCGACACGGCGCATCCGCTCCTCGAGCGCGTCAAGTTCCTCGGCATCACCGGACGGAACCTCGACGAGTTCTTCATGATTCGCGTGGCGACCACGCTGAAGAAGCTGCAGGAAGGCATCGAGGACGTCGCGCCCGACGGCTACAACACCGAGCAGCAGCTCGATGCGATGCGCGCGGGGGCGAAACGGCTGCTGCAGGCGCAGGCGGGCGTCTGGGAAGAGCTGCGCCGCGACCTGACCGCGCAGCGCATCTCGTTCCTCGAGATGGATCAGTGGACGTCGGCGATGCGCGAGCATCTGAGCAGCTATTTCTCGCGCGAAATCTGCCCGGTGCTGACGCCGCTGGCGTTCGACCCGGGGCATCCGTTCCCGCTCATTTCGAACCTGAGCAAGAACTTCGCGGTCGTGGTGCGGCACGGCGGACGCACCAAATTCGCGCGCGTGAAGGTACCGGACGTGCTGCCGCGATTCGTGCCGCTCCCCGAATCGCTCCTGCCCGGCGGCTCGCAGGCCTTCGTGTTCCTCGAAGACATCATCCGCGCCAACATGCAGGAGCTCTTCCCGGGGACGCAGGTCAAGAGCGCGCATCTGTTCCGCGTGATCCGTGACGCGGATCTCGAGTTCGATCAGGAGGAAGCCGACGATCTGCTCGAGACGGTGGACCGCAGCCTGAAGCAGCTGCGCCACGGCGCGTTGTCGCTGCTGCAGGTCGAAGCCGACATGCCTCCGCGCGTGCTCAACATCCTGGTGGAAAACTTCGAGATCACGGACGACGCGGTGGTGGCGCGGACGGCCGACCGCATGGGATTCGGCGACTGGATGCAGCTCCACGCGCTGCACCGGCCCGAATTGAAGTACGCGCCGTTCACTCCGCACACCCTCTGGCGCGCCGACGCGGATCCCGAGGAGATCTTCGATCAGATCCGTTTCGAGGACGTGCTCGTGCACCATCCGTACGAGTCGTTCAGCTCGGTCGAGGCGTTCGTGCGCGCGGCCGTGCGCGACAAGAACGTCGTCGCGATCAAGATGACGCTCTACCGCATCGGCCAGAACTCGCCGCTGATCCCGCTGCTCATCGAAGCGGCGGAAGCAGGCAAGCAGGTGGCGGTGCTCGTCGAGCTGAAGGCCCGGTTCGAGGAACGGAACAACATCCTGTGGGCCCGGGCGCTTGAATCGCACGGCATCCATGTCGTCTACGGCTTCCCCGACGTCAAGGTGCACAGCAAGCTGTGCCTCGTCGTCCGGCAGGAACAAGGCGGCATCCAGCGCTACGTGCACACCGCGACCGGCAACTACAACGGCGAGACGGCGAAGGTGTACACCGATATCGGCCTCTTCACCACCGACCCGGACATCGTTGCCGACGCGTCGGAGATCTTCAATTACCTGACCGGCTACTCGAATCAGAAGGACTACCGCAGCCTGCTCGTCGCGCCCGTGCAGCTCCGCAGCCGGCTGACCGAGCTGATCATGCGGGAGGCCGAGCACGCGGGCGCCGGACGGCCGGCGCGGATGATCGTCAAGGTCAACGCGATCACCGACGACCAGATGATCCGCGTGCTCTACCGCGCCTCGCAGGCCGGTGTCTCGATGGACCTGCTCGTCCGCGGCATCTGCAGCCTGCGGCCGGGGATTCCGGGGATCAGCGACAACATCAGGGTCCGCTCGATCGTCGGCCGGTTCCTCGAGCACTCGCGGATCTTCTGGTTCCAGAACGGGGGGCAGGAGGAGATGTACGTCGGCAGCGCCGACCTGATGGAGCGGAATCTCGATCGTCGGGTGGAAACGCTCGTGCCGGTGCGCGATCCGGAGATCCTCGAGCACCTGCGCGACGTGGTGCTGGACGCGTATCTCAAGGACACCGATCGCGCCATGCTCCTCGCCGCTGCCGGACACTACGAACACGCGCCGTCCGGATCAGGTCCGTTCAACTCGCAGCAGTCGCTGCTCCAGCACTATACGGAACGACGAGACTGACGCACCAGAGGTACGAGGCTGGCTTCGCGGTCGGTGCGGGCAGGCAATAAGAGACGTCAGTTCGGGGTTGGCGCCTCAACGTGCTCGACTACGAACACCGGCACCGGCGCGACGGCGGCTTGCAGCTTCAGTCCGAGCTGCTCCGGCAGCACGGTGAACAGCGACGGCAGGGCCTGGCGATCGAGGGGGTCTGGACTTCCCGGCGGCGGGGGCGGCGGGCCAAGTTCCGCGCTGAATTCGAATTCGCCGTCGAACGTGCCCGCGAGGGCGGTCCGGTTGACGATGCGTCGCCGCACCGGCCCTTCGAGAAGGCGCGCAAACCCATCCATCGTGACCCCGCGCAGCGCCATCATCGAGCGGCCAGACGCCAGCGAGGCGCCGGGTGCCGGCCCCAGATAGCCACAAGTCCGCGACGCGTCGGCGTTCGCCGCGCCGAAATCACCGGCCGCGGAGACGTCGCACTTCGCGGTACTGGGACGGAGCTGAGGGCCGCGACGCCGATCGGTCCGCGCCGCCTCGAGGTAATAGACCGGCAGCTCGCGCGTGTCGCTGCGTAACTTCAGATTGAAACGCGTTGCCAGCAGCGCCTGCACCATGATCCGAACTTCACGCACCGACGATGCGCGCGGGGGCGTGGCGGTGACATCGAAACGCTCGGTGAGTTGTTCGGATGATCCGCCAACCAGCTCCGAGTCCTGCAGCTCGTACGCATAACGAATCAGCTGCCGCAGCGGCAGGTTGGTCGCCGTGAACCGGCCGGCTTCGCCGACGCGTACGTTCATCGGCGCTGTTGAAGTATTCCGCCGGATGGACGCAACCTCGAACGACAGCGAGGGGGATGGCCCTTGGCCCGCTTGCGCTGCGGTCGCGGCCCACACCAGACATCCGAAAGTGGCGGTAAATAGGACACGCTTCCACAGACCGGCGGACGCGTTTTTGGGATCCATACTGACCTCCTGACTGCATGCGGTCGTGCAATCTGACACCGACCGCGTCAGTCCGTTCCCACCGCCCGCGTCAGCTTCCTTGCCTCAGCGCAAGAACCACCAGAGAACCATCGCGGTCACCACAGCGAGGGCTCCAGCCACGGCAGGAAAGGCGATCAGCGAGGCGGCGAGCAGAATGCTCACCGTCACCAGAAACGCCAACGGTCCGACCGGCCACAGTACTGCCACTGCCAGACGAGTCGGCCACGCGGCATCGGTCCGCCAGATCGCCACGATCGCTCCCGCCGCATAGAGCGCCCACAGAACCTTCACGGGAACATCGTAACCCCTGCCCTGAGCGAGCAAAGCGAGTCGAAGGGTGCCCTGAGCGAGCGAAGCGAGCCGAAGGGCGCGTTCTCGTCTGAGAGCGCAGTTGCTACACTGGTGCGCCCAATGAAAATCCTCTGGAACGCCGCGATCGTCCTTGCGCTGATCGCCCTTACCGAACCCACTCGCGCGCAGACGACCACGGCCGACGTTTCGGGCGTCGTCACCGACCCGCTGCACGCCGTGGTACGCGGCGTCGCCGTCCGGGCCCGGAATGCGAGTACCGGTTTCGAACGCAGAACGGAGAGCGATCAGACCGGCGCCTATCGTCTGGCAGGCCTCCCTGCCGGCACCTATGAAGTCGTCGCCGACGGTCAGGGCTTGCGCACTTTCCGCGCTCCAGCGGTCACTCTGAGCATTGGCCGCGACGTCGTGCTGGACATCGCGATGGAGCTGGCCGGCCGCGCGGAGGACGTCACCGTCTCGGCGACTGTCCCGCTCGTGTCGCCACGCTCCTCCGCCGTGGGCGAGGTGATCGATCTCGCGCGCATCGAAGGGCTGCCGCTGAACGGGCGGCAATTCGCCAACCTGGCGGGAACCGTTCCCGGCGTTGGCGTCGGATTTCACACCGACTCGACCAAGTCCACGCAATACAGCCCGCAGATCAGCGGCGGCAACGGCCGGAACATCAACTACGTCGTGGACGGCGGCGACAACACCGACGACACCGTCGGTGGGCTGCTGCAGATGTTCCCGCTCGAGGCGATTCAGGAATTCACCGTGCTCTCGCACCGCTTCGACGCGGAGTACGGGCGCAGCGGCGGCGGCGTGATCAACGTCGTCACGAAGAGCGGCGGCAACCAGCGCCGCGGCAGCTGGTTCACGCTGCTGAGAGATGACGCATTGAACGCGCGCACGTTCACCGAAAAGCTGAGGAACGTCGAGGCGCAGCCGTACGAGCGCTATCAGTTCGGCGGCAGTCTCGGCGGGCCGATCATCCTCAACCGCGCGCACTACTTCGGCGCCTACGAGCGGACGCATCAGGACACCAACCAGATCGTCGACACACTGGGCGTGTTTCCGGCGGACGAAGGCATCTTCGACGTGCCCGTGCGGCAGCACCTGTTCACCGGCAAGCTGACAGCCACCGTCAGTCCGCAGCAGTACCTTGCGATTCGATATGGGCGCGACCACAACACGCAGCCGATCGGCGCGGCGCCGACGATTGCCCACTCGGCATGGGCGACGACTACGAATAGCTTCGATTCGATCAACGTCAACCACAACTGGCTGGTCAGGCCGTCCGTACTGAATGAAGCGGTCGTTCAGTACTCCGACTTCGTCAACGACACGCCGGCGAATGGCACGGACGGACCGTCGTTCCAGTTTCAGTTGAATTCGTCGATCCGCGGCGGGTCCAGTCCCTTCGCGCCGCAGCGCACCGAGCAGATCAAATGGCAGTTCCGCGACGACGTCTCGTGGACGACGACGAAGGGTCCCGGGCTGTCGCACGAGCTGCGTGGCGGCGTGAGCTGGATTCACGAGCCGCGTCTGCGCCTGTTCATGGGCACGCTGATGCAGGGCCTGTACACGATGCTCGAGCTGAACCTGACGGGTCCGGTCGTGCAGGTGCAGGTGTTTGGCAACGACCCGACCGCCAACTTCCCGCTCGAGCAGTACGGCCTGTACGTCCAGGACGACTGGCGTGTGTCGGACCGTGTGACGCTGAACCTCGGGCTCCGGTGGGACTACGTGCGCGGCTTTCCGATCGATCAGAGTGGCAACCCGAATTTCCAGGCAATCCAGCAGGCCGGCACGACGGGCCGTTTCGGCGGAACGCTGCTGGAGGATTTCGGCAAGGAGCCGCGCCCGGACCGCGACAACCTACAACCGCGGCTGGGCGCGGCCATCGATCTGTTCGGCGATGGCCGCGACATCATCCGTGGCGGATGGGGGCTCTACACCGATCTGGGCTACCTCTCATCGAACGTCCTTATCGCCGCGTTCGACGCGCTCCAAGCTGGCGTGGTGTTTTCTGCCACCGAACCGACCGGCCTTCGCAAGGAGGATGGAACGTACTTCCGCGTGGGCGACCCGCTCAGCACCATCGAGTTCCGCAACACGGTGACTGGAGCCTTTGCCCCGGTAGGGGAGGTCGCTTCGCCGGTGCTGGAGCAACCGTACACCCGGCAAACGAACATCGGGTGGTCGCACCAGTTCGACGCCGCGACGGTCGTCAGCGCCGATTACGTCGGGGTGGACGGCCGCGACCTCAACGTGCGGGTCCGGCCGAACGTGATCGTCGGACCGCTGCAGCAGCGTTTCCTCGACGGGGTGGCCATCTCGCCGCGCGACGGTACGTTCCGGACGGCGCTCAGCAAAGGCCGCAGCCGCTACGACGGCCTCATCCTGGCGCTCCGCCGCCGTCTGTCGCAGGGCCTGGACACCAGCGCGTCGTACACCATCGCGACGGCAACCAGTGACGTCGGCACCGCCTACGACGAAGTGGCGCAAAACCTCATTCAGGACATCAACGATCCGTTCGGACCGGTACAGCAGGGTCCGTCCGCGCGGACCGATTCCCGTCACCTCGTGTCGATCAGCGGGATCGTTCAGGCACCCTGGTCGATCAGCGTCGCCGGGGTTTTCCACTACCGCTCGGCGCTGCCGGTGCATACGTTCGAGGGCGCCGATTTCAATGGCGACGGCATGACCAACGACCGGACTGCCCTCCAGTACCGGTACACCGGGCTCGGTGCCGACAACCGCGCGACGTTCGAGGAAGGCGGCGCCTGCGAGACGGTGAACTGCAGCCGGCGGGCCGGCGTCTCGCAATTGAACGTGCGCGTCAGCCGTACGTTTTCGCTGGGCCGGTCCGTGCGGATCGAGGCCATCGGCGAAGTCTTCAATCTCTTCAACGCGACGAACCCGTCGCTGGCGCTCGCACAACGCCGGCTGAATGGGGGCGTGCCGAACCTGTCTTTCATGCAGCCTGCGGCCTATGCAGGCGACGTTGGACAGCCGGAGCAGCGGGTGGGACAGGTTGGCTTCAGGCTCACTTTCTAGAATGCAGAATTCTGAATTCTGAATTCTGAATTCCATGATCATCAACGACACCCACTGCCACTTCTTCTCCACCGAGCTGTTCGCCGCGCTGGCGCGGCAGCGGCTGGATCGCACCGCACCGCCCCCGCCGCGGGGATCGCTGCAGGAGGCGATGGAAGAAGACGTCAACCGCCAGCAGGCGGTGGCGCTGTGCGACGAGCTCGGCTGGGAAACGCCGGGCAGCGCGTTCACGCTTGCCGATCGATGGGTCCGCGAGCTCGACGCGCATGGCGTCGCCCGGGCCGCGCTGATTGCCAGCGTTCCCAGCGACGAGACCTCCGTCGCCGCGGCAGTGGCGCGGCACCCCTCGCGATTCGTCGGCTTCTTCATGCTCGACCCGTCGGCAGGCGATCCGGCGGCGCGCGCCCGCCGGGCCCTCGGGGAGCTGGGTCTGCGCGGCATCTGTCTCTTTCCGGCGATGCACCACGTGCCGCTGCACGACGATCGCATCCAGCAGATCGTGTCGGTCGCCGCGGCGCACGCCGGGACGGCCGTCTTCGTCCACTGCGGCGTGCTGTCGGTGGGCGTGCGGAAGAAACTCGGCCTGCCGAGCCGGTTCGATCTCCGCCTCGGCGATCCCCTCGGCGTCGTCAGGCTGGCGCTGGCCTTTCCCGATGTGCCGTTCATCATTCCGCACTTCGGCGCCGGGCTGTTCCGCGAAGCGCTGATGGCCGCGGACACGTGCGCCAACATCTATCTCGACACGTCCAGCTCGAACGGCTGGATCCGCTACGCGCCCGGGCTGACGCTGGAAAGCGTGTTCCGCACCGCGCTCTCCGTCGCCGGCGCATCGCGGCTGCTCTTCGGCACCGACTCGTCGTTCTTCCCGCGTGGATGGCAGAAGCCTGTGTTCGACGCGCAGAAGACGGCCATCGCCGCGCTGGGACACACCGCCGAAGACGAAGCGCTCATTTTCGGAGGGAACTTCGAACGGCTGTTCCCGTCGTAGAATCGCCGATCATGAGAGCGATCGTCGTACGCGAATTCGGCGGACCCGAGGTGATGAAAATCGAGGACGTTCCGCCTCCGTCCGCGGGTCCCGGCCAGATCGTCATTCGCGTTCGCGCGGTCGGCGTCAACCCGGTTGACACCTATATCCGCTCGGGGCTGTACGCCCGCAAGCCGCAGCTTCCCTACACGCCGCACGCAGACATCGCTGGCACCGTCGAGTCCGTCGGCAGCGGGGTCAGCAAAGTCAAACCCGGCGATCGCGTGTACGCGTACATGGTCGACGGCGGCGGCGCCGAGCTCGCGCGCGCCGAAGAGTGGCAGGTGCAGCGGCTGTCGCACCGTGCCACCTTCGAACAGGGTGCGGCGATCGGCGTGCCCTACGGCACCGCGTGGCGGGCGCTCTTCCTGAAGGCCGACGCGCGGCCCGGCGAGACGGTGCTCATCCACGGCGCGAGCGGCGGCGTCGGCAGCGCCGCGGTGCAGATCGCGCGCGCGCACGGGATGTACGTGATCGGCACGGCCGGAACGGACGAAGGTCTGCGCCTAGTGCGCGAACAGGGCGCGCACGAGGCGCTCAACCATCGGCAGACCGAGTACCTGACGAAAATCCCGGCGCTGACCAACGGCCGCGGGGTGGACGTCGTGCTCGAGATGCTGGCCAACGTCAACCTCGATCGCGACCTCGACATCCTGGCGCCGCACGGCCGCATCATGGTCATCGGCAACCGCGGCCGCGTGGAGATCGACCCGCGCAAGATGATGGGCAAGGACGGGACGATCCTCGGCATGACGATGTTCAACGCCACGCCTGAGGAGCTGAAGCAGACGCATGCCGCCATCGGCGCCGGGCTGGAGAACGGATCGGTGAAGCCGGTGATCGGCCAGGAGCTGAAGCTCACCGACGCCGTGAAGGCGCACGGCGCGGTGATGGAGGCGGGGGCGTACGGGAAGA
>JAICQE010000058.1 GCA_025938035.1 Vicinamibacteria bacterium
GAACGGCGACCACACGCGCGGCACGAGCTCCTGGCTGACCGGCGTGCATCCCAAGCGGACGGAAGGCGCTGACCTCAGGAACGGAGTATCCGCGGATCAGATCGCGGCCGCCGAGATTGGCCGGGACACCGCGCTGCCGTCGCTGGAGCTCGCCATCGACCTCAACTTCCTCGGCGGGCAGTGCGAGAACAGCTATGCCTGCGCCTACATGAACACGCTGTCGTGGAGCACGGCAACGACGCCGCTGCCGACGGAAAACAATCCGCGGATCGTGTTCGAGCGATTGTTTGGCGACGGCGGCACGTCCGAGCAGCGGCTGGCCCGCGCGCGCGAGAACCGCAGCATCCTCGACTCCGTGATGGCCGATCTCAACCGGCTGCAGAACAGTCTCGGCCCCTCGGATCGCACGAAGGTGACCGACTATGTCGATTCCGTGCGCGAGGTCGAGCGCCGCATTCAGCGCGTCGAGCAGCGCAACGCCTCGGACCTTCCCGACCTGAACCAGCCGTCGGGCATTCCGGATCGCTTCGACGAGCACGTGAAGCTGATGTACGAGCTGCAGTGGCTGGCCTACCGCGCCGACGTCACGCGCGTCGTCACCTTCATGCTCGGACGCGAGTTGAACTTCCGCACCTATCCGGAGATCGGCATTACCGAAGGCCACCACGGGCTTTCTCATCATCAGGACAACCCGAATCAGCTGGCAAAGTACGCGAAGCTCGGAACCTATCAGGCCGAGCTGTTCAGCTGGTTCCTCGAGAAGCTGAAGTCCACGCCCGAAGGTGACGGCACGCTGCTCGATCACTCGTTGTTCCTCTATGGCGCCGGATTGAGCAATCCGAATCTCCACGCGCACTACGATCTGCCGCTCGTCCTCGTCGGCAGCGCCGCCGGCCAGCTCAACGGCGGCCGCCACATCGTCTACAAGCAGGAGACGCCGATGACGAACCTTCTGCTGTCGATGCTGGACAAGGTTGGCGTGCCGGCGGAGAAGCTGGGCGACAGCACGGGGCGTCTGGAACTGCTCTCGGGTCTCTGATGCGGATACCGCTGATCCTGGCAACCGTCGCATTCGCGAGCGTTGTCGCCAACGGGCAGGCCTCGCTCGTCGATGCGGCACGAAACGGCGACGCCGCGGCGGTCCGCGGGCTGCTGACGAAGAAGGCAAACGTCAATGCGGCGGCTCCCGACGGCACGACGGCGTTGCACTGGGCTGTGCAGCGCGACGACCTGTCGTTGGTCGAAGCGCTGTTGAAGGCTGGCGCGAAAGTGGACGCCGCGACGCGGCACGGCGTCACGCCGCTCCAGCTCGCGGCCACCAACGGCAGCGTGCCGGTCATCACCCGCCTGCTCGATGGGGGCGCCAATCCGAATACCGCGCTGCCGGACGGCGAGACGGTGCTCATGACTGCGTCACGAACGGGCGCTGTGGACGCCGTTCGCGTTCTGCTCGATCGCGGCGCCGACTTCCGCCGCAAGCATCCGGCGAAGGGTCAGACCGCGCTGATGTGGGCGGCCGCGGAGAACAACGCCGCGGTGGTGAGGCTGCTCGTCGAGCGCGGCGCCGACGTGAAGGAGCGATCCAGCGGCGGCGCGTTTTCTCCCTATCTGTTCGCCGTGCGCGGCGGCCACGTCAGTACAGCGACGACATTGCTCGACGCGGGCGTACCGGTCGATGAGGCACTTCCAGACGGCACGACCGCGCTGCTACTGGCGGCCATCAACGCACACTACGAGCTGGCGTCGGTGCTCCTCGATCGGGGCGCGAATCCCAACGCCGATGGCCAGGGCTGGACGGCGCTGCACCAGATCGCCTGGTCGCGACGGCACAACGCCGGCTTCAACCTGCCAGGGCCGGTCGCCACGGGTGGAGTCGACAGCCTCGACCTCGTTCGCAAGCTGGTCGCCAAAGGCGCCAACGTGAACGCGCGGCAGAAGAAAGAGCCGCGCGACGGCAACAGGAACATGCTCAATCGCCTCGGCTCGACGCCGTTCCTGCTGGCGGCGAAGTCCGCGGATGTGCCGCTGATGCGCGTGCTGCTCGAGTGCGGCGCCGATCCGCGCATCACGACGAACAACGGCACGACGCCGCTCATGGCGGCGGCGGGCGTCGGCATCTGGGCGCCCGGCGAGAACCCGGGCTCGCATGAAGAGGCGCTGGCGGCGGTCAAGCTGGTGTTCGAGGCCGGCGGCAACGACGTCAACGCGATCGACAAGGAAGGTGAAACGGCGCTGCACGGCGCCGTCTATCGCGGCGGCGCGATTCCGGTGATGCAGTTCCTGATCGACAAGGGCGCGCAGCTGGACGTCGTGAACAAGAAGGGCTGGACGCCGCTCACCGCCGCCGACGGCGTCGAGTACACGCCGGCCGTCTTGAAGCGCTATCCGGAAGCCGCGGCGCTGCTCCGCCGGACGATGCGCGATCGCGGTATGCCCGTACCGGACTCGACACAGCCTGGTGCCGGCGGCGCCGGAGCGCCGCGGACCGCCGCGCAGGATGCCCGATCGACGATCTGGGACAGCGTGTTCACCGAGGGGCAGGCGAAGCGCGGTGAAGAGGCCTACCTGAAGGCCTGCGCCAAGTGTCACGCCGACGATTTGCTGGGCAGCACGAACGCCCCCGCCCTCGTCGGCCAGGCGTTCTTCGCCCGCTTCGACCGGACCAGCGCCGACGATGTGCTCGACGTCATTCGCCGGACGATGCCGCAGGAGGCTCCGGACACCCTCGGCATGCAGGCGTACGCCGACATCGTCAGTTACATGCTCAAGACGAACGGCGCGCCGGCCGGCACAGCCGAACTTTCCACCGATCGCGCGAAACTTCGCGAGATCCTTGTGACAAGCAGGTAAACTTCCGGACTCCCGACCGTACGTCGTGTCCGGCTTCAGCCGGACCTGTGGAGGCTCAATGGCTCTCGTTCGATGGAACGGCCCGCTGCTGCCCGTGTCGATCTTCGTGGCGTTGGTGGCTGTCACCCTCGCCGCGCAACAACGTGGCACCGCGCCTGCGGCTCCCGCGCAAGGCGCGGGAGGTAATCCGAATCCGAACGCGACCGGCGTCGTGGCCTTCGAACCGATCGACGGCATGCTGACGCGACGCCTCCGCTTCGAGGCGGGCGCGCGCACCAACTGGCACACGCACACCCACCGGCAGATGCTGTGGGCGGAAGAAGGGCGAGGGCTCTACCAGGAGCTGGGCGAGCCGGTCAAAGAGCTCGTGAAGGACGTGCCCGTTCTGACCAAGGCCAACGTGCCGCACTGGCACGGCGCCGCGCCCGATAGTTCCGTCGTGCAACTGACCATTTATGGCGGTGACATCAAGTGGGGTGCGCCGGTGACCGACGCCGAGTACCTGGGGAAAAAGAAATGATGAGGATGGTCGTCGTCCTGTTCATCGCTGCGACCGGCGGCATCCTTCAAGTGTCGGCGCAGGGGCCGAACTCGGGGCCGCCACCAGATCCGCCCCGCCCGGCGCCGGTCAGCCCGCCGCTCAAACCTGTGACGCTGCAGGATCACCTCGTTGGTCTGAAAGATTCGACGCGGTGGCTGATGTATTCGGGCGACTACACGGGCCGCCGCCACAGTCCGCTCACGCAGATCACTCCGGCCAATGCCGGCCGGCTCGCCGCGCAGTGGGCGTTCCAGGTCGACAACATGGTTGCCGGCCGCGGCTTCGAGGGAACGCCGCTCCAGGTGGACGGCGTCCTCTACGTGACCGGCAACAACAACACGGCATGGGCGATCGACGTCCGCACCGGCGCGCAGCTGTGGCGGTATCGCCGCGCGCTGCCCGGCGGCCTGACCTACGGAGCGGCGAATGCGTCGAACCGCGGGTTCGCGATCCTCGGTGATCTGCTGTACCTCGGCACGCTCGACGCCCACCTGCTCGCGCTGGATCGGCGGACGGGCCGCGTCGTGTGGGATGCGGTCGTCGAGGACTTCAAGGTTGGCTATGCGATCACGCAGGCACCGCTCATCGTCAAGGACAAGGTCATCATCGGCATTGCCGGCGGCGACATCCCGACGCGCGGCTTCATCGACGCCTACGACCCGAAAACCGGCAAGCGCATCTGGCGCTTCTACACGATTCCCGGGCCCGGCGAGCCGGGCAGCGAGACATGGTCTGACCCCGTCGTACTGCCGCGCGGCGGCGGCGCGACGTGGCAAACGGGGAGTTATGACCCTGAGCTGAACCTGCTCTATTGGGGCACCGGCAATCCGAACCCCGATTACTACGGCGAGGACCGGAAGGGCGACAACCTGTACACCACCTCGATCGTGGCGCTCGACGCCGATACCGGCAAGCTGCGCTGGCATTACCAGTTCACGCCGCACGACACCCACGACTGGGACTCGAATCACGTTCCCGTGCTTGCCGACGTGACGATCGATGGCCGGGCGCGCAAGGTCGTGATGGTCGCGAACCGGAACGGGTTCTTCTACACGCTGGATCGCCAGACCGGGGAGTTCCTGGTCGGGAAGCCGTTTACCAGCACGTCGTGGGCGCGCGAGATTGGCAAGGACGGCCGGCCGATCGTGCTCAGTCTGGGTCTGGCGACGGGCGGCAAGCCGCAATGTGTGCCCGACTACCGCGGCGGCACCAATTTCAACCCGCCGTCCTACGATCCTGCCGCGCAGCTGTTCTTCGTCATGGCGCGCGAGACGTGCGCGATCTACACGCCGCGGAAAGAGGAGCCCGTGCCCGGCCGCAGCTTCATGAGCGGGGGGATGGAGAAGCTGCCGGAGCCCGACTACAGCGCGCTGCGCGCGATCGATCCAAAGACCGGCGCCATCCGGTGGGAGTACAAGTTCAGGCAGTCATCGCTGGCGGGCGTGATGTCGACGGCGTCGGGCGTCGTGTTCGCCGGCGATCAGGACGGCTACTTCAACGCCTTTGAATCGCGCACCGGCAAGCTGCTGTGGAGATATCGGACCGGCTCGCCGATCCACGGCGCCGCGGCGACGACCTACATGCTCGATGGACGTCAGTACGTGTTGATCCCCTCAGGCATGACGATCACCGCGTTCGCGCTGCCGGAGGGCCGGTAGCAAGTGGAAAAGTGGAAAAGTGGAAGAAGTGGAAAAGTAAGTAGGAAGTGCATCGGGGTGGTGGCGATCGTTTTCGCGGGTACCACCCTTCTGAACGGCCAGGGTGCGCCGCGCAATTCGCCACCGCTGCCGGCGCTTCCGCAGACGCTCTTCACCTCCGACTACCAGATTCGCGTCTCGGCGGTCGCCACCGGTTTGTCCCACCCGTGGAGCCTCGCGTTTCTGCCGGGAGGAGACGCGCTGGTCACCGAGCGCAACGGCAAGCTCCGCATCATTCGCGGCGGTACGCTCGATCCGACTCCAATCTCCGGCGTTCCGGGTGTCCGTGCCGCGGTACTCGGCGGATTGCTCGAAGTCGCACTCCATCCGTCTTTTGCCAGCAACCAGCTGCTGTATCTGACCTACACGAAGACTCGTGACGACAATCTGACGACGACGGCGCTGGCGCGCGCCCGCTTCGACGGCACGGGGCTCCACGACGTCAAGGAGATCTTCGTCGCCAACAACTGGAGCAAGTCGACCACCAACTACGGCGGGCGCGTGGCGTTCGATCGCAACGGCTTCCTGTTCCTCACTGTTGGCGAGCGGCAGGAGCAGGATCGCGCGCAGAACACGCGTGACCACGGTGGCAAAGTGCTTCGGTTGCGCGACGATGGCAGCGTGCCGCCGGACAATCCGTTCGCCGGCAAGAGTGAGTACGCGCCGGAAATCTATTCGCTCGGACACCGCAGTCCGCAGGGGCTGGCCGTGCACCCGGAAACCGGCGCGATCTGGGAGAACGAGCACGGTCCGCTGGGTGGCGACGAGATCAACGTCATCCTGCCGGGGCGCAACTACGGCTGGCCGCTGGTGACGTTCGGCAACGACTACGACGGCAAGAAGATCAGCGAACAGACCTCACGGACGGACCTCGAAGCGCCGTTCATGTACTGGATTCCGTCGATCGCGATCTCCGGCATGGCCTTCTACACGGGCGATCGTTTCCCGGCGTGGAAGGGCAACGCGTTCGTCGGCGCGATGTTCGAAGGACGCACGCGCGGCACCGGCCATATTCAGCGCATCACCTTCAACGAAGGACGACCGATCCAGCGCGAGCCGATCCTCACCGAGCTCCGCCAGCGCATCCGCGACGTGCGCCAGGGTCCCGACGGCCTGCTCTACGTGCTGACCGACGAAGACAATGGCGCGCTGCTGAAGATCGAGCCTGCCGCCGCCTCCTCACGCTGATTGCTGAGGGACCGGAGGGGACGGAGGAAACGGTCTCACAGGAGAAACGGAGGAACGGAGACGAACGGAGGGGATCGGGATGGGGACGTGACGGGGACCCGTCCGACGCGCCGAACGGCCTCCGTTCGTCTTCGTTCCTTCGTTCCTCCTGTGAATCCGTTCCCTCCGTAGACCCCGTGGCCTTAGCTTCGCGGCAACCGACCCATTCACTTCACCGTTACTTCGAACGTCAGCTTCTGCATCAGCGCCGATAGTTCGGTGCGCTGCACCTCGCGGGCGGCCGCGACCTTGGCCATCTCGGCCCGCAGCTCCTGCAGCCGATTCTCCTGCGCGGTCAACTCTCGGGTGTAGCGCTCGACGAGCGATCGTTCCTGCCGGCTGCCGCCCAATGCTTTGATGTTTTCGCGCACCCGTTCCTGATCGGTCCCGATGCCTGCAACCTGCGTCGAGAGCTCGTTGTGCTGCCGCTCGAGTGCCGCCAGCCGCGCGCGCGCATCCATCACCGGCTGAAGAACCCGGCGCAGCTCGTCGACCGACACACCGCGCTGGCCGAACGTGGCGATCAATCGTTCATCGACGCGATCGATCGAGAATCGCGTCTCGCCGACGTTGCGTTCCGTCACCCGCAGCGAACCTTCCGCCCTGGCGGCGACCGGCACACGGTAGCGAGCGGCCGTCGCGGTCTTTTCTGACGGCGCGGAATCGCCTGTGAGCGTCCATGCAGGACGGATCGGGTGCTCGATGACCAGCGTGCGCGCGGCGGCGTCTTCGTTGCGAATGCGATAGACCCAGCGCTGCAGGTTCTCCTCCTCGGCAATCACGACGCCGTTCTGCGCGATCACGCGCGTGTACCGGCCCGAGGACTCGTCGAGGCGCGCGTCGACCATGACGGCCAGATCGCTTCCATAGGAGATGAGCCGCTTTTCGGACGGCTTCAGCGGTTCGATCAATCCTTCACCGGCGAACGCGTTCGCTTCGATGACCGTCAGCGTCCCACCGTCGAGCGTCAGCCCCGTCGCGTTCGTCAGCCAGATCGCCCGGAGCGGTCGCCCGTTTCCGGGGACACGGTTCCAGATCGACACGCGTTCGGCCGCGACACGGCCGTTGAGGATCGGAACGAGCGCCGACTGGTTCGTGCGGATGGTGACGGGCTGCGTCAGTCGATACTCGAACAGATCGCCGAGGCCCTGTCCTTCGGCGGCAACTGCCGTTCCGGCGAGCCGCACGAACGCATCCTGAGCCGGACGCGCGGGCGGGGCCGGAGCCGCCGGGCCGACCGCGAAGCCGCCACTTCGGCCGATCATCGACTGACGCGCGTTCTGGACATCGATGGCCGGCGTCTCACCAGTGACAATGATCGCTTCGGACGCACCGCCGACGCGCATCGTTCCGTTGATGTTCACGGCTCCGGTACCGAGCGTGACGTCGCGGCCGGTGATGCCGAATCCATCGAGCGTCATCACGAGTTGATAACTGCCCGGGGCGGCTTCGATGCTGTACTCGCCACCGGTGCCGGTAACCGTCTGGCCGACCACTCGTCGATCCTGATCCCTCAGGACAACCGTCACACCGGGCAGCACGCCGCCTGCGCCATCCCTGACGATTCCACGGACGACCCCTTGGCCGGTTTGCAGTGTGGCCTGATGCGTCTGCGGGTTGAGCAGCACGGCGGCGGGAAGCGGCACTTCCGGACGGCGCGCGTAATAGGGTTGCGACACCCGCTGGATGAACGACTGTGGCGCGCCCGCGACCAGCGACAATTCCACGTTCGTCCAGTCGGCGCCCACCGTGTTGTCGACGACGGCCCAGCCCTGAAGCACCGCCGGCTCGCCCTGGTTCGGCGGCAGCACGAGGCGGTACGTGGACTTCCAGATCGGAACTTCGCTGATATAGCTGACCAGTAACCGCCGCGTACCGTTGCCGGTGGCCATCAGCCGCATTCGCCTGATGTCCTGATCGCGGCCGGACGCCACCACGGCGAGGTAACGGCTGACGTCCTCTCGCAGATCCTGTTCCGCAATGCGCACGCTGACCGTCGGTCGCAGAACGATCGTGCGCACGGTGCCATCATTCGAGACGACGGTCAGGACGTCGGTTGGCTCCGACGTGGTGTCGCGAGCCGGCTTTCGCTCGATTCCCAGCAGTCGCCCAGTGACCGTTGACGAGCCGCTGCGAACCTCGACTCGCGCGCCACGCAGCGCGTTGTAGAACTGCAAAAGGTCCGGTTGCGAGCCGAGGGGCAGGCGAAGCGCGTCGAGGCGCTGCTCGAGAGGCGCAACCGAGTTGTAGCCGATGGACGAGATCCGCCCATCGTCGAGATCCAGCGCGGTCAGCGATTTCAGGACGTCATCGAGCTGGCCGCTCGTGAACTGCACCGCGACCTCGGTCGACCCGGTCACGGAGCCCTGGTGCTCGAAATACCCGACCCCGCTCTTGTAGAGAACGACGCGTGTGACCGGTAACTGTGACGGCTCCGGAGCCGCCGCCTGCTGCGCATGCGGCGCAGCCGCGGCGACAAGGGCCAACAGCGTTGCAGAAATGAGAAGTCGAGCCTGCACGGATGCCTCCCTGGGCGCTCGCCCAAATAGTCCCGGGATCCGTTCGTCGGACCGCGGTCTTCAAGTGGTCGACGCCGCGCGGCTCTGACTGCATATAGGACTCCGCAGACCGCTTGTCGGACGGTTGAGCGACCGGAGGGGACGGAGGAAACGGTCTCACAGGAGAAACGGAGGGACGGAGACGAACGGAGGGGATCGGGATGGGGACGTGACGGTGAACGGCCTCCGTTCGTCTTCGTTCCTTCGTTCCTCCTGTAAAACCGTTAACTCCCTAACCTCCCTGGCCTTAAGATCACCGTCCATGCGCACCGCTTTGCTTTTGGCCGGCCTCCTGGTGAGCGCAGACGGAGTCGCTGCGCAGCTCGCGTCGCCCAATCAAACGGGTGTCGCCATGGGCCACTTGCATTACCGCGTGAAGGACGTCAACGCGAACGTCGCGTTCTGGGAATCGCTGGGCGGCAAACCGGTGCGCGTCGGGATGAATCAGGCGGTGCGGTTCCAGGACGTATTCGTTGTCCTGACGCAAGGCGAGTACTCCGGCACGTCCGAAGGCGCGGTGGTCAACCACATCGCGTTTCGCGTTCCGTCATTTGCCGCACTTGAAAAAACCGGCATCAAGGTGCAACGTCTCGCCGGCTTTCCCGGCGTCGGGAATACAGCGACGCCGGAGGGCGAGCGCGTCGAGCTGTTCGAGGATGCCGCGCTCAATCTGACCTTCACGCCAGACGAGGGTAAGCACGCGGCCGGCTCGGATCGCCACAACAGACCCGTTGGCGTCCCGATCGCTTTCCATCACGTGCATCTCTACGTGCCCGGCGAGGAACATCTCGCGGCGAAAGCCTGGTATGCGCGGATGTTCGGCGGCATTGGCGGCAAGCGGTCGAACTACGACGCTGTCGATCTCCCCGGCATCAACCTGAACTTCAGCGGCGGGCGGACATCGGCGCCGATGCGCGGTCGTACGCTGGAGCACATCGGCTTCGAGATCACCGGCCTTGAAGCGTTCAGCGAACGCCTCGAGTCGATGGGCGTGAAGTTCGAGGCGCCGTACCGGAGGAACGCGGATGGCATAGCGACCGCGACGATCCTCGATCCATGGGGAACAGTGATCGAGCTGACGGAGGGGCTAAGGGGGCGCTGACGATTTGCCTCGCCGTGCGAGGAGTCGCTCGGTCAGCGTCACTCGCTCCGGAGAAAACTGCCCGACGGCGGCGCGCACATACGGGCCAAGCTGACGGGCGGCAAACGTGGCGTAGCCGGTCTCCCGGATTTCATTCAGCGTCGAGCGGTAATGATCGAGCAACGCCGCACCCATGAGCTGTCCGGTACGGGCCGCGCCGACGGTTACCGACGCCGATAGCCAGCGCGCGCCCTCAGGTACCCACTTGATGGCGGAGACCGCCATCATCGAGGACGTTTCGAACACCGAACGCTGCTGCCGCTCGGACTCATCCCGCAGCAGGCGCCAGACGTCGCCGACGACGGCGGGCGACGGCAGCGATTGCGGCTGCAGTCGGCGCACATCCTGGCGGAGTGCCTGCCATTCCTCGCGCAGCGTGGCCACGTCGAGCGGCGGCGTGTTGACCGTTCCCGCTAATCGGGACGAGGTCCGTTCGAGCCCGTCGAGCATTTCGTCCACGCTCGAAAACGTCGTCCCGCGATCGAGGAGTCCCTGCGCCTTCAGCGCATCGGCGATTTCCGGAATCAGCTGCCGGCCCATTCCGCAGACGTCGGCCAGTGCCGCGAGCACCCACACCGGCGAGGCACGGAAGGCCACGATGCCAAGCGCCTCGATCGCGTTGCCCGCTGTCCGCCGCTTGAGAAAGTCCGCCGGCAGCGGCGCATCGGCCGAATACACGCCATCGACCTGACCCACCTGCTCGATCAGGAAACGCAGCGTGGTATCCACCAGATTCTGATAGAGCTGCGTCTGCTTCAGACGCTCGGGGAGCACCACTTCTCCGACTTCGCGCGCGATGCCGGCCCCGAGCCCGAAGACGGACCGCACGAGCCGCTCGGGCAGTGACAGCAGATACCTCTTCATGGTCATGGCGTATTCAACACTCGGATCGGCGCGCCTTTCAGGAACGCCGCGATATCCCCGACCGCCTGCCCGTAGTAGGTTCTGTAATTCTCCTGCGAGACATAGCCGAGATGCGGCGTGGCCAGCACGTTCGGCAGCGTTCGCAACGGATCATCCGCCGAAGGCGGCTCTTGTTCGAATACGTCGAGGCCCGCACCGGCAATCCATCCTTCCCGCAGCGCCTGGATGAGCGCGTCCCGGTCCACGATCGGGGCGCGTGACGTGTTGACCAGGTAGGCCGTGGGTTTCATGCGGCGCAAATCAGCTGCGCCGAGGAGACCACGCGTGCGCGCGCTCAGCACCAGGTGGATGGAGACGACGTCGCTCTGTTCGAGCAGATCCTGCTTCGACGAGGCGAGCTCAACCCCGGCGTCGTGGGCGCGCTCTGGCGTCAGGTTCTCGCTCCACGCCACCACGCGCATGCCGAACGCGACACCCACGCGCGCAACCCGGCTGCCGATGTTGCCGAGGCCGAGCACGCCCAGCGTCCGTCCATGCAGGTCCACTCCGACCGTGCTCTGCCATGGCCCATTGGCGCGAAACGATCCGGCTTCCTGCGCGATGCTGCGCGCGAGCGCAAGGATGAGCGCCCAGGTCAGCTCCGCCGGGGGCTCCGCGCGGCTGGCCGTGCCGCAGACGGTCACGCCCTGTTCGCGCGCGGCGTCCAGGTCGATTGCCGCGTTGCGCATTCCCGTTGTGACGATCAATTTCAGCGCCGGCAGGCGGGAGACCAACGACCGCGTGAATGGCGTGCGCTCCCTCATCAGGACGACGATTTCGCAATCGCCGATCAGCGCCGCCAGTTCCTCGTCGCTGGCGTGCCTATGCAGCACGCGAACGTCGACCGATGCGGACAGCGTGCTCCAGTCGGCGGAGCCGAGAGCCGCCTGCTGGTAGTCGTCCAGGATCGCGCAGCGGAGCTTGTTCATGCGACATAATGCTTGCGCATTTGGGTCATCTGAGCGATGTCGAAAAGCCGCTGGCGGCATGCCTGGCGGCCTGGGTATCCCATCTCACCTTCGACGACCTGCCCGCGGACGTTGTCGCGACAACCAAGCTGCGGGTGCTGGACGTCCTTGGCCTGGCGCTGGCGGGGTCGGACACTCCGTTCGGCCGCTCGACCCGCGCCGCGGCGATGGCGTTGTCGCCGCCAGGTCCCGCACGCATTCTCGGCACGGGTGACAGGGTTTCGGTATCCTCGGCCGCCTTCGCCAACGCCTCGTTCGCTCAGGCGCTCGAGTTCGACGACACGCACAACGAATCGATCGTCCACATGAGCAGCCCCGCGGTCGCGGCGGCGCTGGCACTCTCGGAAAGCCGGCCCGTCTCCGGCCGCGACGCGATCGTTGCGATCGCGCTGGCCAACGAGATCTCTGCGCGCGTCGGGAGCGTTGCTCCAGGCCAGTTCCACCGGCGCGGATTTCATCCCACCGGTCTCTTCGCGCCGTTCGGCATCACGTATCTGGCGGGAAAGCTCCTGGGCAGCGACCGGGAGGCGATGGCGCGTGCCGCCGGGATCTGCGGCAGCGTGGCCGCCGGCCTGCTCGAATGCTGGGTCGATGGCACGCAGTCCAAGTTCCTGCACTCCGGCTTCGCGGCGCAGAGCGGCATCGCCGCGGCCACGCTCGCGCACGAGGGGGTGACCGGGCCGCCGACCGTCCTCGAGGGCCGGTTCGGTCTGTTTGCCTCGCACCTGCAGCATCCCGATACTGCCAGGGATCTGGGCCGCGTGACCAACGGCCTCGGCGACAAATGGGAGAGCCGCAACGCCTCCTTCAAGCCGTACCCGGCGGCGCACGTGCTGCATCCGTACGTCGATGCCGTGCTGCGCGCACGGGAGGAGTACGGCATTGCCGCGGACGATGTGTCGCGCATCGAGTGTCCCGTGGCGGAGTTCAACGTGTCGATCGTGTGCGAGCCGGTTGCCGAAAAGCTGGCTCCGGCGTCCGATTCACATGCGCGGATCAGCCTCCAGTACACGATTGCGGAGGCGCTGCACGAGGGCAGGCTCGCGAAGTCCGCCTACTCCGCGGGAAACCTCCGGAACCCGGCAATCCTGGCGCTCGCGCAGCGGGTGCGGTACTACATTGATCCCGGATTTCCAGGGCCGGGCCGGTTCACGGGGGCGGTCCGGATTACGCTGCACAATGGGCGGCTGATCGAAGAGATTCAGGAACACAATCTGGGCTCGCCGGAAAACCCGATGACCGCGGCACAGCTGCGCGCGAAGTTCGACGACAACAGCGGCGGTGTGCTGTCCGCTGCTGAACGCGATCGCCTGGCGGCAGACGTCGATCGGCTGGAGAAGCTCGAAGACGCGAGCGAAATCGTGGAGCGCTCGGTACCCAACTGAACTATGTCAGAAACAAGAACGCTCGCATCCTATATCGTCAACGCCCGCTTCGACGACGTCCCGGACGACGTGCGTCATGAGGCGGCGCGGTCGCTGGTGAACTTCCTGGGGGTGGCGCTGGGCGGAAGCATCGATCCGGCGGTCGATATCGCCATCCGGGCCCTGACGCCGTTTTCCGGCAGGCCCACCGCCGCCATCCTCGGACGCGTCGAGCGGCTCGATCCGCTGCACGCCTCGCTGATGAACGGCATCAGCTCGCACGTGGACGACTTCGACGACACGACCCCGCAGAACTACATCCATCCCACCTCGCCGGTCGCATCGGCGATGTTTGCCTACGCCAGCGCCAACGGTGTTACCGGACGCGATTTTCTGAACGCGTTCGTTCTCGGCTTCGAGGCGGAATCGCGGATTGGCAATGCCGTGTATCCGGCGCACTACGACGCCGGCTGGCACATCACCGGAACGGCCGGCATCTTCGGCGCGGCAGCGGCAATCGGACGCCTGCGCGGCCTGTCCGAACAGCAGATGGTGTGGGCGCTCGGGCTTGCGGCCACGCAGGCCGCCGGTCTGCGCGAGATGTTCGGATCGATGGGGAAGGCGTTTCACCCCGGCCGTGCGGCCCAGAACGGCTACGCGTCGGCGATTCTCGCGGAGAGCGGCTTCACCGCGGGTGAGCGCGGCATCGAGGGTCCGCGCGGCTTCGCGGCGGTTCAATCGGCGAAGTACGACCTGACGGAAGTGGCCAGGGATCTCGGCACCGATTTCAATCTGCGCCGCAACACCTACAAGCCGTATCCGTGCGGCATCGTCAACCATCCCACGATCGAAAGCTGCATCGAGCTCCACCACGCTCACCACGTGACGTCCGGCGACATCGTCGCCGTCCGGCTGCGCGTGGCGCCGCTGGTGCTGGACCTGTGCAACCAGCAGAACATCACGCGCGGGCTGCAGGGCAAGTTCTCGGTGTACCACGGTGCGGCCGTCGGGCTCGTTCGCGGGCAGGCCGGGCTCGACGAGTACACGGATGCCGCGGTGAACGATCCGGCGGTCAGGCGCGTGCGCGAGCGGGTGACCGCGAGCGGCGATGCCGGTCTGACCGAGGATCAGGCGCACGTCGAGGTCGAGCTCGCGGATGGCCGCCGCCTCACCTGGTTCGTCGAACAATCGCTCGGCAACGTCCATCGGCCGCTGCCGGACCGGCAGCTCGATGACAAGTTCAGACGCTGCGCCGCGCGCGCGCTGCCGGCCGACGCCATTGAGGTTGCACTCGATCGCTGCTGGCGGATTGCCGAACTCGAAGACGTAGGCGCACTCGTCGATGCGACGGTCCCGGCGGTTCAGCGGGTATGAATCGTTCGAATCGTTCGAGTCGTTCCATTCGCGCAACCGTTCTCGTTCTCGTGTGCGCCTGTGCGGTTGGCGCGGCGTGCGGGGGCCGTTCCGCGAATGAAGTGCGGATTCCGCGCGGCGCCGGCGGCGTAGGGTTCCTGCCTCTTCTCGTCATGGAGAAATACCGCCTGATCGAGAAGCACGCGGCCGAGGCCGGCGTTCAGGACCTGACGGTTCGATGGGTCGACCTCGGCGGACCGTCTGTGGTGAACGACGCTCTGCTGTCGGGCGCGGCGGACTACGCCGCCGCCGGGCCGCCCGCGATGCTCACGCTGTGGGACCGTACCCGCGGATCGATTGGCGTCGCCGGTGTCGCCGCCATGACGTCGCTGCCGATGTATCTCAACACGCATGCGCCACACCTGCGGACCGTTGACGACCTGCGCGACAGCGACAAGATCGCGGTCACCGCGATCAAGGTGTCGATCCCGGCGATCGTCATGCAGATGTACGCGGCGGCGAAGTACGGCGCAGCCGACGCGACCCGCTTCGACAAGTACACCGTGTCGATGACGCACGCCGACGCCGTCGTCGCGCTGCTGTCCGGCGCCACCGGAATCTCTGCGCACTTCGCGTCGCCACCCTTTCATCAGCGCGAGCGGCGCGACCCGAAGATCCGCACGATCATGACCAGCGACGAGGTGATGGGCGGGTCGACCACGTTCACGATGCTCTCGACCACGCGCCAGTTCCGTGACGAGAATCCCGAGATCTATCAGGCGGTGCTGCGGGCGCTGGAGGAGGCCAATTCACGGATCGCCACCGACACGCGGGATGCGGCGCAGATTCTGCTCGCCTCGACGCCGGACAGCGGCTTTTCGCTCGACGAGACGGTGGCCATGCTGAGGGATCCGGCGGTCACGTTCACGACGACGCCGGAGAACGTCGGGAAGTACGCGGCGTTCATGCACCAGATCGGGTCGATCAAGGAGCGCCCCGGCAGCTGGAAGGATGTGTTCTTCCCAGACATACATCGGGCTCCTGGCAGCTGATGCCGCTCCTCGAGGTCAGCAACGTCACGCTGCAGTACCGCACCACCGATCGCGTCGTCACCGCGACGCGCGGAGTCAGCTTCAGCGTCGAGCAGAGCGACCGGTTCGTCATCCTCGGCCCCTCAGGCTGCGGCAAGTCGACGATCCTCAAGGCAGTGGCCGGTTTCGTCGCGCCGATCGAAGGGCGCATCCGCCTGGGTGGCACGCAGGTCACCAGACCCGGACCGGACCGCATCGTCGTCTTTCAGGAATTCGATCAGCTGTTGCCGTGGAAAACAGTCATCCAGAACATCACGTTTGCGCTGACGGCGAGCCGGCGAGTGGCCGCGGTGGAGGCGGATTCGCGGGCGCGCCACTACCTCGAGAAGGTCAGGCTGTCGGCGTTCGCGGACAGCTTTCCGCACACGCTGTCCGGCGGGATGAAGCAGCGCGCGGCCATCGCGCGGGCGATGGCGATGGAGCCGCAGGTGCTGCTGATGGACGAGCCGTTTGCGGCGCTCGACGCGCTGACACGCTCGCGGATGCAGGAAGAGCTGCTGCAGTTATGGAGCGACACGAAGTTCACGATCCTCTTCGTGACGCACTCGATTGAGGAAGCGATCAAGGTGGGCAGCCGTATCCTGCTCCTCAGCGCGCATCCCGGGACGGTGAAGGCGGAGGTGCGCAGTTCCGGTGTCGACGAGGCCGACGCGAGCGGCCGACCCCTGTCGGCCCGTATTCACGATCAGCTCTTCACGGAAGCGGAGTCCGGCTTCAGCCGGATGACCGGTGCCGATGCCTGAGACCGTCGAGCGCCAGATTCCTGCCTGGCAGCGGTTGTACGAGAACGCAGCGGTGCGCAAGACGGCCCTGCTCGTCGTACTGGCGGTGGTATGGGAAGTCTACGCGCGAGTCCTCGACAACCCTCTTCTGTTCCCGACGCTGACCGCCACCGTCAGCGCGCTGCTGTCGTCGATCCGGTCCGGAGAGCTGCCGCGTGCGATTGCGTACACCTTGAAGCTGCTGTTCGAAGGCTACGCGCTCGGCCTGCTGTTCGCGGCGCTGCTCACGGCATTGGCCAGCCTTTCGAAGATTGGCGCGGATCTGCTCGAGACACTGACGTCGATGTTCAACCCGCTGCCGTCGATCGCGCTGCTGCCGCTGGCGCTGATTTGGTTCGGACTGGGCAACGGCAGCGTGATCTTCGTCCTGGTACACGCGGTGCTCTGGTCCGTCGCGCTCAATGCCCATGCCGGCTTCAGGGCGCTCAGTCCGACGCTGAGAATGGTCGGGCAGAACTACGGCCTCTCGCCGATTGGGTTCATTATCAGGATTCTGATCCCGGGCGCGTTTCCAAGCATCCTGACCGGCCTCAAGGTCGGCTGGGCGTTCGCGTGGCGCACGTTGATTGCCGCGGAGCTGGTGTTCGGCGTCAGCTCCGGATCCGGCGGGATCGGGTGGTACATCTTCGAGCACAAGAATCAGCTGCTCATTCCAAACGTGTTCGCGGGCCTGCTGACCGTGATCCTGTTTGGCCTGTTCGTCGAGCACGTGATCTTCCGGACGATAGAGGAGCGCACGGTTCGTCGTTGGGGGATGCAGATTTGACTGCTGGCGTTTACCGCGAAGGCCGCAAAGGAACGCGAAGGCCGCGAAGAGACGCAACTAGAAGTCATCGCGCTCTTCGCGCTCTTCGCGGTTAAAGATGCGTCCTCTGCAGGGCATTACGGTCGTTGCCGTCGAGCAGGCGGTTGCCGCGCCGTTTGCCAGCCGCCAGCTTGCCGACCTCGGCGCGCGGGTCATCAAGATCGAGCGTCCCGGCGTCGGCGACTTTGCCCGTTCCTACGACACAACCGTCAAGGGCATGGCCAGTCACTTCGTGTGGATCAATCGCTCGAAGGAGTCACTGACGCTCGATTTGAAGCATCCAGAAGGCGCCGAGGCGCTTGGCCGGCTGGTCGCCCGTGCTGACGTGTTCATCCACAACCTTGCGCCCGGGGCTGTGGCTCGCCTTGGCTTCGAATCGACAAAGCTTCGCGCGGAACGCCCGCGGCTCGTCACGTGCGAGATGTCCGGATACGGGTCGTCAGGACCCTACCGGGACAAGAAGGCATACGACCTGCTCGTGCAGAGTGAAGCGGGACTTCTCTCAATCACTGGTACCGAAGAGACGCCCTCCAAGGTCGGTATTTCCATCGCCGACATCGCCGCCGGGATGTACGCGTTTTCAGGCGTGCTGGCGGCATTACTCCGTCGCGAACGGACGGGAGAAGGGGCAGCCGTCGAAGTCTCGATGTTCGACGCCCTCGCCGAGTGGATGGGGTATCCCGCCTATTTCACCCAGTACGGCGGCGCGGCGCCGTCGCGCAGCGGCGCGCGGCATGCCTCGATCGCGCCGTACGGGCCATACGCGGCCGGCGACGGGCAGACTGTGTATCTGGGACTGCAGAACGAACGCGAGTGGGCGCGGTTCTGCGACGAGGTGCTGCGGCAGCCAGGTCTCTCGTCCGACAGTCGCTTCGCGACGAACACCGCGCGCGTCGCCAACAGGGAAGCGCTCGATCAGGTCATCACGCAGGCGTTCGTGAACCTGCCGGCAGCAGACGTCGTCGCCCGTCTTGATGCGGCTGGCATCGCCAACGCCCGCATGAACACGGTCGGCGGGTTTCTCGACCATCCGCAGCTGGCCGCTCGCGATCGTTGGCGCGACGTCGCGTCGCCGGTCGGACCTCTCCACGCCCTTGTCCCCCCAATCAATCTGGAAGGAACGGATCCGGTTATGGGACCGATCCCGGCGCTCGGTGAGCACACCGACGCGATTCTTCAAGAGATCGGCTACAGCGTCGAAACGATCGAACAATGGCGCCGGGATCAGATTGTGTAGTCGTCGAGTCCGCCTTCAGCCGGATCTCGCGGTAGTCGTAGTGTCCGCCTTCAGGCGGACCTTCACCCTGCAGACCATCCAGCATCAACCGGCAATACCGCTCCCGTTACGTCCGCGGCCTGGTCACTGCACAGGAACGCAACGAACGCAGCAACGCCCTGTGCTGAGATCAGTCGTTGCGTCGGCTGTTTCCCCGAAAGCAGTTGCAGCTCGGCTGCGACAGGAGACAGTCCCTCTGCCGCGAGCAGGCGCGCGATCGCGTTGTAATGCACCGGCGATTCGCTCGTTCCCGGGCACAGCGCGTTACAGGTGATGTTGTCTTTCGCCGTCTCGAGCGCCACGGCGCGCGTCAGCCCGATGAGGGCGGTCTTGGTGGTCACGTAGCCGACGCGGTTGGTCGCGCCGCGCAGTCCGTAGATCGAGGAGACGTTGACGATGCGCCCCCATTTGTTCTGCTTCATTGCCGGGAGGACGAGCCGTGTCGTGTGGAAGGCCGCGGACAGATTGACGGCCAGCGATTCATCCCAGTCGGCAGTCGTGAAGTCCTCGACCGGTGCATTGTGCCTGGCGACCGCGTTGTTGACGAGGATGTCGATGCCGCCAAGCGAGTTGACCGCCGTGGCGATCATCGCCTCGATTTCGGCCGGGCTCCTCAGATCCGCTCCGAGGGTCAACGCACGAACTGAATGATCGCGTTCGAACCTCGCGGCTGTCGCTTCCAGCATGGCGGCGTCGGCAAGTCCATGAATCACGACGTCGCACCCATCCGCCGCGAGGCGAGTGGCGATGGCGAGGCCCAGACCCTGCGTCGAGCCTGTGATGAGCGCGCGTTTTCCGGACAGAGGTTTGGTCATGAGCGCCGCGGCTTCCGGCTTCAGGTCGCGTAGCTTCCGGCTTCAGCCGGAAGGTTGTATCGTACGCCACACGTCGGCGCACAGGAGTGCCCGGGGGCGTGTTTCATGAAGCTTCGAATCCTGACATCGGCTGCAACCCTCGTATTCGCGATCGCGATTGGATGGCAGACAGCGACCGTCGGTCAGTCTTCTGGCGCATACGTCGCGCCGCGGACGCCATGGGGCGATCCGGACATCCAGGGGTTGTTCACCACGGACGGCGAGCTGGGGGTTCCCTTCGAACGCGACAAGGCGATGGGATTGCGCGAGACGCTGACCGACGCCGAGTACCAGGGTCGCGAGGCCCAGGCGGCGAGGCAGGCGGCCGCCGATGCGGAAGAGTTCGTGGCGGCCGCGTCCGCGCGAGGCGCGGCAGGCCGTGGCGGCAATCCTGAAGGCGGCGGTGGAGTCGGCCCGCCGGGTCACTGGCTGGAACGTGCCCCTCGCCCCTCCCGCCGCACGTCCATCGTTGTCGATCCGCCTGACGGGCGGATTCCGTTTCTGAATGAAGAGGCGCGAAAGCGCTCCACCGTCGCGGTCAATGCGCGAACCAGCGGCCAGAAGCCGTATGACGGTCCGGACGCGCTCGACCTCTACGACCGCTGCATCACGCGCGGGCTGCCGCACGTGATCTTCCCGACGATCTACAACAACACATCACAGATCGTGCAGGCCCCCGGCTATGTGGCGATTCGCTACGAGATGATTCACGACGCGCGAGTGATCCCGATCAACGGTGGTTCCCACCTGCCCTCGGCGATGAAGCAGTACTTCGGCGACTCGCGCGGACGATGGGAAGGGGACACCCTCGTCGTCGACGTGACGAACTTCCCATCGAACATCGTCAACTATCGTGGCGCCAGCCCCGGACTGCGCCTGACCGAGCGATTCCGGCGCATCAATGCCGACACGGTGCGGTACGAGGTGACCATCTCCGATCCGGTCACGTTCTCGCGGCCGTGGACGGCGGCACTGCACCTGCGGCACAGCAATCAACCGGACGTGTTCGAGTACGCGTGCCACGAGGGAAACTACGCGATGCGCAACATCCTCAGTGGCGCCCGTGCTGCCGAACGTCAGACCCCGAAGTGACGTGAACCACGAAGTTCACGAAGGTCGCGACGCTCACGAAGAAGAACACGATTTCTCTTCGTGGTCTTCCCAATCTTCGCGATCTTCGTGGTTGAAGGAGTGTGAGTGGCGATAAAACAGGGTTGGACCGGACTGGTCTACGAGGACTTCGAAGTCGGCGACATCTACCAGCACCCGCTCGGCCGGACCGTGCTGTCCGTCGACAACAGCTGGTTCACGCTGCTGACGCAGAACGTCAACCCGATTCACTTCGACGCCGCCTACGCCGCGCAGACCGAGTTCGGGAAGCCGCTGGTCGATTCCACGTTTACCCTGGCTCTCGTCACCGGGCAGTCCACTATCGACCTGTCGCTGAACGTCATGGCCAATCTCGGGTGGGATGAGGTGCGGCTGCCGAATCCGTTGTTCGAGGGTGACACCGTCTATTCGCGCAGCGAGGTCCTCGAGACGCGCGAGTCGAAATCACGGCCGAACGTCGGCATCGTGAAGGTGCGCACGATGGGATTTAAACAGGACGGCACGGTGGTCATCGAGTTCCTGCGGACGTTCATGGTCTACAAGCGCGGCCACGTGCCGCCCAACGTCCGCGCGCGGATTCCGGAGCCGAAGATCACCCGTAAGCCGTGATCCGCGAGCTGGATGTCGCCGTATTGCCCGAGACCATCGCGCGGCTTCTTCCCGAGATCAACTACACAATCCCGCCGGACGTGCTGGCGGCGCTCGGCGAGGCTGCCGCGCGCGCAACCTCGGCTGTCATTCTATGCGCCGGACGTCGGTGAGCCTTTGACCGACTCTATATGACCCTTTGGACACTGTAACAACTCGGGCAAAGGCCTTATATCGCCCGTTACACCAGCGGTCGATAGCAAGAGCACATTCGCCCGGCTCGGCGGTAACTCGTCCTCCACGAAGAGGTTCGACTTCGCAAGATGGCCACTAACGTCGGGTTTGACTCGAGAAGCGACTTTGCGCGGCGGCTGCGTCTCGAGCGGGGCATCGGTGGGCTTCTCCTCCACGACGAGGGCACCGAGGCCACGCTGGTCGCCGCGCTGCGGGCCGTCTGCGAATCGGAAGGCTGGGCAGCCGGAAAGTACTGGCGCCTCGACGACGCCGACGGTGTTGTACGGATCCATGCCGCGTGGAGCGCGGACGACGACCGGCTCGCAAAAGTGTTGCGGCACGCTCTCCAGATTTCCTGCGGGCCCGGTGTCGGGCTGGCTGGAGAAGTCCTTCAGTCTCGCGAGCCGCTCTGGGTTCCGAACCTCGCGCGCGACCCGCGGGCCATGTGGCGGGAGCTGGCGGCGCAGACCGGATGGAACAGCGCGCTGCTGGCGCCGGTCCTCTGGCAGCGGCGCGTCGTCGGC
>JAICQE010000068.1 GCA_025938035.1 Vicinamibacteria bacterium
TCAGGTCGGCCCGCGCGAAATCGTGAAAGAGGTCGTCAAGATCGTCGAGACGCCGAAGCGGCGGAAGCTGCCGGACGAGCGCAACTCGATCACGCACAAGTTCGACATCGCCGGCCATGAGGGCTACATCACCGTCGGCCTCTTCGACGATGGGACGCCGGGCGAGATCTTCCTGACGATGGCGAAGGAGGGCTCGACGATTTCGGGCTTCGCCGACGCGTTCGCGCAGGCGATCTCCTACGCGCTGCAGTACGGGGTGCCGCTGCAGGTGCTGGTCGACAAGTTCAGCCACGCGCGGTTCGAGCCGTCGGGGATGACGAAGAACCCCGAGATCCGCTTCGCGAAATCGATCGTGGACTACATCTTCCGGTGGCTGGCGACGAAGTTCCTGTCGCCGGAGGCACAGTTCCATGTCGGCGTGAACGTCAAAGAACAGCCTGTGGAGAAGGTCGAGAAGCCGGTAGAGGCCGACGTTCACGTCGGTCTTGCAGCAGCCAACCGCAAGGAAACCGCTGCCGCGCCGAAACCCAAGTCCGCTGAATTCGCCGCGATGCGGAATCAGGAGGACGCGCCGCCGTGCAGCACGTGCGGGTCGATCATGATCCGCAGCGGCAGCTGCTACAAGTGCGCGAACTGCGGGACGACTTCGGGTTGCGCCTAGCGGCGCAACTGGAAGGCGCAGAAATCAGGCCTGAGGCCTAAGGGCTGCCAGGGATCAGGGCACGAAGGATTCGGATCCTCGTGCCCTTGCATGGCCGGAGAACGTCACTACGCCTCGCGCAGCGCTTTGCTGAACACTCGACGTGATCAAGTCGGGAAAAGCAATGGTGTGATTGAAATCCGCGAAGAGAGTCCGGATGACATCGCGGCTATTCGCGAGGTGAACCGCCTCGCGTTTGGTCAAGGCCTGGAAGGCCAAGTCGTCGACGCGCTGAGGGCAAACGGCGGTGTCCTGCTGTCGCTCGTCGCGGTCTCGGACGGCAAGATCGTCGGACATATTCTCTACAGTCCTGCCGTTGTCGGCGCATTCCGGGGCGCCGCGCTGGGGCCGATGGCGGTGCTGCCGGATTACCAGCGGCAGGGCCTAGGTAGCCAGCTCGTCACGACCGGGAACCGACGGATTGGCGAAGCCGGCCATCCCTTCGTCATCGTCCTCGGACATCCGCAGTTCTATCCGCGCTTCGGGTTCACACCCGCCAGCGCGCGGAGCATCAGATGTCAGTGGGACGTCCCCGACGACGTATTCATGGTGCTGATACTCGATTCGACGAAGACCGAAGGGATGACCGGATTGGCGCAATACCGATCGGAATTCTCCATGGTGTGACGTGAGCGTGTTGCTTTCAGCGTAATTCAGCGTCCCGTCAGGACTTCGCGCGGTCCGTTGGCCACGATCGCATCATGGCTTTGGGCACCGCAGTTCGCCGCCGCATCCTGCACATCTGCATCGCCGCGGGTCTCGCCACCGCCGGGTGTGCCGGTCAGATCCGCCCGGCGCTGACGCCGACCCCGCGCTCCGAGGCACTGCTGATCCTGCCGGGCTTCGGCTACGGGCGCGGGGCCGAGCAGACGCTTCGCGGGCTCGCTCCCGAGGTTGCGGCGGCCGGTCTCGACCTCTACGTGCCGAGCTACATTTCCCGCGGCGGCCTCAACCGAAGCCGCGACCGCCTGCGCGACCTCATTCGTGAACAGCGGCTCGAGCGCTACGACCGGCTGCACGTCTTCGCGTTCATTGCCGGCGGCTGGAGCTTCAATCCACTGGCCCAGCAACCCGGCCTGCCAAATCTCGCAACGGTCGTCTACGACCGCAGTCCGCTGCAGGAACGCGCCGCACGCATTGCGACGGACGACCTCCACTTCCTCACCTGGATCCGCTACGGCACTCCGGTCTTCGACCTTGCCCGCACACCCTATCCGCCGTTTGCCGGGTCGGGTGTTCGCGTGGCGCTCCTCGTCGAGACCAGGCCGACGCCGTTCGTCCGCAAACGCGCAGCGGCGGCACGGAAGTACGGACCATTCGAGTTCGACTGCGACAGCTTCGCGCAGCCCCACGACGATTGCGCGTTCGTCGACCTGAACCACGACCAGATGTATCGGCGGTTCGCCGACGTCCTGCCCGAAGTGCTGACCTTCATCCGGACCGGACGTTTCAGCAGCGCCGCGGTCCGCGAACCGCCGGCGACGGAACCGCTGGCAGACGAGGGAGCGCGCTGATGTCCACGAATTCGACCGCATACCCGTCCTTCGCCGGTGCTGCCATGGGCGAACGTCGTGCGCTGCGCACGAGGAACACGAGTTGGGCCAGGCTGCTCGCGCGACAGCTGGCACGCCTCGGCGTTCGCCCCAACGCTGTTTCGATTGCGAGCGTCGTCTTTGCGGCAGGCGCGGGTGTCTGTCTGGCTATGTCACCGGCCGCGAAGAGCGACCTGCGCGCCGTCCTGCTCCTCGCGGCTGCCGCACTGATTCAGCTGCGGCTGCTCTGCAACCTGCTCGACGGCATGCTCGCGGTCGAGCACCGCCTCGCCACTCGCACCGGCGTCCTCTACAACGAGATTCCGGACCGCATCGCCGACGTCCTGGTGCTCGCAGGGGCCGGATATGCGACGGCGAGCGAGCCGTGGGGCGCCGCGCTCGGCTGGACGGCCGCCGCTCTGGCGCTGTTCACGGCGTACATCCGCGTCTTCGGCGGGTCGCTCGGCATGACGCAGAGCTTCGCCGGCCCGATGGCCAAGCAGCACCGCATGTTCGTCCTGACAGTCGCGGCGATGGCGTCCGCCATGGAGGCGTGGCTCTGGCTGCCGATGCGCGCCATGCTGCTCGGCCTCGTGGTCGTCGTCCTGGGCTCGATCGTCACGGCTGCCAGGCGCATCCACCGCATCGCCAGAGAACTGGAGTCGCGATGATCGCCACTGCCGTTTCCGGCGCTGTCCATTTGCTCAGTGGTCCTGGCGTGGAATGGCGCTGCGCGCCGAACTCGGACGCGCAGCGAATCTATTTCGCCAATCACGCCAGCCATCTCGACTTCGTCGTCATCTGGGCCGCACTGCCGCCGGAAGGTCGAAGGCTCGTGCGTCCTGTCGCCGACCGCCGCTACTGGGAACACCACGCCGTCCGCCGCAGACTTGCGCGCCAGGTCTTCAACGCCATCCTGGTCGATCGCGGATGTGCGCCAGACGTGTCGCCGCAGGAAGCGGCACGTGCCACGACCACGCGCATCTGCGGGGGGATGGGCGATCGCCATTCGCTCATCCTCTTTCCAGAAGGCACGCGCAGTCTGACCGGCGAGATCGGCGCTTTCAAGAGCGGTCTGTATTTCCTGGCACGATGCCGTCCCGAAGTGGAGCTCGTCCCGGTGCATTTGTGGAATCTGCACCGCATCCTGCCGAAGGGCGAGTGGCTGCCGCTGCCGATGCTGAGCCGCGTCATCTTCGGCGCGCCTCTCACGCTTCGTCCTGGCGAGGAGAAAAGCGCGTTCCTCGAACGGGCTCGCGCGGCGGTCGTGGCGCTCGGAGACGCAGCATGACGACCCCGCTCGACCCGGGGCTGCTGATGCTCCTCGGCACGATCTTGATACTGCTCGTTGTCGCCTCGATTGCCGGATGGGCGCTCGGCCGCATGGTGCGCAGCGACGCCGCACGGGCGACGATGGCGAACGTGAACGCGAGGATACGTGCCTGGTGGGTCATGGCCGGCGTGTTCGCGGCGACGCTCGCTGCCGGCTTTACGTGGTCGATCCTGCTGTTCGGGCTCGTCTCTTTTCTCGCGCTGCGGGAGTTCGTCACCATGGCGCCCACGCGTCCTGGCGATCATCGTCCGCTCGCGTGGTCGTTCTTCGTCGTGCTGCCGCTGCAGTTCGCGCTGGTGTGGGCCGGATGGTACGGCCTGTTCAGCATCCTCATTCCGGTCTACGTCTCGATCTTCGTGGCCGTGCGGGCGGTGATGGCCGGTGACACGCAGCGCTTCCTCGAACGCGCCGCAGTCACGCAGTGGGGCTTGACCATCTGCGTCTACTTCGTGAGCTGTGTGCCGGCGCTGCTCACGCTGCGCATTCCCGGATTCGAGGGACAGAACGCCCGGCTGCTCTTCTTTCTCGTGTTCGTCGTGCAGCTGAGCGACGTGCTGCAGTACGTATGGGGCAAGGCGATCGGCCGCCGTCCGCTGGCCTCGTCCATCAGTCCGAACAAGACGTGGGAGGGGCTCGTCGGCGGAGTGCTGTGCGCTACCGCGGCGGGCACCGCGCTCTGGTGGGCCACGCCGTTCACGCCGGTCCAGGCCGCCGCGCTCGCGTTCACGATCGGCGTGATGGGATGCGCCGGCGGCCTGATCATGTCGGCGATCAAGCGCGATCGCGGGGTCAAGGACTACGGCACGCTCCTTCCCGGCCATGGCGGCATGCTCGACCGGATCGACTCGCTCTGCTTTGCGGCGCCGGTGTTCTTCCATCTGACACGGTATTTCTTCGCGAGGTAACGTTAGCTTCCGGCTTCGGAAGGCCCTTCACGGGTGCCGCATCGCTGGCCTTTCACGTTTCTGCCCGAAAGCCTCCGAACTAGCATCACGTAAAAGGCGTAGGGCAGTCCCGGCATCCGCGTCCGGCGTCTGAAGTACGGGAGCGAAGAGCGTGCCTATGGACGTGGCGATGTGCGTGCGGCTTTCCGCGGCGGCGGTCTTTGTCGGTTACGTCCTCACTGCGTCAACGGCCCACGCCTGCGACTGTTTCGGAGCCCCGACGTGCGCGAACCTGTGGAACGCCGGACTGGTGTTTGTCGGCCGGGTCGAGCGGATTGACACCCCATCTCCACGCAACGAGGTGGCGACTCTCGTCGTCGAAGAGTGGTTGCGCGGCGCAGCCGTCAAGGACCGAGTGACGATTGTTTCCGAGGGGGTCGGCGTCGCCTGCACCTACGACTTCAATGAGCAGCGCCGATATCTCGTATTTGCCTACCAAGCGCCCGACGGCGCCTGGAAGGCCCCCCTGTGTGGCGGTACGATGCCGCTGGAATCTGCGAGCAAAGTCCTCGATGAGATCAAGAGGGACCTGCGCTCTCGCCGGTCTGGCCGCGTTTCAGGGTCTGTCGCTTTCGATGAGAGACCTGGCGAACTCATCTTCACCGGTCCTCCGATTCCGGCCGCCACGGTCTCGCTCCGTAACGAACAAAGAGTGCTGACGACGAAGACGAACGCGCGCGGCGAGTTCCAATTTCCCCGAGTTCCGCCCGGCGCCTACTCCCTTTTTGCTGTGCTGCCGGCGGACGCTCAACAGGTGGCGCCGATACCGGTTCGTGTCGGTGCAAATGCCTGCATCACGCGGCACGTCTTTCCCGAGCGAGCGAACCAATCAGTCGTACCGTGAGTTGACGAGTAAATGGCCGACGCTGTTTCATTCCGGGGCGTCTTGCGAATCTGGCAAGATGAACGCCGGGATTCAAGATGACGCGGGCGTTCATGAGTCAGGCAGCACTGGTACTCGCCGCATGCTTGTCAACCGCACACGGTGTGGCCGCACAAACGTCATGGAAATGCCCCGACCAGCCGATCGAGCCGTGCGTCAAGCGTCACGGACGTCTTTCGAGCCAGAACGGCATCACGTTGACGGTCTGGATTATCGGCACGACGCGGAGAGTTGCCGTGGCAAACGACGTCGAATCGTTTCCACCAATTGTCCAGAAGTACTTGACGATGACATCGGACGATCACAGCTACGTCTTCGGAGACTTCGAGCTTTGTCTCACGCGTCCCGATGTCCCGGGCCACATCATGCACGCCTGCGTCGCGGGAGCGGAGAAGCTGGTGGTTCAACCGCTCCGCCGGCGCGAGCCGCCATTTCGTCTGCTGTCGACGTGGCCATCTGACCGCTAGAAATGGACGTACACAAGCACCCCTTGCCGATCCTTCCCAACGAGTGGAGAGACTACGAGCCTTGATGTCGGCCCGGGCAATACATAGGGAAGTCTGCTGCTCTCGTGAGCACGATCGACCAACGCTCCGACAAGGGCACCGACACCCGAAAGCAGCAAAGGGGCTCCCACTTTCGCTGAAGGGAGGACGTAGCCCTCTCCAGAGCCGGCGATTGCCAGGATACTCAGCGCCGCGCCGGCGCCTACGGCTGCTCCAATCAAAGCGCCATTAGCGAGGCCGTCCTTCTTTTGTGCTGCGCTGACTTGGGACCGCGCGAAGCTCTGGTTGTTACGTAGCCCGTCGGATGATCGGGCCATGACCTGAGCTTCAGCGATGGCGGGCCACAACACCATCGATGCCCCCACTCCAGTGAACCATCGTCGTATCGAACTGGTCACGGCATCTCCTCATCTCTCTGCCGAATGAATGCGTGAAATGAGAGGCAAGTGGCTCATGGATTGGCCGTGACCTGCCGCGTCCACCCTCCGATCTATCGTTAACTGATGGAACTGAATGGATTAGTGGAACATGGCGGCTGGTTTGGCATCGCTATGGCCGTGATTGTGGCAATTGCCGTCGCGCTGATCAGACGCGGCGTGAAGCTGAAAATTGAAGCGGAAATCCCAGCATCAAAACGCTAGCTGTGCGACGCACTCACTCATTGCGTAACAGCTGGCGGCTCGTCCGGCGATCCGCGGTCGCGGCGGCGGTAGTGTCCCTTTTTGCTTGTAGTGCGCGAACGCCGCGCCCAGCCGAATCGGAGATCGCTCCAGCCGTTCCGCGACGGATTCACGCGGAAATCCGCGATTCGTCCGTTGACGCACTTCCGGATTACCGCGTGCTGGTCTCTCCCGATATCGTCTTTGCCATCGTCGACGTCGGCCCGGACGAAATCGTCTTCCGGCTGCGACATCGGCCGGGGTCATTCGAATCGGCAATCACGATGTTCACCATCGATCTCGACACCGATCAGAACGCATCAACTGGGTCCGAGAGCATCGAGTACTCCGTCTTCGTCTTTCCCGCCGGCGGAAAGGGCGCAGACGTGTCGCGAACGACGAGTACGGGGAATACGCTTGTTGGGACGGTTCCAGTCACCTTCGTCACCGACGGATGCGACGTGGCGATACCTCGCTCGCTCCTGAAAGACGAGGACGGCCGGTTCGACTTCCGCGTGCGCGTCTACGCGCAACCGGCATTGCCGCTCGTTCTTGATGTGCTCCCGGATAACGGCCTGGTGCGAATCCAATGATGGTGCTCGCTGGCCAGATTCGCCTGGATTGGCGCACACTGATTGGTGCCGAATGAAACGAGTACTCGTGATTGCCGCAATCCCGCTGCTCTCGATCGCCGCCGCGACTGCGGCGCACGCCCAGCCGCAGCCGCCGGCCGCATGCCGCTCGGCCATCGACGCGCGGCTGCCGGGCTGGCAGTTGTCCCCGCCGCCTGCCGATCTTGCAAGAGTAGCGAAGCAGAAGAAGATCTCGACCAACGTCGTCCAATCGGATTTCGACGACAACGGAACGCGCGATACGGCCGTTCTGGTCGTCATGCCCGGGACGGGCGAGCTCCATCCGCGCCAGCGCATCGCCGTCTGCCTGTCACAGGCCGGCACGATCAATCTTCATGTGATCGGCGACCCGTACTGCGGCGACGGGATCAGCGTGGCGCCGAAGGGCACTCGCGCATGGGATTTCACAACCGAGAAGCCGGTGACCTACTGGACCAACGGCGTGTCTGCCTATTGCTACGAGAAGGCGGGCGGGACGTATCTCTTCAGAGACGGGAAGTTCGTCCTGATTGTCGACAGCGATTGACTGATATGACCTTCGTTCTCCGAACGACCGACGTCGTGGACGAGGGCCTGCGCGCGGCAATTGCGGGCCCGCTCATCGCCTACAACGAGGCGAAGACCGGCCGAAACGATTATCGGCCGCTCATCATCGCCATCGACGACGCTGAAGGCCGTGTGATGGGCGGACTGTGGGGACGCACGGTCTACGACTGGCTGTTCGTCGAGCTGCTGGTCGTGCCGGACGCGCTGCGCGGACGCGGGCTCGGGACCGAGCTGATGAAGCGGGCGGAGGACGAGGCGCTGAAGCGCGGGTGTCACAGCGCCTGGCTTGACACCTTCGAGTTCCAGGCGCGCGGGTTCTACGAACGTCTCGGCTACAGTTGCTTTGGTGAATTGCGTGACTATCCACCCGGCTACGCTCGATATTTCATGAAGAAAGCACTCAAACGAAACTGACATGTTTGGCACCGAACATCTCGCGTTGTTCATCGTCAGCGGATTCCTGCTGAACATCACCCCCGGCCAGGACACGCTCTACATCGTCGGCCGCACGGTCTCGCAGGGCCGCCGCGCGGGTGTGCTGTCGGTCCTCGGCATTTCCTCCGGCTGCGTCGTCCACACGATTGCGGCAGCGTACGGGTTGGCGGCGATTCTTGCGGCGTCGGCAAATGCGTATGTCGTGATCAAATTCGCCGGCGCGGCGTATCTGGCGTATCTGGGCGTTCGTATGATGCTCTCGGGGCCCGTCGCGGGCGACGCTCCGTCGACATTCGGCCGTGATTCGGCGTGGTCGATCTACCGTGCCGGACTGGTCAGCAACGTGCTGAATCCGAAGGTGGCGCTGTTCTTCCTCGCGTTTCTGCCGCAGTTCGTGACTGCCAACGCAGAATCGCGGGTGCTCGCGTTCCTGTTTCTCGGCGCCGTTTTCGTCTTCAACGGCACGCTGTGGTGTTTCTTTCTCGTGTGGGCCGCGTCGGCGGTGAAAGAACGCCTGCGCGGCACGCCCTCGTCCGGGCTGATCCTCAAGCGAGCGGTCGGAGCGATGTTCGTTGGTCTCGGCGTGAGGCTTGCGGTTTCGAAGTAACGTGCACGCAGCAGGACGTTACGATGTGGCTCGATGACACCAGAGGACACTTCGTCGACTGGTCGACTCAGCGCTGGGTGCAGTTGACCGGCCGGCGCGTAAATCTCGAGGACCATGGCTGGCTGCACGGGCCCGTTGGCAAACCAACGGGGATCGGTGCGGGATTCTTCGAGACCTATGCCGCGGAACACGACCTACGCCTCGCGCGCGGCGAGATGTGCGGGCTGCTTCCGGACATTCGGTCGCTCGCCGGTCCGGAATTCGACCCGCTGAGCGTGGCAGCTCCGGTCGCGGATTTCTACCATCGAACATCCGAGTACGACCTCGATGCCTGGTCGCAGTGGTGCGGTATGTTTCGACCGTTTGGGTCGGCGCTCGCCCTCCTGTTCAGCCGGCGGCTCCAGCAGCTGAACGTCCCGCTTTCCGGCTTGGACACCAGCCACGGCATGTCAAGTGACGTCATCCCGCTTCGTGACGTTGCGACTGATGAAGTGGTCTTCACCGCGTGGGTGCGCCGGCTTCTCGAAACCGGTCATGTGATTTACGCGGGTGCGTACTCCACCTGCACGGTGCCGGATTATGCGGGCCGGTGCGTACGGGTCGTGTTTCCGCTGCCGAACGGGAACGCGGTCGTGGTCATGCGCCCCGTCGCGCACGAAGACGGTTCCTTGTCACTCGTCTCCGCTGGCGATCGATTCGGAAGTCCTGGATTCTACTTCACCGTCAATGCCGGCGGCGGACGCGTCTGGGCTCGATACCTGCGGGCTCTTCGAGAGCAGATTCATGTCTACGCCGTTGCAGACGATGTGCGGGCCGATCACGTGCTGTCATTGTGGGGCGCGAAGTTTCTCCGGCTGCATTACCGCCTTCGCCCGAAGCTGGCTGTGTTGACGACTTCAGTGACGGGCCGGACGTAATCCATGGGACACGCATGAGACAGCTCATTTCCAGCGGCAGCCCGTACGAACCGAAGGTCGGAATCTCGCGCGCCGTGCGCGTGGGATCGTTCATCGCCGTGTCGGGGACGGCACCCTTGCGGGACGGGGAGACAGTCGGAGTAGGTGACCCCGCAGCGCAGGCCAGACGCTGCCTCGAGATCATCAGGGAAGCGCTCGAGCGCGCGGGGACGACGCTGGATCATGTCGTCCGGACCAGAACACTGCTGACGCGAATCGAGGACTGGCAGGCCGTAGCCGCGGTGCACGGTGAGTTCTTCGGCGCCATTCGTCCGGCGAATACGATCATGCAGGTGTCGCGATTCATCGATCCGGACTGGCTCGTCGAGTTCGAGGCCGATGCGGTCGTGAGCGGCTGAAGAGCTACGTCGATGGCTGTTGCAACCTTCGGCCTCACGCACATCGCGCTGGCGGTCAAGGATCCGGCGCGCGCGTTTGGCTTCTACCGTGACGTCTTCGGTATGGTGGCCGTGTACGACAAGCCGGACTTCGTCCAGGCGCAGACACCTGGCTGGCGCGACGTGCTCGTGTTTGAAAAGTCCACGCGCCGCACCGGCGGGACAGGAGCCATCGCGCACTTCGGTTTTCGTCTGACCGATCCGGCCGACATCGATCGCGCCGCTGCGGCTGTCAGAAGGGCCGGAGGTACCGTCGTCGAGCAGGGTGAATTCGTGCCGGGCGAGCCTTATCTCTTTGCACGTGATCTCGACGGATATATGGTCGAGATCTGGTACGAGCTTCCGACGAAGGTCGATCCGCCGAGCTAGCCTACCTCCTATCTTCTATCTCCTCCCCTCGCACGCCTGTTGCATCCAGCCACGGCGGAGGCGGGAAATGATCAGGGCACTCTTTCGACTGATCCTGCTGGCGGTGCTCGTCATCGGAATCGCGGCGTTCTTCTTTGGCTATCGCTGGGGTTCGGACGGTCCCGAACGCGTGGACATCTCCGACCGGCCGGCGGCCACGACCGGCGAACGCGACCCCATCGACACGACGCGGGCGCGGGAAGCTGGCGCCGAGGTTGCCGAGGCCGTCGCCGAGGGCGCGAACGAAGCGAAGCGGGTGGCTGAAGCCGGGGCGCTGACGGCAAAGATCAAGGCCAAGATGGCGCTCGACGACCGCGTCAAGGCGGCGAAGATTGACGTCGATACCGCCGGTTCGGTGGTCACGCTCTCCGGCCGCGTCGGCAGCGAGGCCGAACGCGCGCGGGCCGTCCAGCTGGCGCGTGAAACGGACGGAGTCACCTCGGTGGTGGACGAGCTCACGATCGCCCGGTGATTACTCGACGCTGATAACATCGGCCGGGATTGAACGCACCTTGCGCTCTGGCGCTTGCGGAGTACGAGCGCGGGCGGTCGCTGTTGGCGGATGGCGATCTGCCCGGCGCCATCGCTCGCCTCGAAGCGTCCGTGGCGGCGTATCCGCATTTCAAGGCGTTCGAACTCCTCGGCGAAGCGTGGCTGCGCAGCGGTGAGCCACTGCGTGCGATCGCCCCACTCGCCGCTGCGACGACCTTGAACGGCCAAGTGCGGGCGCCGTCGCTCCTTGCCGAGGCGCTGCTCGCGGCCGGCGATCACCTCAAGGCCCACGAGATCGCGAAACTGGCGCTCGGTCGTGATCCGAACAACCGGAAGGCGCGTGCCGTCTTCGATGCGACGGATGCCGTCTACCGGCAACAAAATCCTTCATGAACCGAGGAGGATTCCTCGCGATCGTCGGCTTCGCCGTGCTGTTGTTCGTGGCAGTTCCGTATGCGCGGGAATCTATCCTGGTGGACGGGTGTCTTGATACCGGCGGTTCGTACAACTACATAGACGAGGCATGTGACCACTCGAAGAAGCATCCGTACTCGCCCTACGCGCAGCGTCATCCGCTGGCGGCGTCAGCCGCTCTTTCTGGCGTCGTTCTGACGGTCGCGGGCACAGTGATCGCCCGGCGCTCGAAGCAACAGGCGAACTGAGTCCTCGCTGGTGAGCGATCTCGCCGCCTTCTCGTCCGACTACGCGACGGCCCGCGGCCGCTTCCGGCAGGCCGCGTCGCGCCTTGGGTGGCAGCTGGACGCTCACCCGATCGACGCCGTCGGACCGCGCGGCGAGGAGCTGACGATCGACGTTGCGTCCTCGAGCGGCGATCCCGAGCGCGTGCTCGTCGTCTCGTCGGGCATTCACGGCGTCGAGGGGTTCTTCGGATCGGCTGTCCAGCTCGCGCTGCTCGACCGGTGGGCCGCCGCCGGGCCGCCGCCCGTGAAGTGCGTGTTCCTTCACGCGCTCAACCCGTACGGCTTCGCGTGGATCCGGCGGGTTGACGAACACAACGTCGATCCGAACCGGAACTTTCTCGTCGAGGGCGAACGGTTCGAGGGCGCGCACGAACGCTACGCGCAGCTCGATCCATTCCTGAATCCGCAGCAGCCGTCTTCGTTGTGGCAGCCGTTCACGCTGAAAGCACTGCCGCTTATCGTTAGGTACGGCGTGCCGGCGCTTCGCCAGGCCATCGCGGAAGGGCAATACGACTATCCGCGCGGTTTGTTTTTCGGCGGCGCGGAACCGTCACAGATGCACCGGCTGTTGGACCAGCACTTCCCGCGTTGGCTGCAGGGCAGCAGAAGCGTCGTCCATCTCGACTTTCACAGCGGACTCGGCACACGCGGGACGTACAAGCTGCTGATCGACTACCCGCTGAGCGATCGCCTGCGGAGCCGGCTGGCCGCGTGGTTTGGTTCCGATTCGTTCCGGACGGCGGAGTCGAGCCGAATCGCGTACACGGCGAAAGGAGGATTCGGCCGCTGGTGCGTGTCGCGCCGCTTCGCCCCCGACTACCTGTTCGCCTACGCCGAATTCGGAACCTATTCGCCGCTGCAGATGCTGGCCGGACTTCGCGCCGAGAATCAGGCGCACCACTGGGACGCGCCCGATTCGCCGGCCACGCTTCGTACGAAAGGACGGCTCAAAGAACTGTTCTGTCCTGCCGATGCGGAGTGGCGCGCGCAGGTCCTCGAGCGCAGTCTCGCAATCGTTCAGCGCACGCTGCAGGAGCTCCCGCGATTACGATCAGACGGGTAAGGCAGGAGGTCACAAGACGATATGGCGCTTCCGTTGCCAGCAATGGACCCGTGCTACCTGTGCGGGATCGTGGCCGGACACTCGGACGGCTGGAATCTGCTCGGCCAGGACGATCTCACGGTGACGATTCTGAACGGCCGGCAGTTCGAGGTTGGCCAGTGCATGGTGCTGCCGAAGCGCCACGCCCCGACGCTGCTCGACCTCGACGACCTGGAAGGGGCGGCTGTGATGGCTGCCGCCCGGCGAATCATGCAGGTCATGGTCGACGAGTTTGCCACCGATGGCGTGCTGCTGTATCAGAACAACGGCACCGGCAGCGGCCAGGAAGTCCCGCACTTTCACCTGCATGTCGTCCCCAGGCGTCCGGTGAGCGACTGGGGATTCGGTCCACCGCATCTGGCGAAGCTCGAGGCACACAGACGCGCGGCCCATTCGGATTACGCGACCGTCACCGAGGAAAAGCTGCGGACCGCTCAACTGCTGCGACGGCATTTCGTCGGCGTGTGACGGACTAGAATCGAAAAATGTCACTGCACCAGGCATCAGTCATCTGGGAACGCGCCGAGGGCGCGAAGTTCGTTGACAACCGGTATAGCCGTGGCCACCGCTGGGAGTTCGATGGCGGCGCGGTCGTGCCGGCATCCGCATCTCCGGCCGTCGTGCCGGTGCCGCTCTCGGATCCGGCTGGCGTCGATCCGGAAGAAGCGTTTGTCGCGTCGCTCTCGAGCTGCCACATGCTGTGGTTCCTCTTCTTCGCCGCGAAGGGCGGTTTTGTCGTCGACGCCTATCGCGACGCGGCAGCGGGTCACATGGAAAAGACCGCCGACGGCAATCAATGGATGGCGCGCGTCGTCCTGCGCCCGGAGATTCGATTCTCAGGCGCCGCGCCGGACGCGGCGGCACTCGCCGCCATGCACGATAAGGCGCATCACGCCTGTTTCATCGCCAACTCGGTGAAGACGGCCGTCACCGTCGAGGGGATGGAATAGCTGGCGGGCAGGCTCTTTCTCGTTCGTCACGCACACTCGGAGTACACCCCCGACGAGATGCGTGGGCTGTCCGATGCCGGCCGTCGGGAGGCACAGCGTGTCGCCGACCTGCTCGAAGGCCATGACGTGGCGGCAATCATCGCCAGTCCGTACACCCGTGCGATTCAGACCGTGCAGCCGCTGGCCGATCGTCTGGGAACGACGATCGAGATCGATCCCGATCTCCGCGAACGTCATCTGTCATCCGGCCCGCTCGACGACTTCACGGCCTGGCTCGAGGCGACGTGGCGGGACTTCCGCCTTGCCCATCCTGGTTGCGAGTCGAACGGCGCGGCGCAGGCCCGCGTCAGCCGGGCTATTCGCAGGATTGCCGCGAGCAGTGACAGCCGCGACGTTGTCATTGCCACTCACGGCACCGCGCTGTCGCTGTTTCTGCGCACGCTGGATCCCGCGGTTGATTTCGAATTCTGGGCGCGAATGTCGCTGCCGGACGTCTACGCTGTCGCGACCTCTCCCGAAGGCGCCTGGTCGTATCGGCGAGTCTGGTCCTGAACCCGTATTTCGGGTTGCGGTGTCTGGCAGCCTCCGCTTTGGAGACATCGTCCCGGCAATCGACACGGCCAGGGAGCCGGGGTGACCCGAGTCGGCATCATCACCGAACGGACGCGGGTGCCGCACAACGTTTCACAAAAAAAGCGCTGAAGTAGCGGCAATTGCACACTGATTCGCGCGGTACTGCTTTCCAGTTACAGATTCCAGCCAGTTCGACCACGTATAGTCGGTTTTGTGACTACAGCCGCGCGACAGAGGTGGGAATACCGGGTCGTGGAGACGGCCGATCGCGAATCCCTCCAGCCGGAGCTGACGCTCGCCGGCCACGAGGGCTGGGAACTGGTGTCATCCACGGCGATGTTCAACACCTGGATGAGCAAGGTCGTGTACGTCCTCTTCCTGAAACGTCCGCTCCCCTGACAATAGGAAGTGTCAAGTAACAAGTGTCAAGTAACAAGTAAGTTGACAAGTACTTGTCACCTGCCCCTTGTGACTTGCAACTTCAGTGAACGGACTCTCCCGTGACGTCGGCCTCGTCCGGTTCGAGGTGCGGAATCTCCAGACGGCGGATCGTGTCGATGGCGACCGCAAGCGTCTTCTCTGCGGCCTTCGACGCGGAGGACTGCCGCAGTCGGCGCTGCGTCTCGCGCAGCGCGCGCAGCACCTGCGCGCGGTCGAATCGCTGCCCCTGACAGTGTTCGCAGAAGCTCATCGTGACTCCGTTGTCCCCTTTATGACTCTTTACGACTCTTACGCTACTACGGCTTCGGCCGGCTCAACAACGGTCGCCTGGTAGGCTTCCGCCCTAAGGCGGTAGGCTACCCAGGCAACCCCATGCGAATCGCGGCGCTTTACGACATTCACGCCAACCTGCCGGCGCTCGACGCGGTGCTCGCGGAGCTTCGCCGCGAGCACGTGGACGAGATCGTCGTCGGCGGCGACGTCCTGCCGGGTCCTATGCCCTGCGAAACGCTGGCACTGCTCTCGAGCCTGCAGGCGCCCGTGACGTTCATTCACGGCAACGGCGAATTGGCCGTGCTGGCGCAGATTGAGGCGGCCGATCCCTCGTCGGTCACCTATTGGGGAACCACGTCCGGCGATCCGCCGCCAGAGAGTGTGAAGGACACGTTCCGCTGGACCGCGGCGCAGATTTCATCAGGATGCGGTCCGCTGCCACGCTGGCCGAGGACGTATCGCCGGACCATCGACGGAATCGGAGAGGTGCTTTTCTGCCATGCGACCCCGCACAGCGAGACCGATTGTTTTACTCGACTGACCCGTGAAGACGCGCTGGCGCCTGTATTCAAGACCGTCGATGCCGCTCTGGTGGTATGCGGCCACACGCACATGCAATTCGATCGCGTCGTGGCGGGTGTGCGGGTCGTCAATGCCGGCAGCGTGGGAATGCCGTTCGGGAAGCCCGGCGCGGACTGGCTGATGCTCGGTCCCGATGTCGAGCTGCGGCACACCGACTACGACTTCGAAGAGACGGCGGCGCAGGTTCGAGCCACGACGTATCCGCAGGCGCGCGAGCTCGCAGAGTCGATCCTGCAGCCGCCTTCAGAGCAGGCGATGCTCGACGCCTTTACCGCGCTGTCGTTTCCATGAGCGCGGCTGGGTTGCCTAGGTTGCCTGGGTTGCCTGAGTTGCCTGGGTGAGCACCGATGCTCAGCGCAGCTTGACCCGCTTGACACGCACCTCTGGTCCTGCGCCAGCGAAATAGTACAGATCGTCACCGGAGATCGTGGCTGCCATCGCGGCGCCGGCGTTCGGAGAGAACGTTTCAATCAGCGTTGCCGCCGAAACAGCCCGGCGATCGCCATTCAGCTGTAACTGGACGATGCCGCGCGATCCGTCGGACTGCACCTGACTGCCGACAAGCGCGTCGCGATGCAAGCGGATGTAATCGAGATCCGTGAGCGCGATTCCGTTTCCCGCGGTCAGCGGCGATGAGCGGCGTGCCTGCAGATCGAGGCGGACGATGCCATCGCCGTGCGCCACGTACGCCCGCTGGCCACCCTCGTCTACGGCAAGGCTGATCGGATTCGGCGTCGTCAATCGCATCAGGGGTTCGACGGCCGACGCGCCGGGCCGGAGAACGAGCACGCGCGGCGCAGCACTATCCAGGATGAACAGCGTGCCATCGCCAGTTACCGCCAGGTCGATCAATCGCATCGAGCCTTGAACGGGGACGGCGAGCTTCGTCAGCGCCCGCCCGGAAATCAGCTGCAGCCGATGAACAGCGCCTGAGCTTCCGTCCGCGGCCGTGCTGGCAACCCAGAGATCGCCGCGCTTTGCGTCGATGGCGATTGCCGTGACCTCATCGAAGCCGGCAGAGTCCGCGCGGACCAGATCGACGGTCCGATCTGACCCCTCGCCGACGACGAACAGCCGGCGTCCCGTGACATCGCCGAAGAGAAATCGCCGCGAGATCGCGTCGTAGGCGATGCCCGCCGGGGTGAAGGAGGCGGTCGAAAACCGCGCCGCGTGTTCGACGACCGCCGGCGTAAGCGGCGGCATTCGCCGCACAACAGCAGGCGGGGCCGCGACCGTCGCCGCACGAGGTGCCGGCGTTGCCGCGGGCGGCTTGTCGAGCGGAGCTGAGGTCGCAACGGGCGGAGGAGCGACAACCGCGGACGATAGGGTGGCCGACACAGAAGAACGCGGTGCCAGGCGCGGCACCGCAACCCGCGCGGCGGACCGGATCGGCTTTGACGGGAGCACGGCCGGAGCCAGCGCGGAAGAAGCTGGCGGGGGCGCCGCCGCGGCAGCAGGAGTGGGAGCCGGAGCTGGCGCCGTCGCCGCTGGAGTAGCCACCGCCGTTCGTGAACGGCTGGCAAGCGACGCGATGTACTGCCAGTCCGCCAGCTCGCGCACGCGGCGGAAGTCCTCGTCCGCGGTGTCGATGGCGAAGCCGGATTCAGCGAGCCGGCGAAGCATGACCACCGCGTCCCGCCGGCGGCCGCTGAGCGCCTGCGCTCGCGCCAGCAGGTACATCAGGTCGGGATCGTTCTGTCGGCCCGTCTGCACCGCACGCCATGCCAGGTCATGGAAAGCCTCGAACGCGCCGCGCGCTCGAGCTTCCAACGCCAGCTCGCGGCATTCCTGCGCTTCGCGACATTCCGGTTGCGTGTTCTGCGCGGCAGCGCCGGTCACAAACACGGTCAGCAGTGCCAAAACGAAGCACAAATAGGATCGCGGGTCAGACGCCGCCATTGATGCATTATGAAGTGCTTTCGAGCTGAGGTGTCGCGATGGGTTGCCTCGGTTGCCTGGGAAAAGACTCGGGCCATGCCAGGAATCCGTAGACGGCGCACGGGCTTACACGAGCGTCTGAACTAACGTGCGCCGTCTACTCTTCTATGTCGCTACCGGCGTTGCTTTGGCGGCTGCGCTGACACACGCCGGCGTCTGTTGGCGGGTTTCGTCCGGTTACGCAGCAGGTCTCCGCTTCCTCAGTCGAACCAATCGTATTCAAGCTGTTCTTCACAGGTACCGGACCCGAGCTGCCAGACGAGGAGCGCTTCAGCCGGGGCTGCCTCTGTTCCCACCTATCTCTTCGCTGACTTCGGCCTCAACCCAGGCCACCCAGGCAACCCAGGCAACCCAGCCTACCCAATCCGCAGCAGGCGCATCAGGTTGCCGCCGAGAATCGCCGTCTTGTCCGCATCGCTGAGGAACGATGCCTTCAGTACGATATCGAGCGTCAGCGGCCAGTTGAACGGCACATCGGTGCCGTAGACGATTTGGCCCGCTCCCATCTCGGCGACGAGATGGCGCAGCCCCTCGTCGCTGAACACCATCGTGTCGGCGACGATGTGGCTGCGCAGGTACTCGCGTGGCCGCTTCGTATTGGCGCACTTGGCGTTCGGTCGAACATCGCATGCGACGTCGGTGCGGCCGAAGTACGATGGCAGATAGCCGCCGGCGTGTGCGGCGCCCACCTTCAGCTTCGGAAAGCGGTCGAACACGCCGTCGAAGATCAACCGCGAGAGGAAGTACGTCGTCTCCAGCGGATTGCCGATGATGTTGCCGAGATCACCGCGCCCGCCGAGCGCACCGTTGCGGATGATGTTCTCGGCGCCGTTCGGGTGCATGAAGACGATCTCGCCGAGCTCCGCTGCCTTCGCCCAGAACGGATCGAACCGCGGGTCCGACAGATCCTGCCCGTTGACGTGGCCGCCAATGGCCGCGCCGCGCAGGCCAAGCCGCTTGATGCCGTCCTCGATCTGGGCCGCCGCGAGATCCGGAAACTGAAGCGACGATGACGCGAACGCGACGAATCGATCGGGATGCTGCTTGCACCAGGCGGCGAGGCCCTCGTTCTGTGCCCGGACGATCCGATCGGCCAGATCGCGGTCGGTGATCGTGTACCACCAGAATCCGTTGATGCTGAGCGCCTGGTAATCCACGCCCTGCTTGTCCATCGTGGCGATGCGCGCCGCGTTCAACAGCTGTCCCCCGACGACGTTGCCGTTTGCCTCGAACGGCGTCCCCTTGACGACCGGTGGCACCGTGAGCACCCCGCAATGGGCGTGAATGTCGACGACCGGTACCCGGCGGCCGGCAATTGAGATCTGGCGCCGCGCCGAGCCCTGCGCCTGACCGAACACAGGCACGCGGGAACCGAGCACTCCTGCAGCCGCGCCGGCTACAGCCTGGACGAACTCACGGCGATTTGGCATGGGGGACATTCTAGGTTGCCTGGGTTGGCTGGGTTGCCTAGGTTGCCTGGGTTGCAAGGCGCTTCGCTCGAGCTTCAGAAGTGTGTTGAACGCTCGAACCGGTACGCGCCGCTCGTTCGCTGGTCCCGTCTCGAGGATCACACCGTCGGCTTCCGTCAATCCGCGGAGTACCAGCGGTGGAAACAGCTGCTGCACCATTTCTACGATCCCTTTCCCGACGTCGAACACTACACGCTCACAGTCCAACTTTGAATCGCAGCACCGCTTCGAACAGCCCGTCGCCTTTAACGCCGGTGGACGGTCTTTTTACGTGGATCAATCCTCCAGGGAACGCGTGCGCGCCGATTTCGAAATTCAGCGTGGCCGAGTCGGACACCGGCACTTCGGCGCCCCCGTATACGTAGAACCCTGCCTTGATGGGTGTCTTTACGGTGTCATGCGTAAGCCAATAGACCCCTCCGCCGACACCGGCATAGGGAGAGACGATGTCGCCCGGCCTGCCGAGTCCCGCGACACTCACGGTCAGCCGTGAGATGCGGGCGTCGCCCGTAAAACGATACGACACCCGGCTCGCGCCAGCCGGCACACGAACCCCGCTGCGACCGGCTTCGATTCTCAACCGTGCCTCGTCCGTGAATGGAATCTCGACGGTGCCGGAGAGAAGCCGATTCGTCCGGCCGTTATTGATGTCGTAGTCGAGCGCCCCGAATGCCAGGCCGATCGATGGCCGCGGCTGCCATGGGCCGACGTAGGTGGTCTGCGCGTTTGCGGTTGCCGTCATCACCGTGAGTACCCAACAGGCGAGAAGCATGGTTCGCATGACGACACTCTGAGCCGATCGCCCGCGGCAAGTCCTGACGCAATCGCTGAAATGTTCTGAATGGGGTACGATTCGCGCGCCCATTCGCGAGGAGCCGCTCTTTATGAAAAGCCGCGCTGGCCTGGCCGTCGTGCTGTGTTTCGTCCTTCTTGGTTCATACGTCTACGCCCAGTTCGGAACGAAGCCGTCCGCGCTGTCGACCATCAAGGTCCGCGACGATCTCTTCGTCGTCTACAACGATCTCGTCCCCGGCA
>JAICQE010000101.1 GCA_025938035.1 Vicinamibacteria bacterium
CATATTCCGGCCGTCCCTCCCCCGCGCGTGACGTGTTCTCGTGCGTCTCTAGCGCAATCCGCGCGGGTGTAGCAGTTTTTCCCTCCCTATAGCCATCCGCCCAGACAGTTGACGTTGCTCCTACAAGTGTAGTAGATATCACCACACGTATAGGAGCAATCCATGGCCCTCCCCCGACTGACGAAGCTGGAACTGCAGGTAATGGAGGCGCTCTGGTCGCGCGGCGCCTCATCGGTGCGCGAGATTCAGGAAGCCTTTCCGGAGAAAGACCGTCCCGCCTACACCACGGTGCAGACGATGGTCTACCGGCTCGAGGGGAAGAAGGCGATCCGCCGGCTGAAGAAGATCGGCAACGCGCACATCTTCGAAGCCGCCATCTCGCGCAACGCCGCGCAGCGGCGGCTGATCGACGATCTCCTGAGCTTTTTCGGCGGCAGCCCCCAGCCTGTCGTCGCCCATCTGGTCGAGACCGGGAAGCTGACCCTCGACGACGTGCAGGAGGCGGAACAGCTGATTCGCAAGCTGTCGAAGAAGGAGAAGCCGCGATGACCTCGTTCATCTCGACTCAGGAGCTGCTCGCTCTCGCGGGTGATCACCTCTGGCAGTCCACGCTGTTCGCGGCGGCCGCCCTCGTCTGCGCCGCCCTGCTGAAACGCCACAGCGCCGCGGTTCGGTACTGGGTTTGGTTCGTGGCCTCGGCCAAATTCCTCGTCCCAATCGCCGCGCTCGTGGCGGTCGGCGGCTACAGCTCATGGCGCGTCATCGAGATCGTGCCGTATAGCGAAGGGCCGGTCCTGATCGAAACCGTCAGTCAACCTTTCACGGGGGAAGGTGTTGCGCTTCGCACGCCCGGGCCACGCGCCGCTGCGGACACCACCATCATGAGCTGGCTGCCCGCGGGCCTTCTCGCCCTGTGGGCCGCTGGCGCCGCGTTCTTCCTTCTTCGCTCGCTCTTGCACTGGCATCGAATCCGGAGGATTGCGCACGACGCAGTGCCCATGACAGCGGGCCGGGAAGTAGAGAGCCTGCGAGCGCTCGAGCGCCGTATGGGCTTCACCACGCCGCTGCCGCTGCGATGCACGGAGTCGTTTCTCGAACCCGGCATCTTCGGCGTCGTTCACCCGGTGCTGCTCTGGCCGCGCGCAATTGGCGAGCGGTTGACCGATGACCAGCTGCAAGCCGTTCTGGCGCACGAGCTCTGCCATCTCCGCCGGCACGACAACCTGGCGGCCCTGTTCCACCTCGTCGTCCAGACCGCCTTCTGGTTCCATCCGCTGGCCTGGTGGATTGGCGCTCAGCTGATTAGCGAACGCGAGCGCGCCTGCGATGAAGAAGTGATCCGCCGCGGCAGCGAGCGCGAGACCTACGCGGAAAGCATCCTCAAGACGTGTCAGTTCTTCGTCGAGTCGCCGCTGGCGTGTGTGTCCGGTGTCACCGGGTCCGATCTGAAAAAGCGTATCGAAGAAATCATGACGAAGGACACCGTCAGCACGCCGGGAGCATTGAAGCGGGCGCTCCTGACCGTGGCTGCCGTTGCCGTCTTCGTCGCGCCCGTGGCGGTCGGGGCTCTCAATCCGCCGCCGCAGACACGCGATGTCGCCGCACCCGCGACGCTGCCGGCGTTCGAAGAAGTGTCGGTGCGACCGAACACCACAACGGGACCTGGCGGGCGCGGCGGCGGTGGGATGCAGCCGGGACGCTACGTCGCCACGAACCTGACGCTCAGGAACATCCTCCGCCGCGCCTACGCGGCAGCGGGATCGTCCGGGCCGAACGGTGGAATCGATCTGCTCGAGCAGCAGGTCGCCGGCGGACCGGACTGGGTCGCAAGCGACAAATTCGACGTCGTCGCAACGACAAAGGGGCCCACGCAGGGAGCCGAAATGCGTCTCATGCTCCAGCGCATGCTGGCGGAACGATTCAAGCTGAAGGCGCACTGGGAGAAGCGCGAGATGCCGGTCTACGTCCTGACGATGGCGCGCCCGGGAACCTTGGGCGCCGGGCTGACGAAGACCTCGGACGCGGAGTGCGCCGCCGCCAAAGCAGCCGCGGCAAAAGCGGCTGGCTCACAACAAATGCCGCCGATGCCGTCGGGGCAGGTCCAGCCGTCACCGCTTCAGCAATGCGGCTCGATCCAGTTCGGGCCGGGCACGCTGATCGCCCGAGGGGCACCGATGGAGTGGGTGGCGCAGACGCTCGTCACCGTCCCGGTGATCACTGGCATCGACCGACCGGTGCTCGACCGCACGAACCTGACGGGGAACTATGGCTTCGAGTTGAAGTTCGCCCCGGCACAGGCAGTCAATCCCGCTCCCGATCGGGCGCCGCTTCATCTCGCGCTGGAAGAGCAGCTCGGAATCAAACTCGAAGCCACGCGAGCGCCTGTGGACGTGCTCGTCATCGACAGCGTGGAAAGGCCGGCGCCGAACTAATCGTTCGGATCGTTCGGATCGTTCGGATCGTTCGGATCGTTCGGATCGTTCGGATCGTTCGAGTCGTTCCCATCGAGGAGATCATGACGAAAGATAACGTGAGCACTCCGGGGGCACTGAAGGGAGGCGTCCTGACAGCTGCCGGCATCATCGTGTTCATCGTTCCTGTGGCCGTTGGCGCCCTCAACCCACCACCGCAGACGCGCGACGTGGCGGCACCCGCGACGCTGCCCGCGTTCGAGGAGGTATCCGTCCGACAAATGGGATGTCATCGCCACCACCCCTCAGGCCACGCAGCCGCCGCAGATGCGGCTGATGCTGCAGCGGATGCTCGCCGAACGGTTCAAGCTGCGAGCGCACTCGGAGAAGCGTGACCTACCCGTGTATCTGCTGACGGTGGCTCGCGCAGACGGTGCGCTAGGACCTGGAATGCGACGGACGCCCGACGATGAGTGCGCGAAGGCGAAAGCCGCTGGACCGCCGCCAATGCCCGAACAGGTGCAGCCCGGACAGTCCCCTCCGCCGATGCCGCTCCCGAACTGCGGCGCGATTCAATTCGGACCGGGACAGTTGTCGGCGCGCGGAACGCCGATGGAATTACTGGCCCAGACGCTGATCAATACTCCGGTCGTCACAGGTATCGATCGGCCGGTGCTCGATCGCACCGGCCTGACGGGAAACTTCGGATTTCAGCTCAAGTTCGCGCCCGCCACGAACGTGAATCCGGATCCCGATCGGCCGCATCTCGTCACGGCGCTGACCGAGCAGTTAGGGCTGAAGCTCGAAGCGACGCAAGCCCCCATCGATGTGCTCGTCATCGACCGCGTCGATCGGCCGTCGGAGAACTGACGCTGCAAGTGGCAAGTAACAACTTGCAAGTAACACGTGCCACTTGTTACTTACTTCCAACTTGTTACTTACTTCCAACTTGTTACTTGCTGCGCGTCGACTCGATCGCCCGCAAGATGACGCGCGTCATCCTGCTCACCTGCAGGATGACCGCCGCCGTTCCACCCGCGATCATCAGCATCTGGACGGCCGACGCCACGTAGAGCGCCTTCAGCGGCAGCCGGTTCACCCCGGCCGCCGGCGCGACATCGGGCAGCGTCGCCGTTCCAATTCCCGGGTCCGTTGGTGGCATCACGAATCTCGACATCGTGAACAGCATCGCGAGCGTCACGGCCGAGGCGAAGAACAGTACCGTGATGCCAATGAGCCTCCATCGGCGAGCCGCGTTCACAGAGTCCAGTGCATTCCGCAGCATCGGTTCCATGTTGTCGTTGTCCGGCATCCTCATCTCCTCTTCTCTTCCAGATATCGCCGCAGTGTCGTGAGGCCGTACGCCAGCCGGGACTTGACGGTGCCGAGCGGAATCTCGAGGACCGCGGCAACTTCCGCCAGCTCCATCTCCTCCTGAAAATGCAGCACGAGCACGGCGCGGTTCGCCGGGGAGAGCACGTCGCCCGCGAGCAACTCGGCCAGCAGCTCGCTGTCGGGCGGCGGCTCAGGCGCGGGCAGCGATGCAAGTACCAGGTCAGCGTTGTCCTCGATGCCTCGCCGGCGAACGCGGCGCAGGTGACTGAACGCCGCCCGGCTGGCGATGCGGAACGCCCAGGCCCGGAACAGGCCCGGCTCCAGCAGCCACACCACGTTGCCGGCGATGGCGACGAGCACGTCCTGCACCACGTCATCCGCGTCGGTCGCGCCGACGAGACGCGTTACGTACCGGCGAATTGGCGCCTGCACGCTGCGCAACAGGTGCTCGAGGGCGTCGCGGTCGCCGCATTGCGCGCGCAGCGCCCACATCACCTCGTCCTGAGGCGTCATGCGAGCAGATCGTTGCCCCGTTCGGTCATCGCCGTCGCCTGCTAAGAGACACCGCTGGGCCAGAAAGTTCGCATCCGGGCTCGCTGCAACAAATCGCCGGCTGCGGGGTTATTGCGGGCATGCGCCGACTCTCCCTCGCAATCGGCCTGACCTTGCTGACGGCCTTTGTGGCTGCCGAGAGGCCACAGTCACCGGATCGCCCGACGTTCGAAGTCGCATCCATCAAACCCAACAAGTCCGCTGAGTCGCGCAACGGCGCCGATGCGGCGCCAAGCGGGCGCGTCACCGTCACCAACATGACGCTCTATAACCTCGTTCGGAACGCGTTCGAGCTGCAGCCGCACGAGCTGGTGAGCGGTGAACGGATGCCGCCCTGGGTTGAATCAGAGCGCTGGGACATCGTCGCGCAAGGCCCGCCACTGAAGGACCCTTCGTCGCAACAGCTGCTGCGACAGATGCTGCGGAACCTGCTCGTCGATCGATTCAAGCTCAACTCGCGCCGTGAAACGCGGGAGGTTCCGGTTTACGCGCTCGTCCACGCTCGAAGCGACCGCCAGCTCGGGCCGCAGATACGGCCATCGACGCTCGATTGCGCGGCGCAGATTGCCGCCGCCCGCGCACCGGGAACCGCCCGCGGCAGCATCCAGCAGTGCGGACGGCGCGTCGGTCCGGGCTACATGGCCACGTTTGGCATGTCACTCAAGGATTTCGGCGCGGCACTCAGCACGTCCGCCGGCCGCTTCGTCATCGACGCGACCGGCCTGACGGACCGCTTCGACCTGGAGCTGAAGTGGAACCCCGAACCCGGAACGACCGACGCCGGCGCCCCCGCGGATGGCGCCTCGTTGTTTACCGCACTCCAGGAGCAGCTCGGGTTACGACTGGAGGCGCGGCGCGCGCCGGTCAACGTCTTCGTCCTTGAAACCGCCGAACGGCCGGAGGAGTAAAGCCATGAGAGTACGGTGTCTCGTCACCATATTTGCGATCACAATCCTCTCCGGACTTGTCGGAGCGCAGTCGCCGGCCGCGGCACGACTCACCTTCGAGGTCGCCTCGATCAAGCGAAACGTGTCGGGCGATCAAGGCAGTCAGATACGCGTGCAGCCTGGCGGGCAGATCGTGGTGACGAACAACTCGCTGTTCAACCTGATTCGAAATGCCTATGGCACGCAGCGATTCGAGATGGTGCCGGGCCCGCAGCTGCCGCCGTGGATCGACTCGGATCGCTGGGACATCATCGCCAAACCGCCGGCGGACGCCCCGCAACGCGAGGAACAGATGCAGCTGCGCCTCCGCAGTCTGCTCGAGGATCGATTCAAGCTCGACGCGCGCCGGGAGACGCGCGAGATGCCCATCTACGCGCTGACGATCGCCAGAAGCGATGGGCAGCTCGGCCCGCAGATGAAGCGCTCAGGCGATGAGTGCGCGGCGGCGGCCAGGGCCCGGGCTGCCGGCGAGGCCGCTCCGCCTCTCCCCCCGGGGGGCTTCTGCGGTACTCGAGCGAATAACGGAACCGTGTCGATGCGAGGCGTCCCGCTGACCAACTTCGTCCGCAATCTGGGCGGGATGACGGGCCGCTTCGTCATCGACAAGACGGGACTGGCTGGACCGTTCGACCTCGACCTGCAGTGGACGCCAGACCAGGCGCTGGGCGCTGGCGGCGCCCTGACCGACGGTACGTCACTTTTTGCCGCGATCCAGGAGCAGCTTGGGCTCAGACTAGAGCCCCAGCGCGCCCCGGTGGAGGTCCTGGTCGTCAACTCGGCCGAACGACCTACTGAGGATTAGACCTAAGGAATGAGGCCCAAGGCCTAAGAACAGAACGAAGCGTGAGGTCCGGGCTGTCCAACGGCGGGTCAGGAGTACGGCAGTGCTTCGTTTTTCACTTAGGCCTTAGGCCTTCGCCCTTGGGCCTAAAAAAGGTGTCTAAGGGAACCAGTCGCGCTATGCTTCCGTATCAACTACAGCTGTAGTAGCGACTGACGGGTTTCGGGCCAACTAATCGATCCGGCGGCGCGTCCAATGGGCGAGGTTTTCTTAATGAAAAGACTGCTCGTGCTGGGCGCAGCTCTCGCGTCGGTGACGCTGGGCGCCCAGTCCTCCGACCCGCCTCGGGACTGGTCGGGAGCGCCGGCGTTCGAGGTGGCGTCGATCAAGCGGAACAAGTCGGGCGACGGGTTCATAACCATGGGCATGCAGCCGGGCGGACGGCTCACGATGATCAATATGCCAGTCCGACAGCTGATCGTCCGCGCGTATGGCGTGCAGCCCTATCAGGTCCTTGGCGGCCCGTCGTGGATCACGAGCGACCGGTTCGACATCACGGCAAAGGCGCCTGGTGATGCCTCTCCGCAGCAGATGAACGCGATGCTGGAGACGCTGCTGGCCGACCGCTTCAAATTGAAGGTTCGCCGCGAAACCCGGCAGTCGGACGTCTACCGCCTGGTGAAGGCACGGGCCGACGGAAGACTCGGGGACGCCCTCAAGCCAGCGGCCGTGGAGTGCAATACGGGGCGCGGACGTGCCGGAGCTCCGGGACCGGGATCGAATGCGGCGCCGCCGCCAGGGCCTGCGATCGCCAGGCTCGGTGGGCCCGCAGGACCCGGCGGCATGCCGGCCCCGTGTCGGTTCTTGATCGCACCTGGGCGTTTTGAGGCCATGGGCCAGTCCATCTCGGCGTTTGCGTCCACGATCGCGACTCAGTTGGGCCGTCCTGTGATCGACGAGACCGGCCTGCCAGGTGGTTATGACTTCACGCTGACGTTTATGCCCGACCCTGGTGGACGCGGGATGCCGCCTGGACCGCCGCCGCCCGGCGCTCCCGAACTGCCCCCGATCGATCCAAACGCGCCTGCCCTGCCAACGGCGTTGCAGGAGCAGCTTGGCCTCCGGCTCGAATCGGCAAAAGGACCGGTGGAGATGATCGTTATCGACAGCATCGACCAGCCCACGGAGGATTGAGTGCGGACTGCTTTCACGTTCACGGGTCACGAAGGCACGGAGTCACGGAGAAACGTATTTCGGTTTTCCCTCCGTCCCTCTGTGGCTCCGTGGTTTGTCGCCATCATCGTCTGTGCGTCGATCTCGGCCCTGGCGCAATCCGATCACACCGGCAAGGTGACGCTGACGGGCGTCTCGATACCCGGCGCGACGGTCACCGCCAAGCAGGGTGACACGACGGTCGCCACCATCACCGATCAAGGGGGCGTGTACAAATTCACCGCGATGGCCAACGGCACCTGGACGGTGACCGTGACGATGGTGGGTTTCGAAACGATGACGCGGGAAGTGACGCTGCCTTCGACCGCCGAAGGCGTTTGGGAGCTGTCGCTCCTGCCGATCGAAAAAGTCGTCGGTGCGCTGCCGGCGCCGCGCGCCGAACCCGAAACCGCGACGGCCGCCGCCTCCTCCACCAACGGGTCTCAACGCGCACAGCAGCAGCGTGCAGGACCCGCGCCGCAGCCGCAGGGCAGCGCGCAGCGTGCCGTCGTCAATCAGGTGTCGACGCCGCCGCCGCCAGCCGGCCCGGCCGACGAGGCACCGGTCGATCCGACGGGCACCGGTGCGGCGGCTGGGTTGCTCATCAACGGCAGCGTGAACAACGCGGCCACCTCTCCCTTCGCGCAGGCGCGCGCCTTCGGCACGAACCGGCCAAACCAGCGGTCGCTCTTCACCTACGCCGCCGGCATGCAGTTCGGCAATTCAGCGTGGGATGCGCGGCCCTATTCGTTCACCAATTCCGATCCGACGCGGCCGTCGTACACCGACGCGCAGTTCCTCGGCACGTTTCAGGGTCCCGTCAGGGTGCCGGGACTGCGCAACCGGGTAAACGTATTCGTCGGTTATCAGGGCACGTCTGATCACAACGCCTTCACCCAGTCGTCGGTTGTTCCAACGGCGGCCGAGCGCGTGGGAGACTTCTCGAACTCCGTGAACGCGGCCGGCAACCCGATTCAGGTGGTCGACCCGACAACAGGCCTTCCGTTTCCCGGCAACGCCATCCAGCCAGGGCGCCTCAGTCCAGAGGCTCTGGCGCTGCTGGCGTACTATCCGCAGCCCAACGCCGACGGGCGCCGGAACTACGAGACGCCAATCCTCACCTCGAACAGGGTGGACAGCGGTAACGTGCGGCTGGGCTATTCGCTGAACAACCGCCACCAGCTGCAGGGCAACATCGGCATCCAGCGGACGGAGGGCGACTCGACGACGCTGTTCGGCTTTACGGACGACAGATCGGGCATGGGTGTCGATCTGCAGGCAAACTGGTCGTACCGTCTCTCCCAGTTCCTCAACATGCGGAGCCGCTATCAGTTCATCCGCAACCGCAACACGTCGACGCCATATTTCGCGAATCGCACGAACGTGGCGGCCGAAGCCGGCATCGCCGGCACCGATCAGGATCCGCTCAACTGGGGCCCGCCGAGGCTGACGTTCGCGAGCGACCTGGCGGGATTGAATGATGGCCTGTACGCGCGCTCGACAAGCAACACGCACGTGGTGGGAAGCGAGATTCAGAGCTTCCGCGGGCGTCACACGATTACGGCCGGCGGCGAGTACCGGCGCATCGCGCTCGACGTGTTCGGCCAGCAGGATCCGCGCGGCAGGTTCAGCTTCACCGGCGCGAGAAGCGGATCGGACTTCGCCGACTTCCTGCTTGGCCTTCCCCAGACCGCCTCGATTGCCTATGGCAACGCCGACAAATTCTTCCGCAGCAACGCCTATGCGGCGTACGTCACCGACGACTGGCGGTTGAGCCCGTCGTTCACGATGAACATCGGCGTGCGCTGGGAGTATGAGTCGCCGATCTCCGAGCGGCTCGACCGGCTCGTCAACCTGGACGTCTCGCCCGACTTCACCGCGGCCGAACAGGTCGTCGCCGCCTCGGCCGCGACAGGCGCGGTCACGGGCGCCGAGTATCCGCAGTCGCTCGTGCGGGCGGACAAGCGCGGGTTCCAGCCGCGGCTTGGCATCGCGTGGCGGCCGGTACCGGGATCGTCCCTGGTCGTCCGCGCCGGCTACGGCATCTATCGCAACACGAACGTGTATCAGTCGATCGCCAACCAGCTGGCGCAGCAGCCTCCGCTGTCAACGACGTTCGAAATCCAACATTCGGCCCTGACTCCGCTGACGTTGGCGGACGCGCTGCTCGTCGGACAGTTGCTTGGGAACGTGGCCACGTTGAATACCTTCGCGGTCGATCCCGAGCTGCGCGTCGGCTATGCGCAGAACTGGCAGGCGTCGGTGCAGCGCGATCTGCCGATGTCGCTCACGGTCAATGCCACGTACCTCGGGTCCAAGGGAAGCCACCTGATGCAGGCATTCGTGCCGAATACCTACCCCATCGGCGCGATCAATCCATGCCCGGCGTGCCCGACCGGCTTCCGCTTTCTGATCTCGGACGGCCGATCGCTTCGGCATGCCGGCCAGGTGCAGCTGCGGCGGCGGCTGCGCAACGGCTTCACCTCGTCGATCCAGTACACGCTGGCCAAGGCGATGGACAACGCCGGATCGTTCGGCGGCGCGACGGTCGACACCAATTCGCTGGCGCAGAACTGGCTCGACCTCGAGGCCGAGTACGCGCGTTCCAGCTTCGACCAGCGCCATCAGATCGTCGCGACGTTCGAATACACCACCGGCGCGGGAATCCTGGGCGGAACGCTCATCGACGGCGTGAAGGGCGCGTTGTTCAAGGACTGGACCCTGTCCAGCCAGCTCACCACGGGCAGCGGCACGCCGCTCACGCCGGTTTTCTTCTCCCCCGTCGGCCGCACCGGCATCACCGGGTCGCTGCGACCCAGCCTGACCGGTGTGTCGCCCGACCCGATCAAGGACGGTTCGTACGCGAACGCGGACGCGTTCGCGGTCCCGGCCGCCGGCGAATGGGGCAACGCACCGCGAAACTCGATCACCGGACCGTCGCAGTTCTCGATGAATGCGTCGGTCGCCCGGACCTTCCGCGTCGGCGAGCGGATCAACATGGACTTCCGCATCGACGCGACGAACGTGCTCAACCGTGTCACGTTCAATAACGTCTACACGCAGATCAACGGCAGTGAATTCGGACAGCCGAACTCGACAAACAACATGCGCCGCCTGCGCACCCTCGTGCGCTTCAGGTTCTAGGACAGGAAGACGATGATGCGAAAAACGATCTTCACGCTGGGCGTGGCCGCGTGCCTCGCCATCAGTGCAAGCGCGCAGCAGGGCCAGAAGCCCGAGCAGCCACCCGTCTTCCGCAGCAGCACGCGTCTGGTCGTGAACACGGTGACGGTCCGTGACCGTGCCGGCAAGATCATCGAAGGCCTCACCGCCAAGGACTTCATCGTCACCGAGGACAACGAGCGCCAGGACATCGCGTTCGTCGAGTTCCAGCGACTGGTGGGTGAGCCGGACCCCGCTGCGACGCTCACCGCCGCCGCCCCCGCGGCTGCGCCTGCCGCGCCGGTCGCCGCAGCAGCCCCACCGCCGCAGGCACCCGAGGTGTCCAGCGTTGTCGCCAATCCGATTGCCACGCCCGCGTCGGGCGACATCAAGTACCGCAACCGCCGCCTGCTGATTCTCTACTTCGATCAGAGCGCGACCTCGCCGCCCGATCAGATGCGGGTCTTCGACGCCGCCTTGAAGTACCTCAAGGAGCAGATGCAGCCGGCGGACCTGATTGCCATCATGACCTATGGCGGGAGCGCCGTCCGCGTGAAGCAGGACTTTACCGACGACAAGGACAAGCTGCGCCAGGTCATCGAAGTCCTCATGTACGGCGAGGACAAGGACGGCGACGGCGTTCGCGATCCGGACATCGAGGGCACCGAGTTCGGCCAGAACGACGCGGAATTCAACGTCTTCAGCACCGACCGGCAGCTGGCCGCGCTGCAGACGGCCGTCAACATGCTGCGGCCGTTCCCGGAGCAGAAATCGCTGATCTACTTCGCCAGCAACCTGCGCCTGAACGGCACCGACAACAACGCACAGATGCGGGCGACAACGAACGCGGCCAATCGCGCGAACGTGTCGTTTTTCCCGGTGGACGCACGCGGACTGGTGGCGATGGCACCGCTCGGCGATGCCACACAGCGTTCGCCTGGGGGGATCGGCCAATTCAGCGGCGCGCTGGCGCAGTCGCAGATGTCACGGTTCCAGCGTTCGCAGGACACGCTGTACTCGCTGGCCAAAGACACCGGCGGCAAGGCGATGTTCGACTACAACGACCTCTCGCTGGGCATCGTCCAGGCGGCGGAGGCGCAGGCCAGCTACTACATCATCGGCTACTACAGCACGCATATCGCCAACGACGGCAAGTTCCGCCGCGTGAAGGTCGCGCTGGCGAACAACCTCGAAGGCGAGCTGGCGTACCGGCAGGGGTATTACGGGGACAAGGAGTGGTCGAAGCAGTCCACGGCCGATCGCGAGCGGCAGCTCGAGGAAGCGCTGATGCTCGAGAATCCGGTGACCGACATCACCGTCGCGCTCGAGCTGAATTACTTCCAGTTGAACAGCGCCGAGTATTTCATCCCGGTGTCCGTGAAGATTCCCGGCCGGGAGCTCGCCCTCGCCCGCCGGCGGGGCGCGCAGCGCGTGACGCTCGACTTCATCGCCGAGATCAAGGACGACCCCTACGGCCTCACGCAGGGGAACATGCGCGACAAGGTGGAGAAGGACCTCGCGAACTCCACCGCGGAGCAGCTGGCCACGCAGCCGATTCAGTTCGAGACCGGCTTCACGCTGCTGCCGGGCAAATACGTGATCAAGTTCCTCGTCCGCGACGCGGAAGCCGGCCGCATCGGCACCTATCAGACCAATTTCGTCATCCCCAATCTCAATAACGAGAAGCAGAAGCTTCCTATCAGCACCGTGGTGCTCGGCGCCCAGCGCGTGCCGCTCGGCGGCGAGCTCGCCAGCGTCAGCAACAAGGCAACCGCGGCGCAGGCGTTCAACCCGCTCGTCTGGGAGGGGCAGAAGCTGCTGCCCAGCGTCACGCGCGTATTCAGCACGTCACAGGACATGCACGTCTACCTGCAGGCGTACGAGCGCGATGCGACGACAGTCACGAAGCCGCTGATCGCGTACGTCACCTTCTTCCAGGGTGATGTGAAGGTCTTCGAGACACAACCGCTGCCGATTGTGGACGGGTTGAACACCCGCTCGAAGGCGGTGCCGATCCGGCTCAGCGTCCCGCTCGAGAAAATTCCGCCTGGACGCTATGACTGTCAGATTGCAGTCATTGAGCCAGCCGGCCAGAAGGTCGCGTTCTGGCAGGCGCCGATAGCTATCGTGCCGTAGGCTGACTTTCGTGGGGCGAGCCTTTCAGGCTCGCCTCGCGAACCCGAAGGGTTCGCGCCACGGAACCGCGCATCCGCCTCAGCCCCAGCACGAAGCCGATCCCGCTCGACGTCAGCCCGCCGAGACAGAGGACGATCATCGCGATGTCCCACGACGGCCGGCTGTTGTAGAGATACGGGAAATCGAGGCTGTGCAGGCCGTGATAGACCCAGCGCTCGACGCGCCCCCAGCGATTGATCGCCGTGACCACCTGGCTCAGGGACGGATCCACGTAGACCCACGTCTCGGCGGGATCGTCGAACTTGATTCGCAGCGCCGGAAGCGGCACCTGGCCGACGCGTGAGTAGTAATAGGCGTCGTACTCGGACAGAAGCCCGGCCTCGACAATCCGCACCTCCGGTGCGGCCGCCCTGACTCTCTCGACGAGCATTGCCTGATCGAACAGGCCGCGGCGTACCGTGAATGTATCCGCCGCGATGAGCACACGGTCGTCCTCGATGCGTGCGTGGCGGATCGGATATGGCTGATGCAGCCGCTCGCGATCGCCCTCGTCCCGCTCCACGGCGCTGCTGCGGACGACGTAATACGGCTCGTCGAGCATCCGGGTGAACTCGACCTCTTTCGCCGGCCGGTTCGCAAGGACCTGATCCCATTCGGCAGGAGGATGGGCCGTGAACCGCGACAGATCGACCGGCCCGCCCGACAGCACGGTGCGCGGCAGCTCGAGCCCCGGCGCGTTCGTCCACTCCCATGGCTCCATCGAGACCAGCCCGCTGAACGCAAACGTGAGCGTGAACACGCCGAAGACAACGCCGCTGATGTAATGCCACCGCATCGACCCGGAGTACGGCATCCCATTCCGCCGGAATTGCGTGACACCGAGAATCAGTCCCAGCACCGCGAGCACGCAGGCGAGCACCGACGACCACACGACGAGCCGGTACCAGAGAGGCTGGTTCGTGCGCAGCGCGGTGAAGTACATCCAGTGCGGGATCGTGCTGACCCACGCCCAGCCGCGGCTGCTGCGCGTGGTCATCATCGCCACGTCGCCGGTCTGCGGCTGCACATACACTTCGGTCCCCGCCTCATCCTCCACGCGGAACTTGTGGAGCGGCAGCGGCGACTGCAGGGTCCATTGATCGACCTCGTACAGGGTGCGGACGTGATGGAGCTGCGACGCGGGTGTCCGCGTGAACGAGGCAGCCACGTCCTGCGCTTCTTCGAGCGAGAGCTCGTCGAGCACGTCGCCGGAGTCGGCGAAGACCACGGTGCTGCCGCGCGACCCGAAACGGTAAGCCGGCCGATCGAGGAGCGTGACGAGCGTCGCGCGGCCCGGCGTCTCGAGCCCCGCGCGTTCTGCGGCCTCGGCCGGGGTGACGCGCACGCGCGCAAAGTCCACCGGATCGAGGCGCTCGAGCCGCAGTTCCGGCGTGACCCGCGGCATCCCGCCCCAGTACATCATCGTGATGCCCGTCGCGAACCACATGATGACGAGCAGGCTGAGGACGATGCCGAGATAGCGGTGCGAGAGAATGACGGCCCGGCGGAAGAAACGCATTGCGGGCAGTGTACAAGGCCTAAGGCCGAAGGCCCAAGGCCTAAGGGCTGGTCAAGGGATAAGTGGACAGGGATAAGTGGACAGGGATAAGTGGACAGGGATCAGGGATTAGGTACGCAGTTTCGTTCAAGTGGAAGGTCTTCTGACGTGGCGATCATTGCCACGTTCCGCAGCTCTCTTCATGGAAACCCCATATATCCGGCTTGGCACCGGCTGTGCTCGACCGTGACGCCATGACAAAAATCGCATCGTTTCGAGATCTCCTGGTGTGGCAGAAATCACTCGACCTTGCCGTTCGCTGCCACCGTGTCGCCAGACGATTTCCACGCGATGAGCAACTCGTCCTGGGATATCAGACGCGCAAGTCGGCATTGTCAGTGCCGTCGAACATCGCTGAAGGCTTTGCGCGACACTCCACAGCGTCGTACGTCCAGCACCTCTGGACAGCGCACGCCTCCGGAGCTGAACTTCAGACACAGTTGATCGTCGGGACGAGAATCGACATTGTCAGTGAAGCAGAGGCCGCGGCGCTGATCTCCGATGCGGAGGAAGTAGGCCGAATGATTCACGGATTGGTGCGCTCACTCGAGCGCACCCGTCCGACGTAGCCGCCGGCCTTGTTTCCTGAATCCTTGGTGCCTGAATCCTTGTGCCTTATTCCTTGACCAGCCCTTAGGCCTTCGGCCTTCGGCCTTGGGCCTGCTGGATCAGCCCAGTTCGTCCATCTCCTCCTGGATCCTCAACGCGCGTCGTTTTTCCCACCAGGCCACCCAGAGAAAGAGTGTGACGCCCGCAAATGCCACAGTGGCTGTCCAGACCGGTGGTCCGTCGAGCGTCCCGCCGAGAAGACTCAGCCCGACGCCAGGGACGAACGGGAGCAGAAACCTCCAGGGATGACCCGACAGATCGCGGCGGCGCACGAGCTGGTCACGGTAGAAATGAACAGACCCGGTCAGACCGAGTCCGGCCGGCATCGACTGGACAGCGACGCTGCCACGGAACCGGAACGCGGCGTAGACGAACGCCGCGATCGTCAGCAGGTCGCCAACGCGCTCGAGCAGCTCGGTGGATCTCGAAATCTGCCACATCTCGACGGATATCACAGCGGCAAACAGCCCGGCGGTGGCGATGTTCAACGACCGCACCCGCTGCTCGAGCCGCTCCGCCTTCGCACGGATGTTGTCGACCGACATCTGATACTCCTCCCGCGCCTGGCCGCGCCAGAGACGCCGGGCTTCCTGTTCACGATCCGTCATCGCCGCCTCCCGCCTGGAAACGTGTGGTCAGAACCTGCTTGATCCGGTGAACCCTGGTTGCGACGCTGGCGGCGCTCAGGCCGGTGATCTCGGCAATCGACGCGGCATCCATGTCTTCGAGGTACAGGACCATCACCTGCCGATCGATCGGGCGGAGCTGACGGACGAGTGCCTGCAGACGGTCCAGCGATCGTTGCCGATCGATCTGCCCTTCCCCATCGATCGGGACCGGGATTGACTCGACGTCGTCGATCGAGACGAAGACCGGCATGTGCGTCTTCGCCCGGATGACATGGGTCGTGGCGACGTTGTGCGCTACGCGGTAGACCCACGTTCGCATCGAACACCGGCCTTCGAACCTGGCCAGGCTGCGCCACAAGGCAATATGGATTTCCTGAAGCAGATCGCGCCGCCTGTCGGCATCCTGCTCATACGCGCGCGCCAGCCGCTCGAGCGCGCCGCCGTATTCCGCGGCAACCTCTCGATAGAGCCGCTCAGCGCGTCCGGCCGGACGATGCATTCACATCAGATAGTCGTTTGGGCGGGAGTTTTCTTACGTAAAAAAAAGGCGCCTCCGAAGGGGCGCCCTGCTTCCCTGAATCCTGAAGCCTTATCCCTGGGACCAGCCCTTAGGCCCTAGGCCTTCGGCCTTGGGCCTAAGGATTTTTGCAACTGAAGTTCCCGGCGTCGTTCGTGGTCCCCTTGCCGCTGTACACCGCGATCTGCGGATAGGGACAGAGCGGACGCGAGACTTCGATCCGGTTGTTGGCGATGCGTACGGCGTCGATGCGATCGGGAGCCACTCCGGCCTCACGCCAGCGCTCGAGCGCGGCCATCCAGTTCACGAGATTCGGACCCGGACCGCCGCCGCAGTGATTCATGCCGGGCGCCATGAAGAGGCGGATGAAATCGTCCTGCTTCCCGCCCATTCGCTTCTGCACGCTGGTGTAGTAGTCGATCGCGTTGCCGGGTGAAATCGCCGTGTCGTTCCAGCCGTGATACATCAAGAGCTTGCCGCCGCGCGCCTTGAACCTGCTCAG
>JAICQE010000178.1 GCA_025938035.1 Vicinamibacteria bacterium
AGGGTTCAATGGGTTCGCCGGTGCAATGGGTTCAGACGGTGCAATGGGTTCAGACGGTGCAATGGGTTCAGACGGTGCAATGGGTTCAGACGGTGCAATGGGTTCAGCCGGTGCAATGGGTTCGTGTACGCTCACGACTCATGGCCCAGAAGGTCGAGCACGAACTGCTGGTAGTGAACGGCCGCGAGGTGGCCGTTTCCAACCCGCGCAAGGTGCTTTTCCCCGACGCCGGCTATACGAAGCTCGACGTGGTCCGCTACTTCCTGGCGGTCGCCGACGGAGCGCTGCGCGGCGCCGGTGGACGGCCGAACGTGCTCGTGCGCTACCCGAACGGGATCCAGGATGAGTTCTTCTATCAGAAGCGCGCCCCCCAGTCGCGGCCCGACTGGATCGAGGTTGTGGCGCTGAAATTTCCGTCCGGACGAACGGCGGAGGAGATCGTGCCGCGCGACGCCGCCGCGCTGGCATGGATGGGCAACCTCGCCTGCCTCGAGCTTCATCCGCATCCCGTCCGCGCGGACGACCTCGACCACCCGGACGAACTTCGTGTCGATCTCGATCCGGTTGCCGGCACCGAATGGTCTCAGCTTCGCGACGTCGCGCGCATCGTCCACGCGACGCTGGATGATTTCGGACTCGTCGGATGGCCGAAGACGTCCGGCTCGCGCGGCATTCACATCAACGTCCGCATCGACCGCCGGTGGACGTTTCTGGACGTGCGGCGCGCCGCCGTGGCGCTCGCGCGGGAAGTGGAACGGCGCGCGCCCGCGCTGGCGACCAGCAAATGGTGGAAGGAAGAGCGGCACGGCGTCTTCATCGACTACAACCAGAACGCGAAGGATCGCACGGTCGCCTCGGCGTATTCAGTGCGGCCGCGACCGGATGCGCGCGTTTCGGCGCCGCTGACCTGGGACGAGATCGATGAGTGTGATCCGGGAGACTTCACCCTGGCGACGATGCCGCGTCGCTTTGCGGACATCGGCGATCGCCACGCCTCCATCGACGAACATCCTGGTTCCCTGGAGGCGCTGCTCGACCTTGCGGCGCGTGACGAGCGCGAGGGACTTGGCGATGCGCCATGGCCGCCGCAGTACAAGAAGCAGCCCGGCGAAGCACCACGCGTGCAGCCGTCACGCGCTCGTCGGGTGCCCACACGTAGTGTCCGCCTTCAGGCGGACCCTCCGGCGTCACAGGGACGGCGGGTTCCGAAACACCCGCTGATCGAGGTGGCACGCGCACGGCGTAAAGACGAGGCACTGCAGCAGCTCGATGCCTGGAAAGCCCGCTATCCGGAAGCCGCGGCGTTATTGCAGCCTGCGGACGTTCTCGTCGACGCAATGCGCGGAAGGTCGGCGACGTGGACCCGGGTGCGGATCAACCTGCAGCACGTGCCGGTTGCGCAGCGGCCGGCTCAAGAGCATCTGGAACCGTCGCTCGAGGAGATCAGCGGCTGGAGCGGCCCGCCCCGAAAACCTTCTCGAGCTCGTACGCCGGCGTAACTTCGAGCTGGTCGTATCGGCATTCGTCCGCCGGCTTGTCGGGCCGCCACCGCAGAAACGTCGCGGCGTGCCGGAACCGATCGCCTTGCAGGTGGTCGTACTTCACTTCGCAGACCCGCTCGATGCGGAGCGGCTGCCACGACAGATCCTTGCCGGCGCTCCAGCGGCTCTGCCCGCCAGGCATCCTTTGTCCGGTTCCCTCCGCCTCGGCCCACTCGCGCCACGGATGTGACTTCAGCGCGTTCTTCCGCAGCGGCTCCAGCTCCTTGACGAGCGTCTTGCGTGCAGCCATCGTGAACGAGGAAGTCACGCCGACGTGGTGCAGCCGGCCGTTGTCGTCGTAGAGACCCAGAAGCAGCGAGCCGACGGCGTCCGGGCCGCTCTTGTGCCATCGGAAACCGGCGACGACGCAGTCGGCGGTGCGCGCGTGCTTTATCTTGAACATCGCGCGCTTGCCGGGCACGTACGGCTGATCGTCGGGCTTTGCAATGACACCATCGAGCCCTGCGCCTTCGAACCGTTGCAGCCACTCGGCCGCCAGTGTTCGATCGCGAGTGACCGGTGTGAGATACACGGGCGGTGTGACGTTCCCAAGCAGGCGTTCGAGCGTGCTGCGGCGATCGGCTTGTGGACGGTCCAGCAAGGATTTGCCGCCGGCGGCGAGCACGTCGAATGCCACGAACGACGACGGCGATGCCTGCGCGAGTTTCGCGACGCGCGACGCCGCCGGATGCAGACGCAGCTGCAGTGCGTCGAAGTCGAGGCCGTGCGGCGTGGCGATGACGATTTCCCCGTCGACGACGCAGTGCGGCGGCAGCCGATCCATCAGCGCGTCGTGCAGCTCGGGGAAGTAGCGATCGAGCGGCTTGAGATCACGGCTCTGAATGTAGACGTCGTCCTTGCCGCGGAACACGATGGCGCGGAAGCCGTCCCATTTCGGCTCGAACAGGAACCCGTCGCCTTCGGGGATCCTGTCGACCAGCTTGGCGAGCATCGGCTCGATTGGGGGAGCGGGAATCATGGAGTCGGTCGATCACACTATCAGTGCTTCTCCGTGAGCGCCATCGACCGTGGATCGATGGCCATGTGGTTATCCTTTCCAACCTCAGCTTCGGCCCGCGCGTTTGGGCGGCCGGCGTATGCTTCAGGGATGCACAGCAGCCGCAAGTCCCGCCCGCTCATACCGCTCGGCATCAAGGAGGAGAACGCGGTCGCCGGCGATCACCTCGCGCTGTTCTACGACACCGAGGAGGAATTCGCCAACGCTCTGGGTTTCATAGAGACGGGTCTGAATGGGACGGATCACTGCATCGTCTTCGGGATTTCTTCCGATACGGAGCGCATGCTGCGCGTGCTCCGAGAACGGAAGTGGAACGTGGAGCGGCTGATGCGGCAAGGTCGATTGTCGGTCCTTCGACCCGAAGCAACCTGCGATGCCACCGTGGCCGCGGTATCACGTCATTTTGATCACGTGTTGCGTAACGGCGCGACCTTCATACGTTTCTTAGGCAACGCAGCCGTGGGGCGGGAAGGATGGCCGACCGAAGAGGAGTTCTACAAGCTGGAAGCGATGGTCAGTGACTCGACCTTGAGTTTGCCGTGCGTGGCGATTTGTATGTTCGATCTGCGAACGCAATCCGCACAGACAATCCTCAAAGCGGCGTTCGAGGGTCATCCCGTCACCATCCATCGCAACTGCATCCGCGAGAATCCACTCTACGTACCGAGAGGGGCGAGGTCGTAATCGCGCCGCGGTGCGTCAGTTGGCGTAGGCGAAGGGTGGTGCCGGAGGTGGGAATCGAACCCACACGGGGGGTAAACCCCACCGGATTTTGAGTCCGGCGCGTCTGCCAGTTTCACCACTCCGGCCTGAAGGGTGTTCCCAGTTTAACTCCCAACTCCCAACTCCCAACTCCCAACACCAACTGGGAAGTGACAACTGGGAACTGACAACTGATGACTGACAGTTCCATACTGTCCCCCGTGAACAACCTCTACATCCTGTTCGCCATCGCGGCGGGTGCCGGTGTCGCCGCGCAGGCCGTGATCAACGGACGGCTCCGGTTCATCCTGGGCGCACCTGTCTGGGCAGCAACGGCACAATTCGTGGTTGGCCTGATCATGCTGACGCTGTTTGCCGTGCTCAGCCGTCAGTCCCTGCCCGCCGGAGCCGACATCGCGCGCGCCCCATGGTGGATGTGGACGGGAGGCCTGTTCGGCGCGTTTTTCATCCTGATGGCGGTGATCACGACGCCAGTGCTTGGCGCCGCCTTAATGCTCGCCTCGAGCATCGTCGGTCAGCTCAGCGCGGCGCTGGTGATCGATCACTTCGGGTTGTTCGGCGCAACGGTGGTTCCGATCAGCACGACGCGCGTGATCGGCGTGCTGCTGCTCGCGGCCGGCGTTATCCTGATTCGGTGGACGTAGGGATGAAGTCGTGACCACTGAACCCAATGAACATCACCCCTGAACCAACTGAACGATTGAACCTCTGAACCAAGGATGAACGACACCGATCGGCAGTTTCTCTTCGACCTGCGCAAATCGCTGCTGCATCTGCACAAGACGCTGCTCGACTGGGAGCGCGCCGCCTACGAGCGCGTCCACGGGCGAGTGTCACCAACCGATCTTCTGCAGGCGACCATGGAGCATCCGCAATTTGCGTGGCTGCGGCCGATATCGGAGTTAATCGTCCGCATCGACGAATCCGTCGACACCGAAGCGCAGAATGGACCGGTCGACGTGGCGGCCATCGTTGCGCGTGCGCGTGCGGCGACTGCGGCCGACGAAACGGGAACAGCGCACGCGCAGCGGTATCACACGGCGCTGCAGGAGCATCCCGACGCGGTGTTCGCCCATCGGGATGTCACGAATGTGCTGAAAACCCGCGCATTGTAATCCGGCTAAAGCCGGACTCCACCTGCGTTTTCCTGAACGGTCGCCGCGTCGTGCCGCCGGCCCAACCACCATCCGTTCACCGCCCAGATTCCGGCTGCCACCGCGCCCACGATCGCGACCGTCTGCGATCCAAGTCCCACCGCGTAAATGCCTTTCTCGAGCTGCGCGAAGACCGCGTCCGCCGCGCGGTAGACGGGCACATCGACGAAGTTCTTGGCCTTGTATTTCGTCTCATTGTCGAGCGCGCTCCACAACATCTCGCGGCCCGGCCGCACGAACGCGAACTGGCCGAAGCGTCTGGTAACGATCGACACCGCGACTACTGCCAGGGTGTTCCAGAATGCCAGCGCGGCAAAGGCGAGCGCCGTAGCGATTGGCACCATGGTGAGCAGCGCGACGAGGCCGAGGCGCGACGCGATGTAGCCGGTGAGAAACAGCTGCGACAGGATGGTCAGGCTCTGCACGATCCAGTCGAGACGCGCGAAGAAGCGCGTGCGGGCCTCCGGCTCTGGAAAGGCGTCGGTGACCAGGCGAAGCTGATCGAAATACAGGAACGTGTTCGCGGCGGAGATCAGGACGACAAAAAGCGTGATGCCGAGGACGTACGGTGACTTCAGGACGAGCGGCACGCCGGCCCAGATGCTGCCGCCGATGGCCTCGTCGCGTCCGCGGTCACTTTCAGTCTCGGCCGGCGCATGGGACTTCCAGACGCTGAGCAGCGCCCGCTGACACACGATGGCGAGCACGAACAGTCCGGCACCAAGAAACAAGATGCCGCTGTTACCAATCGTCGATACCGCGATGTCGGTGAACAGCGGCCCCGTGAGCGCCCCGGCGGTGCCCCCGGCCGCAATCAGCCCGAACAAGCGCTTCGTCTGATCGGGGCGGAACAGTTCCAGCAGGAAGCTCCAGAACACCGAGATCGTGAACAGGTTGAGGACGCTGATGAAGATCCAGAAAAACTGGCTCAGCCGCAGGCCTGGAGCACCGCCGCGAAACGCGAGGCCGACGATCGTCAGCGATACCGCGACGGCCGCATACGTCCATGGCAGGAACACGCTGCGGCGAAAACGGGCCACGAGCCAGCCGTAAGCGGGGATGACGAGGAGCGACGCGGCCGCGGTGCCAATCCAGAGGTCGGCAAGTCGATCGGCGCCGATCAGCGTGCCGACCGTGTCGCGGACCGGCCGCACCGCGAAGTAGCCGGCCATGATGCAGAAGAACAGCAGGAACGAGGCTACGACCGCGGGCATCTCCCGGCGCTCGATGGCGCCCAGGGTCGACACTAGCCGGCCGGCGACGTCAGCGGGCGCGCTGGCGCATTAGCCGATTCGGAATCACGATCCGCCGGTCGCATTGACGCCTGCCGCCGGCCGAGCCACAGGCCGAGCACGGCCCAGACCGCGGCAAGCGGCACGGCCACCGACGCCAGCCCGACCAGCGCCAGGCCGAGCGATCGGAGCCCCGCTTCCGTCCAGGCGCCGATGACGTCGCCGCCGCGGTACACGAAGGTATCGGTGACGGCCTTCGACTTGTACTTGTCCTCGCGGCTCACGACCGTGAAGAGCGTCTCGCGCGCCGGACGCGCGACCGCGCGCTGCATTGCGGTGAACGCCGCCTGGAAAAGAATGAGCACGGCGAACGAGCCGGCAGCGGCGAGCCCGACGAAGCCGAGCGACGCCGTCAGGGGGAGCAGCATGAGCGCGACGGACACGCCGAAGCGCTTCATGATGTGACCGGTCACCACGAGCTGCAGCAGCAGCGTCGTCACCTGTGTGATTAGATCGATCTGCGCGAAGACGGTGGTGCGCATGTCAGTGTCGTCGCCGAGCGCCGCCACCATTGCCAGGCGCGTGAAATACAGGAACGTGCCGACGATCGTCATCAAAAGCACGTAGGCGGAGATTCCCAGTAGATAGCGCGATTGGAGCACGGCACCGATACCCGCCCATGCGTTGCCGCCGATGATCGTCCGGTTGACCGACGGCGCGTCCGCAGTTTGTCCAGCCGCCTGCCCGGGTTGTAGCCAAGCGACGGCCCCGGCAGCGCCGATCGCCGCCAGGAGAAACCCTGCGGACACCAGCATCATTGCCGCCGTGCCGAGCGGCCTCACCAGCACGCTCGCCAACCACGGCCCGAAGATGGCCCCGAGCGTGCCGCCCACGGCGATGGCGCCGTACAGCCGCTTGCTCTGCTCAGGCGTGAACCGATCGGCCATGAGCGCCCAGAAGACCATCGTGCTGAAGAGATTGAAGACGCTGAACCAGACGTAGAACACGCGGCCGCTGATCTCGCCCACCGCCGCCGGCGCGACGGTGATGAGGGCGTAGAAGCCGACGAGGCTCAGCGCGAAGAACCCGTAGGTCGCGGCGATGAAGACCAGTCGGCGGAACCGGCTCACCAGCCACCCGAACATCGGGTTCACGCCCAGCGTGACCACGGCCGTGCCGATGAAGAGCCATCGGACCTCGTCGAGACCGCCGCGCATACCGATCGCGTCGCGGGCCGAGCGCAGGACCTGGATCGCCGTGAGCACGCAGAAGAAGTAGAGGGCGGCCACAAGAATCGGTGCCACTTCCTCGCGGCGGATGTTGAAGAAACGCTGCAGGAGATTAGTCATTCGCAGACGCCCGAGTTCGGACACGGCGGCGGATCGCAAAGATGAATCACTGTGTACTCCGTTACCAATAGCGTGGGACTATAACAGCCTTATTCATACGGTGAGACGCGCGCGGCGCGTTTACATCCTTCTGATGCTCGCGGCGGTTGCCGGCACGAGCGCAACAGCGCAGACCACGATCCCTCCGTACCGGCAGACCATCGTCGTCACCGCGGCGACGACTCCCGTTGAGATAGGGTCCGTCACACGCACCCTGACCCTGATCACGCGCGAGCAGATCGAGGCGCTCCCTGCCCATTCGGTGGCCGACATCCTGCGTCTCGCCGCGTCGGTGGACGTCCGTGCTCGTGGTGTGCGCGGCATGCAGACCGACTTCGCTGTCCGCGGCGCGAACTTCGGCCAGATGCTCGTCCTCGTCGACGGCGTCCGGCTGAACGACGCGCAGTCCGGTCACCACAACGGTGATATCCCGGTCTCTCTGGAGGAAGTCGAGCGCATCGAGATCCTCCACGGTCCCGGATCGGCGCTGTTCGGCGCCGACGCCTTCGGCGGTACGGTCAACGTGATTACGCGCCGCGCCATCGATCGGCCGGCGCTGTTGGCGCAGGGCGGCAGCTTCGGTCTGGCGAGCGGCCGCGGCGCCGCCGGGTTCGAGCACGGATCGCTGACGCAGACGTTTGCGGTCTCGACCGAGCGCTCGTCGGGGTTCATGTACGACCGCGACTACGCGAGCGTCATCACGCGTGCCCGCACTGCCATCGGCAGCGACTCCAGCGTGTCTGTCGCGTTTCTGCGCAAGGAGTTTGGCGCCAATAACTTTTATGGCGGGAACGCGCCGTCGCGCGAGTGGACGAATCAGGCCTTGATTGCCGGCGACCATCAGTTCGGCGGGGCCATGGGCTGGACGTTCGCTGCCCGGGGTTCGTACCGGACGCACGGCGATCGCTTCATCTTCAATCAGGAGCTGCCTCAGCTCTCTGATAACCGGCATCGCACTCACGCAGTGCTGGGTGAGCTGGCTGCTTCGCGGCGGGTCCGCACCGGGTCCCTGACGATTGGCGTGGAAAGCGGCGGCGACTGGATCCGCTCGTCGAACCTTGGCGATCACGAACTGGGGCGCATCAGCGCGTTCGGCGAACTCCGGCAGGAAGTTGGCAGACGCGTGCAGGTGGATGCGGCGTTGCGCGTCGATCGGTACTCCCAGTTCGGCGCATCATGGAACCCGTCCGCGGGCATTGGCTGGTGGCCGGCAGACGCGGTGCGTCTTCGCGCGTCTGCGGCACGCGCCTTCCGCGTGCCGACGTTTACCGAGCGCTACTACTCGGATCCCGCGAACCTGGCGCGCGCCGAGGTCGGGCCGGAAACGGCGTGGGCAGGCGAGGGCGGAGTGGATGTCTTCCTGCGGCAGGGCTGGTTCGTGCAGGCGACGTTCTTCGGCCGAGCCGACTCCGACGTCATCGACTGGCTGCGGCCGACGACGGCCGATCGCTGGCAGACCTACAACGTCCGCGACGTGGACACGCGCGGCGTCGAGATCGGCGCCCAGAAGTCCTTTGCCGGCGGCGGATTCGTCAACGCACAGTTCACGGCCGTCGACGTCGACGCGGGCGCCGTC
>JAICQE010000010.1 GCA_025938035.1 Vicinamibacteria bacterium
CCGTCACGCCTTTTTCGGTGCCCGCTACCTTCGCCGTGTAGCCGGAGAGGAAATGGTACATCGCCTGCGCAGGGGTGAGCTTCGCGATCGGAGGCATCACGCCGAAGGCATCCGCCGTCAGCATGATGATATTCCTGGGATGGCCAGCGCGGCCGGTCGCGCTGGCATTCGGGATGAAATGCAGCGGATAGGCGCAGCGGGTGTTCTCGGTAAGGCGGCCGTCATTGAAGTCCGGGATGCGATCCTCGTCGAGGATCACGTTTTCCAGCACCGTGCCGAATCGCCGGGTGGTCGCGAAAATCTCCGGCTCGGCTTCCGCCGAAAGGCGGATGGTCTTCGCATAGCAGCCGCCTTCGAAGTTGAACACGCCGCGATCGCTCCAGCCATGTTCGTCGTCGCCAATCAGCTTGCGCTGGGGATCGCTCGACAGCGTTGTCTTGCCCGTGCCCGACAGGCCGAAGAAGAGCGCCGTGTCGCCCTCGTCGCCGACGTTCGCCGAACAGTGCATCGGCATCACGCCCTGCAGCGGCAGCGTGTAATTGAGAATCGTGAAAATCGACTTCTTGATCTCGCCGGCGTAGTGCGTGCCGCCGATCAGCACCAGCTTGCGGCCGAAGTGGACGAGGATGAACACCTCTGAGCGCGTGCCGTGGCGCGCGGGATCCGCCTTGAACTTCGGAAAGTCGATGACCGTGAACTCGGGGCGATGCGTCGCCCGCTTCGCCGGGTCGTCTTCCGGAAGAAACATGTTCCGCGCAAACAGGTTGTGCCAGGCGAACTCGTTCACCACGCGGATGGGCATGCGGTACTTCGGATCGGTCCCGCCCCATGCGTCGAGGACGAAAAGATCCTTGTCCTGGGCGTAGGCCATCATGTCGCGGTGAACCAGATCGAACTTGGCTTCCTCGATCGGCTTGTTCACGGCACCCCAATGGACGTGCTGTTCGCTCTGGGGTTCGCGGACGACAAACTTGTCATTCGGTGAGCGGCCGGTATGCTGCCCGGTCCGGGCCACGAGCGGCCCCTCCGCCGCCATCTGCCCCTCGCCGCGGCACATCGCCTGCTCATACAGCGCCGCTGGGCTGAGGTTCCAGTGAATGTGGCCGGCGCGGACGATGCCAAGGGCCTCCAGCCCGTGCGCCCGCTCAACCTGTATGGTCATCTCTGCTTGACTCCTGGGCGCGCATCCCGGCGGCCCAAAGCGGCCCACCGATCGCGGCCGCGGTGTTTCTCTCGAAAGAAAGTGCCGATCGTACCGTATATTGTTGAATCAGTAAACGTTCCGGGACGGCGGCCCGTAATCACCGATGAGAACCCAGGCGCGCAGCGCCGCGACGCTCGGCTCCCCCGCTCAGACGGCACGCGTCCGCAGAGATTCGGACGTTGCCGCCGCCGTCAAGGCATTGGTCCTCGCCGGCGACCGCGAGGCCGCGCGCGAGAAATTCTCGGATCTCGTCGCAACGCAGCAGCGACGCGCGGTCCGGATCGCATACCACTACCTCCGCGATGCGTACGACGCGGATGAAGCAGTGCAGGACGCATTCGTGAAGGTGTTCACCCACATCACGACCTACCGGGAGGACCTCCCCTTCGAAGTCTGGTTCACCCGCATCCTCGTGAACGCGTGTCTCGACATCGGGAAGGCGCGCACGCGGCGCCTGCGGTGGGTGATGCCGGCCGCCGCTCCGCACGACTCGAGCTTCCCGGATCCCGTGGCGCCGCAGCCGGGTCCCGAAGCGCGGCTCATGTCGAACGAACGTGCGCGGCAGATTGCCGCGGCGATTGAGCAGCTGCCCGACAGGCAGCGCGCGGTGTTTACGCTCTGCCACATCGCCGAGCAGAGCACGAGCGAGGTCAGCGCCGCGCTCGGCGTCAGCGAAGCGACGGTTCGCGTGCACCTGTTCCGCGCGATCCGCCGCCTTCGCAAGCTCCTCGCCTCGCCGGCGCGTGAGGTTGCATGAACGAGCGACACATCCCGGACGACCGCCTCATTGACCTGTGCACGGCCGCACCCGCTGCTGCCGGGGAGCAGGCGCACCTGGCCATCTGCCTGCGCTGCGAATCGCGCCGCGTCGAGATCGTCGGCATCCTCGCAGAGCTCGATGACGCCGCGACCACCGAGGCGAGCACCGTGTTCCCGGACGAGAGGCTCGAACGGCAGCACGCGCGGATCCTGCAGCGTGTCGATCACGACGGACGGCCCGGCCGCCTCGTCGCGTTCCCCGCGCATCAGCCTTCCACCACCTTTCTCAGCCCGACGCGGCCCCGGGTCCGCTGGGCGGCCGCTGTCGCCGCCGCCGCGTTTGTCGCCGGCGTGCTGACGGGCCAGTGGACGCATACCTTTACCAACCGCTTCGACGCGACGCCGTCCTTCGTCATTGCCAACGAAGGCGACCAGGAGCCGCTGCGCGCGGTTCCGACGACGTTCTCGGAGGAGGAGTTCCTCGGCCAGATCGAAGTCGCCGCGTCGCGCAACGGTCCCGCGGCCTTGCGGCCACTCGACGCCATGACACCGCGCGCCTGGGAAGTGCGATAGGGTAGTGCCGCCCCTTATCTTCAAGAAGGGCCTCGATCTCAAGCACGAAGTCGCGCACGTCCTCGCCGGCAGTTATGGCAGCGGACTGGTCAGCACGGTCAAGGAATCGAATTATCAGTTCGCGTCGGGGCGGCTCGTGGTGCATCTGGCGCGCGAGTTCGGCTTCTGCTACGGCGTTGACCGCGCCGTCGATTACGCGTATCAGGCACGCCGCCGCTTCCCCGATCGCCAGGTCTTTCTCACCGGCGAAATCATCCACAACCCGCACGTCAACAACCAGCTGCGCGTGCAGGGAATCCGGTTCCTCAGCGATGCGTCCGAATCGATCGATCGCCTGACGCCGGACGACGTCGTGATCCTGCCGGCCTTCGGTACGACCGTCGAACTGCTCGAAGAGCTGGTCGGACGCGGCTGCACGCTGGTCGACACGACCTGCGGCTCCGTCCTCAACGTCTGGAAGAACGTGAAACGGTACGCGGACGAGGGCTACACGGCCATCATCCACGGCAAGTACTGGCACGAGGAAACACGCGCCACGGCATCCCAGGCGCTCCACGCCGGCGGCGGCGCCTACCTCGTGGTGCTCGACCGCGCCGAAGCCGGGGCCGTGTGCGACTACATCCGCAGCGGCGACAGTGCGAACTCGCTGCTGCGGCAGTTCGAGCACGCCGTCTCGCCCGGCTTCGATCCGGCCACTCATCTGCAGCGCGTCGGCTGCGCCAACCAGACGACGATGCTCAGCTCCGAGTCGCTGGCGATCGGCGAAATGTTCCGGCAGGCGATGCGGGATCGGTATGGCGACGACCAGCTCCCGTCGCGATTCCGCGCCTTCGACACCATCTGCAGCGCCACGCAGGATCGGCAGGACGCGGTGATCGCGCTGCTCGCCGAGCAGGCCATCGACCTGATGGTGGTCATCGGTGGGTACAACAGCAGCAACACCTGCAATCTGGCCCGGATCTGCGCCGAAAAGCGGCCGACCTACCACATCGCCGACGCGGCCGGACTCGAGTCGGCAGACGCGATCCGGCACAAGCCGATTGGTGGAAAACAGGAAATCACGACCACCGGGTGGCTTCCATCCGGGCGGATCGCAATCGGCCTGACCTCCGGCGCCTCGACGCCGGACAACATCGTCGAATCGGTCATCCGCAGGCTGGACATCCTGGTCAACGGACAGCCCGCGTAACTCCTCCCGCCTCGTCCTGCTCCCCGCTCCTTCCCCCCACCTCCTGTGTTACCGTATCTGCTTGCACCTACGGCAGTAAACGGCGCCAACCGGACCGTCGTAGTTCCAGCTTGTAGTCACATGAAATCTTCCAGAAGACTCTTCGGAATGGCCGCGCTGGCGATCGCCATACTGGCCTCAACCTCGACGCTTCCCGCCACCCAGGGAAAGCCTTCTCCGGGCACACCCGGTGGGAAGTGGTGGCTATCGGAGTACTACAAGAAGGAGCTCGGACTGACGGCGGAACAGACGCGCCGGATGGAGGAGATCTTTCAGAAGGCACTGCCGACGCTGAAGGTGCAGAAGACGGCCCTCGATGAAGCCGAGGCGAAGTTCGAACGCCTCGTCGAACGCGGCGACGACAACCAGGTGATGGAACAGGTCAATCTCGTCGAAGCCGCGCGCGCGGATTTGAACAAGACCCGCACGCTGATGCTGCTTGGTATGCGGAAAGTGCTGACCCGCGATCAGTGGGCCAGGTTCACCGCGCTGCACCAGGCCACGCAGAACGCACCCGCCAAAGGACCTGAGCGCACGAAGTAAGGACGCTCATTTATTTACGGGCATGCCCATGTACAAGGCCTATCGCACCGTTGCCGCCCTGACGATCGCCGGGGCGCTGACCAGTTCTCTGTCCTTCGCCCAGACGGCCGAGGACGACCGCCGTCTGCGGGAGATCGCGCGCACAGCCGCGCAGAACTTCGCTGCCGCGCGCCTCGAGGCAGATCAAACGCGCCCGACCGCTCCCCCGCCACCGGCGGGTACGGTCGTGGAGCTGGCGCTCGACGACGCGACCGCGCGCGCGCTGGAGAGAAACCTCGACATCGCCGTCGAACGGCTGAATCCGCAGACGTTCGATTTCTCGCTCGCCGCCCTGGATGCGAACTACCGTCCCACGCTCAACTCGAACTTCGGGCTGCGCAGCCAGTCGAATTTCCAGCGCAGCCAGACCGCCGGCGCGGCCAACAGCCTGGGCCTGCTCACGACCGACACCCTGACGAACAATTACGGCGTGTCGCAGAACATGAAGTGGGGCGGCGGGAGCTTTGCGATCGGGTTCAACAACAGCCGCCAGGAGCAGTCGGACCTGTTCGCGACGCGGAATCCCGCACTGAATGCCAACCTGACGGCTGCCTACGTCCAGCCGCTGCTGCGCAACTTCCGCATCGACGGCACGCGGGCGTCGCTGCAGATCACGCAAATCAACCAGCAGATCTCCGAGACGGCGCTGCGCGCCACCATCAGCCGCACGCTCGTGAACGTGCGCAACGCCTATTGGGACCTGGTGTACGCCATCGCGTCCGCCGAGGTCGCGGAGCGTTCGCTGGCACTCGCCACCCGGCTCGTCGAGGACAACCAGGCACGCGTTGAAGTCGGGACGCTCGCGCCGCTCGATGTCCTGCAGGCACAGGCCGAACAGGCGAACCGCCGCGGGACGGTCGCGCAGACGGCTGCCGCCCGGCGTACCGCGGAACTGGCGTTGAAGCAGTTGATCGTGAATGGCACCGACGATCCGCTCTGGAATGTCACCATCGAGCCGATCGACCGGCCCACCTATGCATCGACGCCGGTCGACGTCGCCGACGCCGTTCGCAGGGCGCTGGGAATGCGGACCGATCTCGAGACGGCCAGACGACAGCTGGCCTCGAACGACATCTCACTGAAAAGCCTCACCGACCAGCAGATGCCCGCGCTGGATCTCACGGCCAGCTACGGCGTCGCCGGCATCGGCGGCCCGCAGTTTTTCCGTTCGGGGTTCGGCGGCGCGGTCACGGACGTCGTCCCGAGCGGCTACACCGATGCGCTCAGGCTGCTCGCAGGGCGCGACGCCCCGTCGTGGAATCTGGCGCTGAATTTCAGCTACCCAATCGGCGCCAGCCCGGCCGAGGCAAACGTCGCCAGGGCCCGCCTGCAGCAGCGGCAGACCATCGCGCAGACGCGGGCGATGGAGCTCCGGGTGGCCACGGAGGTCACCAACGCCGCGCTGCAGGTCGAAGCCACCCGCGAGCGCCTGCAGGCGGCAACCGTCGCGCTCGACCTCGCTGAAAAGCGTCTCGAGGCCGAGCAGAGCCGTTTCGACGTCGGTCTGACCACCAATTTCTTCGTCGTTCAGGCCCAGCGCGACCTTCGGGACGCCCAAAACGTCGAGCTCCGGGCGCTGCTCGACTACCGGCGGGCTCAGGTGGATTTCGAACGGGTGCAGGAGATCCCGGCGGGCGGCGGCGGGGGCGGCATCACGAGCATTCAGGGGGGCGGCGGCCAGGCGCCGCGGGCGACTGCCGGAGGCGGCGGCGGCTTTAACTGATTATTTTGGTGATGTTTTGACAAATTGTTAACGACTTGCCGCATGGAAATCACGGATCGTTAGATAGCCCATGAAAAAGCTCGTCGTCATCGCCGTTCTGGCGGCCGGGGCCGCCGGTATCGCCTACTACACTGGCCTCTTCACCGACACTCCCGCCACCGAAGGGACTGCTGCACAGGGCGACGGTCAGGGACGCGGTGGACAGGGCGGCGGCTTTCCGGGTGGTGGCTTCCAGGGTGGTGGACGCGGCGGCAACCGTGGCGGCGGCCGTCAGGGACCGATGACGGTCGAGGTCGGCCAAGTGACGCGCGCCACGATCCAGCAGGAACTGACGGTCGTCGGCAATCTGATTGGTGAGACCACGGTGTCGGTGGCGCCGCGCGCGGCCGGCCGGCTGCAGAGCGTGGACGTCAGACTCGGCGACAAGGTCTCGCGCGGTCAGCGCATTGCCAAGATCGAAGACTTCGAGCTCGTCGAACAGATCAAACAGCAGGAGGCGGCTCAGGAAGTCTCGCAGGCGACCATCCGTCAGCGCGAAACGGACCTGGCGCTCGCCAAGACCGGTCTCGATCGCTCGACGAGCCTCTTCGAGAAGAAGCTGATCGCGAAGCAGGTGCTCGACGACAGCGAGTCGCGGTATCAGTCAGCGCAGGCGTCGGTCGATCTCGCACGCGCGCAGGCGCAGCAGTCCAAGGCGCGGCTCGACGAGCTGAAGATCAATCTCGCGAATACGACCATTACGTCACCGGTCAACGGGTTCGTCTCCAGGCGGCTCGTGGACCCCGGCGCATCGGTCGGCCAGAACGCTCCCGTCGTGGAAGTCGTCGATATCTCGCGCGTCCGTCTCATCGCCAACGTCGTCGAAAAGGATCTCAAGCAGCTGCAGTCGGGCGACGTCACGCGCGTCGAAGTGGACGCGTTCCCCGGCGAGACCTTCATGGGCCGGATCGCACGCGTCTCGCCGGTCCTGGACCCGGCCACCCGCACGGCGCCCATCGAGGTTGAGATTCCCAATCCCAGCTACCGGCTCAAGCCCGGGATGTACGCGCGCGTCAGCATCACGCTCGACACGACGAAGGATGCGCTCGTCGTGCCCGCCAATGCGCTCGTCGACCTTGGCGGCCGGCGCGGCGTGTTCCAGCCGCTCAGCGAGACCGCGGTATTCCGCGCCGTGCAGGTTGGAAACGAGCAGGGAACGCTGGTGGAAATCCTCGGAGGCCTCACCGAGGGCCAGGAAGTCATCACCACCGGCGCCGGACAGCTTCGTGACGGCGACCGCATTGTCATCGCCGGAGGTGGCCGCGGAGGACGCCGCGGACGGACCGGCGGCGGCTCGGGCCAGGACTCGGCATCCGCACGTCCCGCCGGCGGCGAGTCCAACGCGTCGCCCACAGCCGGGCGCGAAACGACAGCCGCCGGTGAAGGCCGCCGGTCGCGCGGGCAGTTTTCGCGTGACGGTGGACAGTTCAGCGGGCGAAGTGGACGACGCGGCGCTTCCGGTTCCAGCACGGCGCCGGCTGGCGGCCCGAGCTCTACAGCCGCAACACAACCGTCAACGCAGCAGTAGACGAGACGAGACTCCCAATGAGCATTCCTCGTTTAGCCATTCATCGTCCGGTCACGATGTTCATGCTGAGCGCGATCATCACGCTCCTCGGCTTCATCTCGCTGACTCGGCTCCCCGTCGATCTGATGCCGGAGTTCCAGCAGCCGACGCTGAACATCCGCACCAGCTACGCCGGCGTCGGCCCGCTGGAGATGGAAGAGCTGATCACGCGGCCCATCGAGCAGGCGGTCGGCGCCGTGCCCGGCCTGACGCGCATCGAGTCCTCCTCGTCGGAGGGCAACAGCCAGGTGCAGCTGAACTTCGAATGGGGCTCGGATCTCGCTGAATCGGCCGATGAAGTGCGCACGCGCATGGACCGCATTCGCGCGCGTCTGCCGGAGGATGCGGATCCCCCGACGATTCAGAAGTTCGACCCGAGCCAGCTGCCCGTGGCGCAGATCGGCATCGAGGGCGACTACGACCCGGTCACGCTGCGTGAGATCGCGCAGAACGAGATCGCGCCGCGGTTCGAGCGGCTGGACGGCGTCGCGGCCGTCAACGTGAGTGGCGGCCTGCGCCGGCAGATCCACGTCGACCTCTCGAAGGAAAAGATCACCGCGCTCAACCTGTCGGTGACCCAGGTCGTCAGCTCGCTGCGGCAGGAAAATCAGAACACCCCGCTTGGCGAAATCTATCAGGGCGACGCGACGTTCCTGGTCCGCAGCCAGGGACAGTTCCAGAGCGTTGAGGACATCCGCAACCTCGTCGTGATGACCCGCCAGGGCGTTCCGGTCTACCTCAAAGACATCGCCGACGTGAAGGACACGACGGAGCAGCGCCGGAACTTCATGCGCATCAACGGGCGCCCGGGCATCCAGATCCAGGTTCAGAAGCAGTCGGGCAAGAACACGGTCGAAGTCGCCAAGCTCGTGCACGCCGAGGTGGCGCGCGTCAACAACGAGGTTCCCGGCCTCAAGATGACCGTGGTCCAGGACAACTCCCGGTTCATTTCCCGCGCGATCGACAACGTCCAGGAACACGCGATGGTCGGCGGCATCCTCGTCGTCCTGATCATCTTCGCCTTCCTGCGCGATTTCCGCTCGACGCTGATCGTCTGCACGTCGATTCCGGTGTCGGTCATCGGCACGTTCGCGCTGCTCTACTTCGGCGGCTTCACACTGAACACCATGACCTTCGGCGGGCTCGCCCTCGGCATCGGCATGATTGTCGACGCGGCGATCGTCGTGCTCGAGAACACCCACCGGCACCTGCACATGGGTAAAGACCGGATGACGGCGGCCATCGACGGCAGCGAGGAAGTGTGGTCGGCGATCCTTGCCTCGACGCTCACCCATATTGCCGTGTTCCTGCCGCTGCTGTTCCTCTCCGGAACGGCCAGCATCATGTTCACGCAGCTGTCGGTCGTCGTGATGTTCTCGCTCGTCATGTCGCTCTTCGTTGCGGTGACGATCGTCCCGGTGCTCTGCTCGCGCTGGCTCAAGACGCCCGACGAAGAGGCCGCCGATACCGGCATCATGGCGCGCTTCTACCGCCTCAGCGAACGCTTCCTCGATGGGATGGACGAGGGGTATCGGAAGGCCATCCACGTTGCGTTGCAGCATCGTCCGACGGTCATCGGCAGCGCCGCGGCGCTCGTCGTGCTCGCCGTCGTCCTCTACCCGAGGGTTGGCAGCGAGCTCGTGACGCAGACCGACGAGGGTGAAGTCAACATCAACGTCGAGCTCGCGCTGGGCACGCGCATCGAGCCGACCGAGCAGGCACTGCTGACCGTCGAAAGCCGGGTGAAGGAGCTCGTCCCGGAAGCCACGACGATCATCACGCAGGGCGGCGGCGGTGGAAACAACTGGCAGGGCGGCGGCAACACCAGCCGCGGTCAGATCCGGCTCATTCTCAAGCCGCGTGACGAGCGCACCCGCACGAACGAGCAGGTCGCCATCGACCTGCGCCGCCAGCTGAATGGCATCTTGCCGGGTGTCGTCGTGCGCGCCAACCCCTCAGGCGGCAACAACCAGATCATGCGCTTCCTCAGCGGCGGCGGGACCAACAACCAGGGTCAGGCGAGCCGCCTCCAGCTCGAGATTCGCGGACATGACCTCGACGACGCCCGCCGCGTGGCGCAGGACGCGCGCGAGCTGATGGAGAACACTCCCGGCATCGCCGACGTGAGCCTCAGCCGCGAGGACGGCCGCCCAGAGATCGCCATCCGCGTCGACAGGCCGAAGGCGGCAATGCTCGGCATGTCGGTGCAGAGTGTGGCGTCCACGATCCAGACCAACGTGGCCGGTACGACGGCGGCGCAGTTCCGCGAACGCGGCAACGAATATCCGGTGGTCGTCCGCCTGCGTGAAGCGGACCGCGAGGAGATTTCCGACGTCGGCGACGTGCTGCTCAGCACGCCGACCGGGCAGGTCGTTCCCGCCAAGAACATCCTCCACGTCAGCCGCGAGGCCGGTCCGACGCAGATTCAGCGCAAGAACATGGAACGCGTCACCCGCGTGAACGCGGAGATCGAGATTCCACTCAGCGACGCCGTCAAGGCGGTGCAGAGCCGCCTCAGCCAGATCCGCGTCCCACCGGACTTCTCCGTGGGCTTCGGCTCCGAGCTCGAGGAACAGGCGCGATCGTTCGCGCAGCTGCGGATGGTGCTGATCCTCGCCATCCTGCTCGTCTACGCGGTCATGGCGTCGCAGTACGAATCGCTCCGCGATCCGTTCATCATCATGTTCTCGGTGCCGGTCGCCGCGATCGGCGTGGTGCTGTCGCTGCTGCTGACGAACACCTCGTTCAGCATGCAGGCCTACATCGGGATCATCATGCTGGCAGGTATCGTCGTCAGCAACGCGATCCTGCTCGTTGACTACATCAACACGCTGCGCCGGCGCGACGGGATCCCGCTCCGCGAGGCGGTGGAAATCGGCGGACGCACGCGTCTCCGGCCGATCCTGATGACGTCGATCGCCACGATGCTCGGCCTCGTGCCGATGGCCATCGGGCTCGGTGAAGGCGGCGAGCTGCAGGCGCCTCTGGCCCGCGTCGTCATCGGCGGCCTGCTGACGTCGACGCTCGTCACCCTCGTCCTGGTGCCGGCCGTCTACACGCTGTTCGAAGAAGGGTTCAGCGGTATCTGGAAGCGGAAGTCGAGTCACGCCTGAGACGATCGACGCCGCACTGCTCGCCGTTCCCAGGAGAGTCCAGCATCTGATTCTCCTGGCGACGGCACTCGCCATCCTCTTTTTCTCCGCTCAGAAAATTCCCCGGCAATACGCTGACCTTTCCGCCGTGGTGCCGTCTTTCTCGCAGCCGGCGACCTACGGACCGGACACCATCGCGGACATGTATGGCGCCAAGGTCGTCCTGAACGACGTGCGCGACATGTACACGAAGGCGCGATTGGATCAGAGCCCGCTCGAAGCCGAGACGTGGACGAAGGAGGAGTCCGCGCCCTACCCGCCCGCGGTGCGCCTGGCGCAGGCGGCGATGTACGCCGCTGGCGAACGGACGGGCCTCGGGCTTTACGGCCTCACGGTGATCCTGGCCGCGGCGTTTCTTGCCGCGTCCGCCTGGTACTTTCTGCAGACGCGCTGGTATCTCTTTCCGCTGCTGTATCTGAATTTCGGGTTCTTCGCCGACCGTTTCGTCTACGTGCAGGACGGCTCGTATCTCGTGATGCTCGCGGTGGTAATGGGAGCGCTGCTCCTGGCGCGACGAGGCCGGCAGCCAGCTGCCGCGCTGCTGATGGCCGCCGCGACGACGATGAAGCTGCTGCCGCTCTATTACGCACGGTATGTGCCGCGGATGCGGCGCGCGACGGCGTGGAGCTATGCCGGGATCCTGATCGCCGGGCTCGTGCTGCCCTACTTGGTCTGGAACGACTACCTCGGCATCTACACGTTTGCCACCGAGCGGAAAGGCAACGACTGGCTCGACATCGCCGGCGCGCTGCTCCTCGCCGGCTCGGTGACCGCCTTCCTCTCGTTCGTGGAGAAACGCAGTGATTTCAACGAAGAGGACCGTATCGGCTGGAGCCTGGTGCCGTTCGCATTGTTTGCCGGGCTGCTGGCCAATTCGGGCCGCCACCTGCTGATCGCGCTCATCGTTCCTGACCGCCGGGCGGGACGAAATCTCGCGGCTGCCGCCGCTCTCGGGCTGCACAGCCTGTTTCCCAATGTCGTCCGGATTGGGGCGATCACATACGTGGCAACCGCAGTCCTGCTTGGCGTGCTGATTTACCGGCTCCAGCACGCCAGCAGGTCCGCCTGAAGGCGGACCAACCGCATCGTCTTGGGATCAGCTGGACAAGGCCTCCAGCAGTTCCAAAACCGTCTGACCAGTTACCGGATCCCGCCAGTCCGGCGCGATTTCCGCCAGCGGTTCGAGGACGAACCGCCGTTCCCGGAACCGGGGGTGAGGGACGATCAGTCCGGGTTCGTCGATCACCATGCCCCCGTACAGGATGAGATCGAGATCGAGCGTGCGCGGCGCGCCTCCGTACGGGCGTGTGCGGCCGAACTCCTGTTCGATGGCGAGGAGCCGCTCCAGCAGTGCATGCGCATCGAGCGCGGTGACACCGGTCACAGCGCCGTTCAGCACCGGCGGCTGTACATCGTCGCCCACATACGGGGTATCGAGGAATGCGGAGGAGCGGATGCCGCTGAGAATCGACTGAAGGCGTGTAATGGCGGACTGCAGCGTCGCGCCGCGGTCGCCGACGTTGCTGCCTAACGCGATGGCGACGTTTACTGAGCTGCTTAGTCCTTGGGCCTTGGTTCTTGGTCCGTCCTTAGGCCCTGGTCCGTCCTTGGTCCCACGTCCCGGGTCCATGCCTAACGCACCAAGGACCCAGGACTACGGCCGGACCACGGACCACGGACGGACCACGGACGAAGAACCAGGGACCAAAGGACCCCGCTACTCCATCCACCGATGCGGGAGCACAGCGCCGACGCGCTCGGCCAGGCTGGTGCGGCGGCCGAGGAGATCCTCGTCACCGGCCGCGCCCTGTTCGAACAGGCGCACGTGTTCCAGCGACTCGCCGAGAATGACATTGAGCATCGTGCGGTGCCGCGCATGCGTCATGACGTCCACGCGTGGGCGCCAGCGATCGACGAACGCGCGCAGCGTGCGGGCGTCCTCCTCGAGGATCGGACGGAACGCCGCCGGCTGCAGCTTCTTGCCCTTCGGCGCGTCCGGAACGGGCAGCGCCGCGGCGGGCGCCGGCAGCGCCACGCCGAATTCCGCCAGGGCGTTCTGCGTCCAGGCGAGGTGCGTCTCCTCGCGCGCGATCACGTACTGATACGTGTTGTTGAAGTCGTAGTGGCTGACCACGCGGGCCGACGCCTCGTGGCGCTGGAGGATGGCCAGCCGTTCGGCGGTGAAATCGGTCAGCAGCTGGCGGAGCTCGTCTTTGTGCATCGGGCGGTTCTGCCTACGTCTGTCGTGCTAGGTCTGCTTCTCTTTGCAGCTGATGCAGACGCGCGTCCACGGAATCGCGATCAGACGCGCCTCCGCGATCGGCTCGCCGCAGTCCCGGCAGACGCCGTAGGTGCCCTCGTCGATGCGCCGCAGCGCACCCTCGATGGCCTGCAGAATCTTGGCGTCCGTCTGTTTGAGCTTCAGCTGAATGTGAACCTCGTTGTTCCCGCTGGCCTGATCGGCCATGTCGCCCTGACGACCGGAGTTGTTCTCCATCGTCCACTGCAGCGGCTTGGCCGCGGGGCCGCCCAGCAGTTCCCCGCGCTTGCGCAGCAACGCGTCCCGAAAGGTCTCCACGTTCATGTCCACGATTCCTTAACGCGATTTCCGAGGGTGGAACAATCCGTGATTGTACACCTTCATTCGGCGCGCAGCGTGGCCAGCGGCTTGTGCCGCAGGACGTCGACGCTGGCGAGCACGCCGACGGCCGCGACAAATCCCGCGGTTGCGAAAATTCCACCAATCGTCAGCGCCGGCGCGGCGGTCCACGACAGTTCGAGCGCGTATGTCGCAATCGCCCAGCTCAGGCCAATCGCGCCGACGGCGCCGATGGTGCCGGCGATGGCGCCAAGCACGCCATATTCGAGCAGCAATGTCGCCGCGATCAGGCGGCTGCTCGCCCCCAGCGTCTTCAGAATCGCCGCCTCGTAGACGCGGCGGAACTTCGTCATCGACACCGCCCCGATCAGGATCAATGTCCCGCTGAAGAGCACGAGCCCGCCGACGACGGTGACTCCGAGCGTCACCTTGTCGACGACGTTCCGGATCGTGGCAAGGATTTCACGGAGGTCGATAATCGAGACGTTCGGGAACTGCGCGACCACCGCAGCCTGCATCCGCGCACGCTCGCCCGCGTCCTGCGGTCCGCGGACGGTCGAAATATAGGTGTGGGGCGCGCCGTCGAACGCACCGGGCCGGAAGACGAACATGAAACCGCCGGCGCGGAAATCCTCCCATTGCACGCGGCGAATGCTGGCGACACGCGCGGTGATGACGCGGCCGAGCACGTCGAATCGCATCCGATCGCCAACCTGAATCCGCTGGCGCTCGAGGAATCCTTCCTCGATCGAGACCTCCGGTTCGGCGGAGGGCGCCGCGTTCCACCACTGGCCGGCGATCACCTCTTCATTGCCCTCGAGATGCGGCCGGTAGGTGACGGTGAACTCGCGCGCCAGCCCGCCGCGGCCCCTGACCTGCTCGAACGACTCCAGGTTCAGCTCGCGCCCTTCGACGCCGACCACCCGCGCACGCAGCACGGGAATCAGGCGCGGTGCCGGCGCCGCGCCGTTCTCGGAATCGAGGAGCGCGGCGACCTGATCACGCTGCGCCGGCTGCACGTCGATGAGGAACATATCCGGCGCGTCTCCGCCAACCTGTACTGAGAAGTCGCTCAGCAGGTTCGCCTGCAGCGTCCTCACGCCCAGGATGAAGAACGCGCCAAGCCCGACGGCAAGGAGGATCACTCGCGTCTGGTTGCCGCGCCGTCCGACGTGCAGCACGGCGTGGCGAAGCGCGAACGACCGCGCGTAGCGCAGCGGCTGCACGGCCCACACGAGGAGCATCCCGGCAAGATGCAGCACGACGGCGACGGCGACGAACCCTGCCGAGAGCACCAGACCAACGGTCAGCGACCCCGCCTGCCACGCGGCCACGCCAACCAGCGCCGCCGCCACGGCCGCCGTCACGATCCATTTCAGCCAGTCGAACCGCTTCGCCGCCGGCGTATCCTGCCGCAGCAGCAGCCCCGGCTTCACGTGGCGGATGTCGAGGAGCGGCACGAGCGAGAACAGCAGCGACACGAGCAGCCCGATCGCCAGGCCCTGAGCGACCGCCGCCGCCGTCAGGCCATAGTCCGCCTGCAGCAGCGCGCTGACATCGCCGACCAGACGCGGCAGTCCCGCAATGACACCTCCGGCGATCGCCACACCCAGCACGCTGCCGGCGATCCCGAGGAGCAGGACCTGCGTCATGTAGATGGCGAGGATTCGACTCGTCGTGCTGCCAATGCACTTCAGGATGGCGATGCTGCGCACCTTCTGCTGGACGAACACGCGCGTCACACTGGACACACCAATCCCGCCGAGGATGAGCACGACCAGACCGACGAGACTGAGGTAGTTCTCCGCCCGTCCGAGGTTCTGTCCCATGCGATCCGCATTCGACCAGAAGCCCCGGCCACGTACGAATTCGTTGGCAAACGACGCCCGCAGGTTGGTCTCCGCTTCCGAGAGCCCCTCACGCGTCAGCAGCAGCAGCAGCTGGCGCGACACGCGGCTGCCGAACGACAGCAGGTTCGTCGACTCGAGATCCGCGTGATCGATCAGCACACGCGGGCCGATGCTGAAGGCACCGACGTTGCGGCCGGGTTCTTCCTTGATCACGCCGCGGATCTCGAACGGGCGCGTACCGATGAAGATGCGGTCGCCCACGCGCAGCCGCAACTGCGCCAGCAGCTCCGGCCGCACCAGCGCTCCCCCGCCAGTGAGCAGGCCGTGCGAGTAGCGGCCGGACTCGAGCGTCAGGCTGCCGTAGAGCGGGAATCTCGGCTCGACGGCCTTCAACTCGACCATCTTGGTGCCCGGCCGGCCGTCCGCCGGCCGCACCATCGTCGCCATCTCCATCGCCCTGACGACCTCGGTGACTCTACCGGCCTGCCGCTCCCGCTCCACCGCGCCCAGCACGTTCTCGGTGAACGGCCGATCGCTGGTAATCACGAAGTCGGCGCCGGTCAGCGTCCGCGCCTCGCGCGAGAGGCCCGCGCGAACACTCTGAATGACCGAGCGGATGGTCACGATCGCAGCCACGCCGACGGCGATGCAGATGAAGAAGAACAGCAGCCGCTGCCACGAGGCACGGATCTCGCGCAGCGCCATCCGGACGACGAACGTCATCGCAGCGCCTCCGCGGGAGTCGGAAGGACCTGACGCCCGTCGCGCAGCACCAGCCGCGTGTCGGCCAGCGACGACAGTTCGGCGTCGTGCGTCACCAGGACCAGCGTCGTATTGCGCGCGCGATGCACGCGCATCAGCAGCTCCATGATGTGACGTCCCGTCGTCGAATCGAGGTTGCCCGTCGGCTCGTCGGCCAGCACGATCGGCGGATCGTTCGCCAGCGCGCGGCCGATGGCGATTCGCTGCTGTTCGCCGCCGGACAATTGCGACGGATAGTGGTGGGCGCGATCCGTCAGGCCGACCTCGTGCAGCAGCTCGCGAGCGCGCTCGTTCCCGTTGCGCCGGCCGGCGATCTCCATCGGGATCAAGATGTTTTCGAACGCCGTGAGCGACGGCACCAGGTGGAAGAACTGAAACACAAATCCGATCTTCTCGCCGCGCAGCCGTGCCAGCTGATCCTCGCCGAGCCGCGTGATGTCCGTGCCGTCGATGACAATCGATCCGGATGATGGGGCGTCGAGTCCGGCGAGCAGGCCGAGCAGTGTGGACTTCCCGCTTCCGGACGGGCCGACGATGGCGACGAACTGCCCGGAGGAAATCGTGTAATCGAGCGGATGGAGGATCGTCAGCGGTTGGCCTCCGCTGTCGACCGTCTTCGACACGCCGCGCAGTTCGATCATTGGTTGGACGTCGTGCCCGCCTTCAGGCGGGCCTCCCTGCGGCGGTCTTCGTCGAGCAGCGGCTCGAGCGCTTTCCACACCGTCTGCTCGACGATGGCCGCCCCTGCGGCATTGGGATGAATGCCATCCGCGATGTTGAGCGCCGGATTGCCGGCGACGCCCTCGAGATAGAACGGCACGAACGCCACCTGGTGTTCGCGGGCCAGATCGGCAAACGTCCGGCGGAACTGCGCCGTATACGCCGGTCCGTGATTCGGCGGCGCTTCCATCCCGGTGAGCAGGACGGTGACGCCGCGCGCCTTCGCGCGCGTGATGATGTCGGACAGATTCGCTTTCGTTGTTTCGACCGGCAGCCCGCGCAAGCCGTCGTTCGCCCCCAGCTCGATCACGAGCACGCGCACGTCACCAGTGAGCGCCCAGTCGAGCCGGCTGACGCCCCCGGCGGACGTGTCGCCCGACACTCCATGGTTGACGGCCTCGTAGTCGTATCCCTCCTCGTTCAGCCGCTTTTGGACGAGTGATGGCACTGACTGCTCTTTCGGGAGACCGTATCCCGCCGTCAGGCTGTCGCCGAGAAACACGACGCGAGGCCTGCCGTGAGCGGGCCCAGGCGAGTCGAACGGCCGAATAGCTGCGCGCGCCTCGTCCGCAGCAGGCGCGGATCGGTTTGGAGGCGGCGCCGCGTCGTCGCGCTCGGCGCGGGAACACCCCGCGACCAGCAACGACACAACGACCAGAGAGCAGACACTCGCTTTCATCCGTGCGTACTTCTAATGTTAACGTGGGTTTCTCGCCCCGGCGTTTTGGCCACCAAGCACACGAAGCTCCAGCCCCCCAGGTGCGGGTTCTTGTGGCTAAACCTTCGTGATCTTCGTGGCTAAGGTCCTTCGGATCTTCGTCGCTAGAGTTTCCGCACGACGACAGCAGTGATGTTATCGGTGCTCCCCGAGCTCAGCGCGTGCTCGACGAGCTCGCTGGCGATGCGCTCCACGCTTTCCGTGCGGCGCAGCAGGCCCGCAATCGCCTCGTCGTTCACGACGCCATGAAGCCCGTCGCTGCAGAGCAGGAGTGTGTCGCCGCTCGAGAAGAGCGACGTGCCCACGCTCGGCTCCATGTCTTCGCGCAGGCCGATCACCTTGGTCAGCACGTGGCGCATCGGATGCCGCGACGCTTCCACTGACCCGATCGCATCCGCCGGCAGCACGCGCGACACCCACGAATCGTCGTTGGTGAGCTGCTGCAGCGAACCGCCATGGAGGAGGTAAATACGGCTGTCGCCGACGCTGCCGAACACGATCGACCCATCGTTGACGAAGGCGGCGACCACCGTCGTGCCCATTCCCTCGTAGGTGGCGTTGCCGGCCGCGGCATTGAGGACCTGGTCGTTGGCGAGGCAGAGCGCCTCGGACAGCGTGGCTTCGTTCGTTTCCGGCGCTTGCGAGATGAACTCGTGGAGGGTTTTGACGGCAAGAGCCGACGCGACCTCGCCAGCATTGTGCCCGCCCATGCCGTCGGCCACCACGAACAGGCCCCGGGCCGGGTCGATCACCATCGCGTCTTCGTTGCTTTTCCGGCGACCCTTGTGGGACACGCCATGGGACGCCAGCTGCATCGGCTCCGGATTATAGCTGCTCCCGCCCAGTTGGATACTTTGTATACTCCTGCCGTGGCTACCCAGGCAGCTCCGGCCGCGCTCACCCGGGCCAGTGCCTCGCTCGAGCGCGGGCGCGGCGCCGAGGCAGCGCAGGTGCTCGCACCGCTGCTGCGGTCCGGTACGTTCAGTCGCCATGATGAACTGACCGCCCGTGCCGCGCTGGCCGAGGCGTATCTGCTGCAGGACGACCTCACGCAGGCCGCCGCCACACTCGGACGCACGCCTGACACGCTGCGCGAGAAGCTCTCGGACGGTCAGCTGTCCACGTTGTGGCGGCTGCACGGCCGGCTCACGTTCGCACGCGGTGATCAATCGCGCGCCATCGCGCATCATTCGCGCGCGCTCAAGCATGCGGAGCTCGCGCACGACTCACGCGCCATCGGGCTTGCGCATTACGAGCTCGCCCTCGCCTATCGCGGCGTCGGCGATTCCGGCATCGTCCGCGAACACCTGACCGAAGCGGCGTCGGCGCTGCACGCCGCCGGCGATCGCCGTCACCTCGCCCTGGTCCACTCGCTCTCTGCGGTACTGCTCGCCCAGTCGGGACGCTCCGACGAAGCCACCGCCGCGCTGCGTCAGGGCGAACGTCTGGCGATGGCTATTTCCGCAGACGATGTGCTCGCGGGCATCGTGCACAACCAGGCGAACGTCGCCTTGATGCGCCACCGGCATGACGACGCGCTCGCGCTCGCGGAACGCAGCGTCAGTCTTCATCAGTCACTCGGATCCGGGCACGGGCTGGCGGTCGCGCTTGCCACGCTCGGCCAGATCTACGTGCAGCTGGGCGATCTGGAACGTGCCGAGCAGATCCTGAATCGCACGCTGGAGGTGCGCAGCGCCGTTCAGTTCCATGAGACGACCGGTGCGGTGTTCGACACGCTCGCGCAGATTCATCTCATGCGCGGCTCGTACGAGCGCGCGGGCGAATATCTGTGCCTGGCCAGCGACGCCTACGCGACCTATGGCTCGCACACGCTGCGCTGGTACGAGTGGTCGCTGAAAGTGCTGGGCGTCAAGCTCGCGATCCGCCGCGGCGCGCACGACGAGGCGCTCGCGATGGCGAACGAGCTGACGCAGGCGGCCGGCGTACCACCCTCTGAAGCGATTCAGGCAGATCTCGCCGCCAGCGAGGCGCTGCTTGCTGCCGGACGGCTGCAGGAGGCCGAGCAGCGGCTGCGAGCGTGCGAGGATCGGCTCGACCCGCGCGGCACGCCGGGCACGTGGGGCGAGTTCCTGCGCATTCGCGGGCTGATCAACGAACAGACGTCGCGGCCCTCCGCGGCGTATCACGACTTCGCGCAGAGCGCGAACGTCTTCGACCTGCTGGGCGAGCGCTATCAGGCGGCGCTCAGTCATCTGTCGATGGGGCGCCTGTCGGCGGAAGCCGGCTCGACCGCCGCGGCGGAGCGCTATCTGACTCTGGCCGAGGCCGTGTTCAAGTCGCTCGGCGCACAGCGCGACCTCGACGAAGCCGCCGCCGCGCGCGAGCTCCTGTCGCGCGGCGTCTCCGCGGATCGGGCGGCCACGGCCGCCGACGTCGACGAAGCGATCGTGCGTCGTCTGGTGGACGCCGCAATCTTCCCTGAGCTCCTCGCACGCGAAACGGCCACCGCGCTGATGGAAACCCTTGGCGCGGGCCGCGTCGCCGTCTTCGTCGCCCCGCCGTCGGGCGACCTGCGGGTGCTGGCATCGACCGGAGCCGACGCGGATGAAGCGCGGGACATCGCGCGTGCGGCCAGTCAAGGCGCGCGCGAGCATCGCGGCAGTCCGCTGCTGCTCGAGTCGCTTGGCCGCGATCACGACGGCCCGCGATTCTGTGCGCTGGTTGCCGGTGGGCCGCATGGGGAGGCAGATCGCCGCCGCCTGCGCATGTTTTCCGCGGTGGCGCGCCAGGGCTTCGAGCTGTGCGGCGCGCGCGAACGGCCGCCGCAGGTCGCCGAGCAGTCAGCGGAGCGATCGCTCGAGCCCCTCCTGCCTGGATTCGTCTGCGCCAGCGCCGCGATGAACCGGCTCGCGGATCAGATTCAGCGCATGCAGGGGCACAACCTGACCGTGCTGATCACCGGCGAAAGCGGCACCGGCAAGGACCTCGTCGCGCGGGCGATTCACTACGGCTCGCCGCGCAGCACGGCGATGTACCTGCCGTACAACTGCACCACAACGACGCGCGAGCTGGCGGACAGTCAGCTGTTCGGCCATCGGCGCGGCAGCTTCACCGGAGCGGTCGCCGACCAGCAGGGCCTCATCCGGTCCGCGGCCGGCGGCACGCTGTTCCTCGACGAAATCGGCGACCTTCCGCTCGACATCCAGCCGAAGCTCCTGCGCTTCCTCGAGCAGGGGGAAATCATGCCCGTCGGCGAGACGCGGCCGCTCGCCGTCGACGTCCGTGTGCTTGCCGCGACCAACGCCGACCTCGAACAGCGGGTCAGCGAAGGCAGGTTCCGCGAGGATCTGTATTACCGCCTGAGCGTCATCCGCCTCCACGTCCCGCCGCTCCGCGACCGGCGCGAGGAGATCCCGCACCTGAGCACGTTCTTCCTGCGCGATGCCTGCGAACGGCTCGGCAAACCCGACGTCCATCTGAGCTCGCCGACACTCGACCTCTTCGCCCGCTATTGGTGGCCCGGCAACGTCCGTCAGCTTCGGAACGAGATTCAGCGTGCTGTGGCAATGAGCCCGCCGGGCGGTCAAATCGATCCGGAACACCTGTCGCCCGATCTGGCCGCGCCGGACCCGGGAAGCGCTGCCGGCAGTCGTGGCCCTGACAACGGCGGCATCCCGATCAAGCCGGGAAACCTTGCAACGGTCGTCGAACGGATCGAGCGCGACCTGATTACCGCTACGCTTTCGAGCACGGCGGGGAACATCTCCGAAACGGCCCGCGTCCTGGGGCTTACCCGACGAGGCCTCTACCTGAAGATGCGGCGGCTCGGGCTCGAGGCCACGCTGGCGGATACGTAGTAACCAGGTATACAGCCCATGTGAATATCTAGTATCCATCCCGACCGACAACCCATCTCCGGCACTCTTTGACTTCTCCTTATCTATCAATACTTTAGAGATGGCGCCTATGTGGCCACGCCACGCAACTCCATGGGCCTCGACCTTGATTAAACGTTGGGCAACACAATTTTCCCGAGGGAGCTTCAAGGTGACTTCAACCGCCGTGATTCGAGACAAAGCGACCACCAACCGCCCGCAGCGTATTGGCAACCGCCGCGCCGTCCGCGTGCCGGGACGCCTGACGTGGCGGGACAGCAGCGGGACACTCCGCTTCGTGTCGGTGACGACGCGGAATGTCAGCGATGTGGATGCCTTCGTGGAGTGCGATCGGCCGGCGTCGATTCCCCTCTACCGGTTGGTTCACTTCCAGGTTGAAGCGCACGCGCGCAACGCGAGCCTTCCCGACGCGCTGCAGCGCGGCAAGGTGCTCTCGGCGGTGTATCGCGTTGGACCCTATCAGTCGGCGACGGGAACGCCGCAGGGTTACGCGCTGCGCCTGCTGGTTGAGCCGACGCGCGCGGCGATCGACGCCCGCGAGCCGCTCGCGGTCGCTAATTAGTCCTTCGTCCCTGGTCCTTGGTTCTTGGTCCGTCCATAGTGCTTGGGCCGTGCTCGGTCCCTGGTCCTGGGTCCACGCTGGCTAACAGACTTGGGACCGAGGACCAAGGACCAAGGACGGACCACGGACCAAGAACGGACCGAGCACGAAGCACCAAGGACTAAGAACTCTTCTTCCTCCAATACCTGGCCAGTCCGAGCCACAGCAGCTCGAACGGGGCGGCAACGGGATACGCTGCGATCTGCACCTCGTTCATCTGCCGCCGCATGTCCTGCCGGAGCCGATCCGCGAAGGCGCGGCTCCTCTCCTCATCCGACCCCGGTTCGTCGAGCGTGTGGCGCACCCACCGGGCCATTTCCTGCAGGTTCTGCCAGAGCGTCTCGAGGTGCGGCCGAACCGATCCTCTCGGGCCGAAATGCGTGAGAAAGATCGTGTCCGGCGACCAGGCTTCGAGCGCGTCGAGACTCGCGCGCCATTTCTCGACGTCGATGTCGGGCGGCGGCGTCGGCGGCAGGACATAGCCGCCGTCGATGCACACGCCCGCGGTGTCGCCGACGAAGGCGATCCCGCTCGACCGATCCAGATAGCTCACGTGGTGCGACGCGTGACCCGGCGTATAGGCAACCTCGAACGTCCGCCCGCCGGCGTCGACGTGTTCGCCGCCGGCCAGCGTCCTCAGGTTCTGCGTCGGCACGGGCGCAATTTCTCCCCACAGCCTGCTCATGTCGTCGCCGTACAAACGGGTGGCGCTGTCGATCAGCTTCTGCGGGTCGGCCACGTGCGGGGCTCCGCGCTCGTGCACGAACACCGTGAGGTGCGGATGCGCGCGGACGATCGTTCCTGTCGCGCCCGCGTGATCGAGATGGATGTGCGTCAGCAGAATATGGCGGACGTCGTCCCAGCCGATCCCCTGTTGCTGGAGACCGAGCTCGAGCGTGGCGAGGCACGTCGTCGGCCCCGGATCGACGATCGCCACACCCGCGGCGGACTGCACGATCGCGCTGGCGATCGCGTGCGGACGTCCGAGGAACTTCAGATCGATATATGACAAACCGTGCGACAAAACCGGCATTGGAGGGCCGATTATACTGGTGGGTCTCAATCGCCATGTCCGCTGTCGACTCTTCGGCTGTACTCACCGCGGTGGCGCGGCTCGTCGCCGAGGCCCCGAACCTGAGGGACCTCGTGTCCCGTCTCGCGCTGGCGATGCGCGACGCGGTGCCGTTCGAGCGGCTGCAGGTGCTGCGGCTCGATCGCGCGGAGTCGTTCGTGCTCTACGTCGTCTCGCGCGAGGGCGACGTGTCGATCACGAGCCGCCGCATCGACGGCGCGAGCGTGGCGATCAACGCCGACGAAGCCAACGACCGTTCACGGATTCTGTGCGCCGCCCGGCAGGGTGCGCGGATGTACGGCGCCGTGTGGGTCTCCTCGTCGCAGGACAGCGCCTTCACCGACGAACACCAGACGCTCCTCGACAGCGTCGTCGACCTGCTCGGCGTCGCGTTCGAGCACACCGCGATCGTCGATCGCGAAACCCTGCGGCGCGAGCGCATCGACAGCCTGCGCGGACTCCTGCACACGATGGCCGAATCGCTCGATCTGCGATCGGTGTTTTCCGACGTTTCGGACGTCGTCCGCGGCGGGCTCCCGCACGACATGCTGGTCATGACGTCCTGGGGGGCCGACGGCACGTCTTTCCGGATCTACGCCCTCGCCGGCGCTGAAGTCGATGATCCGTCGATGCTCGGACCGTACACCCTCTCCGGCGACGACCTCGCCCAGCTGCAGCGCGGCGCCTATGTCATCCGCGACGTCGATGCCGAGGTGTCGCGCGACACGATTCGCTGGCGCATCTTCAAGCACTTCGGCGTGAAGTCCGCGCTGCGCGTGATGCTGCCGCTCGGGAGCCAGGTGTTCGGCTCGCTCTTCTTTCTGTCGCGGCAGACCGACGCGTTCCTGGACGATGACGTCGATTTCGGGCGCCGTGTCGCCGACCACCTGGCGCTGGCCCTCTCGCACGAGCGGCTGGCGGAAGCGGCCCGGCGCGACGCGGAGGCGCGCGAGGTCGCGGCGCGGCTCGAGGCGCAGGTGGCCACGCTGACGCGCGAGCTCGAATCGACCAGCGGACACCGCCGGGTCGTCGGCCGCTCGCGGCGGTGGAAGGATGTGCTCGCCCAGGCGGCGCGCGTGGCGCGCACCGAAACGACCGTCCTTCTCACCGGGGAGTCGGGCACCGGCAAGGAAGTCGTCGCCCGATTCATTCATCACGCGTCGCGGCGAGGCAGCGGACCGTTTGTCGCGATCAACTGCGCGGCGCTTCCGGATCAGCTGCTCGAGTCCGAGCTGTTCGGACACGAACGCGGCGCCTTCACCGGTGCCGTGGCCGCCAAGCCCGGACGAATCGAGCAGGCCAGCGGCGGGGTGCTGTTCCTCGACGAAGTCGGCGAAATGATTCCATCGGTGCAGGCGAAGCTGCTCCGCGTGCTCGAGGAACGCGAATTCATGCGGCTCGGCAGCACCCGCGTCCTGCGCGCGGACATCCGCGTCATCGCCGCCACGAATCGCGACCTGCACGCCGCCATGCAGCGTGGGGAGTTCCGCGAAGACCTCTATTACCGGCTCGGCGTCTTCGAGATCGCGCTGCCGCCGCTGCGCGAGCGTCTCGAGGACGTGCTCGAACTGGCGGACACGTTCCTCGAGCAGATCGGCGAGACGGTCGGCAAGCCGGCGGCCGGCATCGCCCGCGACGCGAGGGATCAGCTGCTCGGGTATACCTGGCCTGGCAACGTGCGCGAGCTGCGGAACGCCATCGAGCGGGCCGTGATTCTTGCGGACGGCGGTTATATCCGCAGCGAACACCTGCCCGTGACCGGCGCGAGGCAGGCGAACGCGGGCACCGAGCCCGCCGGATCGCCCGCGGCGTTTCCGCCGGGCGGCGTCAATCTCGAGGCGATCGAGCGCTCGTTCGTCATCAAGGCACTGCACCAGGCGCGCCACAACAAGACGCGGGCGGCAAAGCTCCTCGGCCTGACCCGCGCCCAGCTGTACTCGCGCATCGAGAAGTACGGCCTGGCGGAGATCGAGTCGTAGTGCTCGTCCGCCCATCGGTCCGTCGCGCCGTTGGCGCCGTGACGGCGATCGTCGTCTTCATTCTTCTTCTTGGCGCCACCTATCAGGGTGTAGCCACGGCACTCGAGCGCCGCGAGTTCGCCCGCCCCGGCGGGCTGGTCAGCGTCGGCGATCATCAGCTGCACATCTATTGCACCGGCAAGGGCACGCCCACAGTGGTGCTCGAGGCACCGGCTGCTGGTCTCTCGGCGGCGTGGGCCGACGTTCAACGACAGCTCTCGGGCAGGACACGCGTCTGCAGCTATGACCGGGCCGGGCTGGGTTGGAGCGAGAGCGGCGATCGGCCATTCGATCCCGCACTGGTGCCGGTCGAACTGCGCACGCTCTTGTCGCGCGCCAACGTTCCAGGTCCGTTCGTCCTCGTCGGCCACGGACTGGGCGCGGCGTTCGCCCGCCTGTACGCGGCACGTCCGGATGCGGACGCACTGGCGCTGGTCCTGGTGGATCCGCCTGCCGGTTCAACCGGCATGCAGCCCCGCTGGATCATGCCGGCGTCGCCCTGGCTCGCGCGGACGGGAGTGCTGCGCGCGGGCCGGATTCTCTCGAGCCGGGCCGACGGGCTGGCAGGGGGCGGCGCGCTGCATGCGTTTCTCAACCGGCCCGATCACCTCGCGCGCGCGGCTGATGAACTGCTGGCGTGGGACGACCTGGTGCGACAGACCAGTGGATTGCAGCCGGCCTCCACCCGCACCAAGGTCACGACTGTCGATCTCCGGACGGGCGACCGGATTGCGTTCCTCACCAATCCGGCCGCCGTCGAAACGGTGGTGAAAGCGGTTGAAGCGGCGATGCGCTAGAGGCCGACGTTTACGTCGGCCGTTGACCTAGATCTTGATACGAACGGTGACCGGCGCCGTCAGCCGCGTCGTGACGTTCGCGCCCGGCCCGAGGCGTACTTCTTCGCCCTTCGTCGCCAGCACCGCACCCGTTCCCGCCGCGCCGCCGAACGCCGCGCCCTTCGCGGCGCCGCTGCCGCCGCCGAGAATCGCCCCGATTGCCGCACCCGCGCCGGCGCCGATGCCGATCTTCGTCGCGTCCTCGCCTTTCGTGGCCGGCGCGAGGTGTGACGTCGGCGCGGTGGCGATGTCGTACTGCTCGTCGCCAACCGTCAGCGAATTGAAGCGATAGGCGATCCGCGCGCGGCCCTTCACCCGGCCCGAATCAGCAACGTCGGTGACCACGCCGGCGACCTCCGCACCCGCCGGGATCACGGTCTGACCATCGATGACGAGCGCTTCCCGCACCGTCGCGCGGACGGCGTCTTCGATCCTGCTCGAATCCGAGGCGATGCTCGACGCCAGATCGAGGCGCAGCGTGGTGCCGGCCGGAAGCGTGACCTCCCGATACACCGGGACTGCCTTGCCCGGAGCCTTGGCTTCTTCGCCGGCCGCGGCAGCGGACTCCTCTGCGTCGGCTGACGAGGCATCCCCGGTCCCGCCGCCGCAGCCAGCGCACGCCGCCGTGAAAACAATCACCGCGAGCCACTTGTGCAGGTCTTTCACGCGTCCTCCTTGCGTCCAGGTCCGCCTGAAGGCGGACACTACGCCTCCAGAAACAGAACCGTCAGATCGACCACGGATCCGGTGCGCAAAAGCGTGCGCCCGTCTCATCGGCCAACGATACTGCCAAATCGCTGCCGTGAGGGGTTGCCTGGGTAGCCTGGGTAGCCTGGGTTGTCGCGGTTGCTGGGGCGCCTTCAGGGTGCCTACTGCGGAAAACTCGCCGGCGGGGTGTCCTGATAGCCCTCGCCCTCGAGCGCCTGCATCAGCGCCACGAGCGCGTCGATCTCCGCCTCGGTCAGATGCAGCGGCTTGATCTTGGCGTCGAGCCACGGATTCTTCTCGCCGCCGCGGTTGTAGAACTCCACGACCTCGCGCAGTGTCGCAACCGATCCATCGTGCATGTATGGCGCATGCCGGGTGACCTCGCGCAGCGTGGGGGTCTTGAACGCTCCCCGGTCGCCTGCCCGCCCCTCTTCGCCGAGATCCTTCGAAATCGCCCAGCGGCCCTCGTCCTTGAACGTCTTCGTCGAGGCCGTCCAGCCGACGCCGATGTTGTGGAACTGCCCGTCGGTGAAGTTCTTGCCGAGATGGCACTGCGCACAGTTTGCCTTGCCCTGAAACAGCTCGTGCCCGGCCTTGACCTGCGCGGAAACCGCGTTCTCCTCACGGTTGTAGCGCCACCGATCCCACGGCGAGTTTCCGCTCATCCGCGTCCGCTCGTAATCGGCAATCGCCTTGGCGACACGTTCCTTGGTGATCTCGGGCGTGCCGAACGCCTCCTTGAAGTACCGCGCGTAGCCGTCAATCCGCGTCAACGTCTCCACCATCGTCTGATGCGTGCTGCCCATCTCGATTGGATTCGCGATCGGACCGAGTGCCTGATCTTCGAGCGAGCCGGCACGGCCGTCCCAGAAAAAGTGCGGGTAGATCGTGACCGCCTGGTTGACGAAGCTCGGCGCCTTGCGCCCACCCCGCTGGTTGCCGACGCCGGACGAAACGGGCGTCGGTTCGGAGAACGCGTGCTCCGGCCGATGACAGCTCGCGCACGAGATCGTGTTATCGCCCGACAATCGCCTGTCGTAGAAAAGCCATCGTCCCAGGCGGACGCGCTCAGGCGTCGGCGGCTGCGGCAATGCCGTGAGATCGATCTCGGTGCCGAGCGGACCGGCCGGGAGCGGCTTGATCGGATTCGCGGCTTCCCACGCCGGCGGCGCCGTGCGGCAGGCGGCGACGAGCAGGAAGACGAACGCGGCGCAACTCAGGGACTTCATATTTCGTAGGGCGCCCCTTCAAGGGGTGTCTTCGTGCCGGGTGAACACACGATTGTACAATGCGCGCCCATGCGGATTTTTTCGCAGCGCTCCACGCTGATTCCGGTGCTCGTGGCAGCGGCGCTGACGTCGAGCGCGGGAGTCGCCCGGTCACAGACGGCGCGCACCGTTCGCTTCGAATCGGCCCACGGGCAGGCCACCGTCGCCGTCCTGCTTCCTGCGGATTACGACTCCACCGCGCTCCGATACCCGGTGCTCTACCTGCTGCACGGCGGAACCCAGAACCACACCGCCTTCCCCGCGCGCGGCTGGTTCACCCGCGATGCGTCCCTGCGCCGCATGATCGTGGTCATGCCGCATCTTCAGCCGTTCCTGTTTACGGCGCGCGGCGATGAACCGGCTCCCGTGGAGGATTTCCTGGCGCGCGAGCTGCCCGCCTACATCGACTCGCACTACCGAACGGTGACCGACAGGCGTGCGCGCGCGATCGCCGGTATCTCGATGGGTGGGTACGGTGCGACGCTTCTCGGCGTCAAGCGGCCGGATGTGTTCGGCGCCGTGGGGGCGATCAGCGCGGCCTTGTCCACGGGCAACCGCCCGCGCGACGTCGGAGCGCACGCCGCGGCCCTGATGCCTGACTCCGCGCCGTACTTCTACATCGCGTGCGGCGTGGCCGATCCGGTCATCGCGGCAAGCCGCGACCTTGCCGCGCAGCTGCGCAAACGCCAGATTCGATCAGAGCTGAAAGAAGTACCCGGCGGCCACGGGTGGGAGGTGTGGGATCCACAGGTCCGGGCCTTCTTCGACGTGCTCGCGACGCTGCCCGGCTGGTCTCCCCCACGCTGACCCTAGAACGCCAGTACCAGGCCGGCGCTCGCCCGGTTGTAGGTGAGCTTCTCGTCGCTGAGGTCGAAGCCGAGAATGCTGATCTCCTGAAACGACTTGAAGCGCCGGATATCGCCGCGCACACCGACATGCTCCCCGAACATCAGCATCACGCCGCCGCCGATGTTCCATCCGAAGTTGTTGCTCGAATCGAGGAGGCTGCCGGCGTCCAGCTCGACGTGTGACTTGATTAACCCGACACCGCCGAGCACGAAGGGCCGGATGGCTCCGATGCGCGGCCCGACGATCACGTTCGTCATCAGGGTGAGGACGCTCGTGTCCACGCCTGGCGTGTCGCCGAAGAAATCGCGCGCGTAGGCAAACTCCACTTCGGCGCCCGCGATCGCGCCAAGCTTGCCGCCGGCGACACCGAGGTTGCTGTGCTTGTTTTCACAGTCGCTTGCGGTGGGACAGCCGGAGTCGCCGCCGTAATCAAAGCCCAGGAAAGGGCTGATGAACCCTTGCGCCGCGGCCGGGCTCGCGGACAGCAGGCAGGCGCCGAGCGCCAGGGTCAGAAACAAAGAGGTGTTCAGTCGCATCTCCGCATTATCGCTGGGGTCCTAACCTCAGCCGGGGTTCCGCGCCTCGCGCTAACTTTACAACGCAAAGCGCTTCGCGATAGACTCCTTGCGGTGTCTGCTACCCGCCATTGGATCGCGCTCGACGGCACCTTCAGCCGCCTCCTGCCGGCGTCGCCGCTGCGCCACGCGCGCGGGCGCCTCGCCCATCGCGCCGCGGCGTTATCGGACATCTACCTTGCGCGGATGCTGAACGCGATTGCCGAGCCCGGAGCCGATCAAAATTCGCTGTCACGCCGGATCGACGAGTTGCGGATGACGCATCGCGAGCTGACCGCGGCCCTCGCCCGGTCCTGGTCCGTTGACCGCGATCAAGAGAAGCGGACAGTCGAGGTTGACTGAATGTTTCTCGACATGGGTTTATAGCGCCGCCGCCGCAACCCCAACCAAAATCCGCTGTTAAAACGCGCAGGTCAGGGGCAGGCAACTTGCACAGGTGTTACTGCCGACGAACGGCCGAGCCTGGGAGAGCAACGACAGATGAGGAAACGCCAAAGCGTCCGGGGTCTGATCCTCGCTACCGTCAACCTCGTCGTCATTCTTGCGGCAGCCCTGATCGTAAAGTCTCTTGCGGCGGGAAATCCTGGTCCCAGCTCCAGTTCGTTTGCCCTGCCGACTGATTCCAAATACGCGCTCCTCTCCGGCACTGACAACCGCCCGTTCACCTCAGGGGCGTCGGCGGCATTTACGCCGGCGGCATCGCCGTCTACCAGTGGGGAGGAACCGTTCGGGCACGTCGTTTCTCCTTCCCCGAGCGAACCGCCCGAGTACCCGGCGATAAGCGACCTCGAATTCGACCCACTTTGGTACGGGCAATCCCATTCGGCGTTCGCGCCGCTTGTGACCGATTCGGGATCGTGGGTTCGGTCCGGAGCTTCACTCGGCTACGGCTCGTCGTCGGGCGCGGCGCCGTCCAGCCGTCGATCGGGTTGGGGCGCCGGCGGCTTCTCCGGGGCTGGCGGCGGGGGCGGTGGCTTCCCTTCATCCGGCGGGGGGACCCCGAGCTATGCCCAGAATTCGCTGCTGGACTCGAGCAGCAACGGCGGGGGACTCCGCTCGTCTGACGGTACGACCGCATCCATCGCCAGCGTACCGCTCCTGCCACCGCAGGCTCAGGCCAATCCCTTCTTCGGCGCCGGCATCCCCGTTGGCGGGCCGGCGTTTCCGCTTGCCCAGTTCCCCGGTCTTGGAGCCGGCGGCGCGGCCGCATTGAATGCGGGCGGATCGACTGCGAGCGTGACGCAATTGCAGGAGCCCGTCTCGGTACCGGAGCCTTCCACCGTCCTCCTGATGGGATGCGGTCTGGCGCTTGCGGCCTACCGTCGGCGTCGGCTGCCTCTACCCTTCTAACTGATTCAAATCAAGCGCCCGTCGCCGCTTCTTCGTCGCCCGGCACGCCGACCCCTTCGATCCATTTGCCTCGTCTGCTGTCTCGACTATAATTCCCGCCCCATTCAGTGACTTTTGTTTCCGCTGGGCGTCACTCGCTGGTGAACGCGAGCAGACATCGGCACCCCCCGGCTTCCCTGCCGGCTTATTGGCTGCCGATGCTGTTGTTGGGAGCGGCTTGCCTTGCCGCGTGTTCGACCACTCCGAACATCACGATGCTCGACCCTGCGGAAGGGCATCCGCACGATGTGGTGGTCATCAAAGGTGACGACCTCGCGTTCGCCGAGATCGTGTGGGACCTGGGGAAATCCACTCAGAAGGTCCTTCCTGGCGGGTTCCTGGGCGCGTACATGTTTTCCGTGCCGCACGGCGCCGCGGCGGGCGCCCACACGGTGGTGGTGCGGAAAGGCGCGGCCCAATCGAAGCCGATGACGTTCACCGTTCCGTCCGCGCCGGGGCCCATCAATGTTCCGCATCCGCCCGGGCCGGCGACGCGCGCGTATCCCCCACCTCGCATCGACGCAGTGACGATCGCGGGGGCGACGTTCGAGCCGAATGGTGTCCGCACGACGCTGTACGTCCAGGGAGCCAACCTGGACGTCGGCACGATCGTCTCGGTGAAAGACAGCATGACGGCGCCGCTCACGCCGGTGGCCACCGCGAGCCACAGAGTCCTGCGAAACGACTGGTTCGACGTGTCGCACAACGACATGGACTATCCGATCTATCACTACAGCTCCGCCATCGTCATACCGGGCCTCCGCCCGGCGGGACAGCGCATCTGGCTGGTCGCCACGAATCTCGACAACCTCCAGAGCGAGCCTTTCGCGTACGTCCTGCCGACCGACGCGGCCACCCTCGACAGCGACGGTGACAGCCTGCTCGACACATGGGAGACGGCCGGCTTCGACGCTGAAGGCGACGGCGTCGTGGACGTCAATCTGCCGATGTTAGGCGCCGACCCGCACCGCAGGGACGTCTTCGTCGAGCTCGACATCATGGACGACGTGAAGAATCGTCCCGACCGCGACAAGTCGGGGAATCCCGATTCGACCGTGTTCAATGCCCTGGAGCAGATGTTCGCGTCCGCGCCAATTTTGAACATCGGCGAGGCCCAGGGAATTCACCTGGCGATCGACCATTCGGGCAAGCCTTGTCTGACACACCCCGGAGGGAAGGACTTCTGCACTTTCAGGACGACCATCTTCGACATCGGCGGCCAGATTCCTAACAACGAGCCTGACCCGTTCGAGGACAGCGAGGTCCGCTTCTCGACGCTCAAAAAGCACAACTTCGACGACAAGAAGCGCGGCAAGATCTATCACTACGGAGTTTGGGGCCGGTATCAGGTCAACACGCTGGCTGGATTCAGCGACGCCGGCGACGACTTCATCATCGCGTTCGACGAGTTCGTGCCGTCGTATCACACGCCGCGATCGAAGATCGAAGTCCTGGCGCACGAGCTCGGTCACAACCTGCGTCAGCTCCATGCCGGCGGCGAGGATGATCCGGTCTACAAGCCGAACTACCTGAGCGTCATGTCGTACAGCTGGTTGTTCAGAACCGCGTGGCCGGACGCTGTCCGCCTGGCGACGGCCACGTGCCTGCCGTTCTATTACGCCGACAAGGACGCCAAGGAAGCGTCCGGTTCGGTCAGCGAAAACGTTAATACGATCGTGGACTACTCGGAGGGCATGGGCAGGCTGGTCATGCGGCCAACGCCGCCGGCGGCTGGTTCGTCCATCTGCGGCACGGAGGTCGACTGGAACACCGTGGACCCGGACTCGGTATTCGCCACGGTCGAAGACTTCGCAAACTGGCGGTTCCTGATATTCGACGGTCCGGCCAAGAACGGGAATCTCGTCCCGTGACTTCCTACGGACGATGGGACGCGTCGGCGGGAATTATCGCGCTGGCCCTGGCCGTTGGCTGCGATTCGCCTGAGCGCCAGGCTGCCGAGGCCGCCCGGAATTCGTCGGAAGTGGCGGTGACCGCCGAACAGAAGCAACTATGGCAGGACGCTGCGGGCAGGGGCGACACCCCAGGGTTGCAGCGTGTTCCAGTTCTCGAGGATCCAGTCGCACAACGTGCACGCAGTCAGGCGCCCGCCGCACCGTCGCAGCCGGCCCCGGCGCCGGCGCCGCAGATCACGATTCCCGAAGGTGTGCGGAACGAGATCCGGATTCTGGTCTACCCCAACGACCCGTTCGCGAGTTATACGGGGCCCGCTCGAGTCGCGAGCGTTGACAAGACCGGCGAGCGTATCGAGCTCACCCTGCCAGGAAAGCTCGGGACGCTCACGCTGCTGGTGCGTGTCGATACGAAGCAGCTCGCGGTGATGGCCGGCGACATGGTTGACGTGGCCTACCGCGCGCGGCAGCTCCCGCAGGTGCCGAACGATGTGATCGCGATACGCACGGCGGGCGGCGGCGGTATCGCGCACGTGATGCAGGGCGGGAATGCGCCCGTTCAAAACGTCGCCATCCCGCTGTTCAACTTCACGGTTGGACAGCGCGATGAGCCCGGCTTGCCCGTGCAGATCAGCGGTCCCAATTTGAAGCCCATGGATCTCGCCATGGGCCAGGTGAGTCCAGTCGGCAGCGGCGTCGTGGTGCGGATCCTGGGGAGCACCGGCGTCCAGCAGGGTACGAACGTCGGACAGGTTGAAGGTGCACGTTTCACCGTCAACCTGATGGTATGGAGAGTTCCTTGAGAGGAGGACGGTCATGAAGATGCTGGCTCTCATCGCGGCGCTGGCGGCTGCGACGGCGGGAGTGTCGTGCGGAAACGAAAGCGCGACCGAGAAGCCCTCGGCGGCGGCTGAACCCGCACCTCCGCCTGCGCCAAGCGAGCCGACGACATCGCCGGCAGGCACGAAGCAAACGTGGATCTACTTCACGAAGAATCACCACAAGGGAACGGCGCCGGGTCAGTACAACACCGACTGCGTGGGGATCGTCGGGACGGAACGAATCGGTGCGCGGACGGGTACCACGACGGCGACGGGTACCAAGATCATGTGGCACGTCAAGGTCAACAACGGTGGGAACGACGACGACAAGTGTGAAAGCCTGAACATGTCGGACGTGAACCTGCGGTTCAAGACCGACGTGATGGGCGCGGCCGCGATGAAGAAGCTGACGGCGAACCCCGGCGGGGTCATCGAGGGCACCGTGTCCAGCGATCCGATGGATGTCGGTTCCCTCATCGCCCACAAGTACCAGGTCTACATCGGCGACACGCCTGCGGGCCCGGATCCGGTCATCATCGTCAATTGCGGCACGTGCGGCCCGCCGCCGCAGTAAGGTTGCCTTGGTTGCCTGAGTGGCCTGGGTCTCCTGGGTGCGGTGAGACTCAGGCCCCAGGCAACACAGCGCTCATTACGGTTTCACCGTCGCGGCAAGGCGCTTAAAGGCGGGAAGCGATCGCAGCGATGCGAGATCATCGTCCTCGAGTGCCAATTGAAACGCGTAGCCGCGACGAATCGCGTCCTCCAATTGTTTGACCGCCGCATCACGCTGTCCGATAAGCGCAAGAACCACGGCTCGTAAATAGAGCACGTCCGGGTCCGTTGGGTTCGTCTTGGCGGCGCGGTCGGCGTACCGCGCTGCTTGTGTCGGCTCGTCAACCTTCGCGTAGTACAGGCCGAGCCGCGACACGAGCGTCGCGTCGATGGCGTTCACACTCAGCGCCTGCTCCCCGAGTTTGATCGCCATCTGGTAGGCAGCACGGGCGTCGGCCGGGCGCCCGACCTTCCGATACGCGTCGGCCAGATTTCCGCGGTGCGCGGCCACAGTCGGTTCCAGCTTCACCGCCTCTTCGTACTGGCGGACCGCTTCGTCGTAGCGATGCTCGTAATACGCAATCGTGCCCAGGTTGGCGAACGCGCCGGCGTTCTGACGTCGCTTGATGGACTGCTCGAAGTTCAGGCGCGCTCGGCCGAGATCTTTCTGGGCCAGATACATTGCGCCGAGCTGCTGAAATGGGTTCGCATCGTTTGGCTGGAGCTTCGTCAGGAGCGTGAAGACGTCAATCGCTTCCGGCAGCTGTCCGTTTCCATAGAAAAAGAGTCCGAGCGCCTGGTGGTTCAGCCAGTAGTTGGGCCGCAGGTCCACCGCCGTCCGGAGCTCTTCGAGTGCCTCCTTCGGCCGTCCCGATTTCGCGAGCAGTTCGCCGAGCAGGCGGTGCGCGTTATCGTTGCTCGGCTGATCCGCCAGTACCCGCCTCACCTGGTCCTCCGCTGCGACCGGCCGCCCGGTCGATCGATACACTGCCGCCAGCGACAGCCGCACCTCCGGCTGCGCGGGGTCGAGGTTCAATGCCTTCGTGACATTGGCGATCGCTTCCTCCATCAGCGCCTGGTCGTTCGTCACGACCGAGCGCCGCCGATACGCCTCGCCAAGCGCCGCAAACGCCAGCGAGAAACTGGAATCGCGTGCGGTCGCCTGCTTGAAGTGCGCAACCGCCGCGTCGAAGCCTGCCAGGTCGGGCCGGTCCAGCAGCTCGAGGCCGCGCCAGTACGAGTCGCGCGCCTGCACGTCCTGGGTCGGCACGCGTGCGAGGTTCTGTTGCTCTGCCGGGGTGACCCTGACACGCAGCGCGTCAAGCAGCGATTCGGCGAGCCGGTTCTGCATCGAAAACAGCTGTTCGTGGCTGCCTTCTTCGCGGCCAGTCCACAGTAGCGGCCCGTCGAGGCTGGCCAGTGTTGCCTCGACGCGCAGCAGGTTGCCCGCCTGTTGAATGCTGCCGCGAACGAGCATCGTCACGCCGAGGTTGCGGGCGATCTCGGCGAGTGGGCGCGTTGCCGCGCCCGCGTCGAGCATGCTCGCTCGCGAGACGACGGAAACTGACGAGAGTCGCGCCAGCGACGTCGTCAAGCTGTCGGCAATTCCGACGCCGATATACGCCTTCGACTCGTCGCCGCTCAGATTCTCGAGCGGCAGTACAGCAATGACCGGCCGCTCGGCGGGGGTGGGGGCGGCAGCTGGAGCTGTGACGCCCCTGGTGACACCGGGACCGTTGAGCAGCGGGAGGGCGGCGATGCCAATGAGAACGGCAGCGGCAAGTACCCATGGCGCGTACCGGAGTAGACGCTGCCGGCCAACAACCCTGGATTGGACCGTGCGCGAACGGGAGGCGCTGCGCGACGCAACCGATTCTTCCAGCAGCAGGCGCCGGAGCTCCGTCTCCAGTTCGCCGGCCGTCGCAAAGCGATCGGTCGGCTTCCGCGCCATGGCGCGCGCGATCGCCGCAGAGATCTCCGGTGCGATGGAACTGTCCACTTCGTGCGCCGTGGGTATGGGCGTCGTCGGATCGTCGCCCCGCAGCAGATCGAAGATGTCGCGGTACGGCCGCTCGCCGGTCACCAGCTCGAACAGGATCACGCCCAGCGTGTAGATGTCGGTGCGTTCATCGACGCGATCGCCAAACAGCTGTTCTGGCGACATGTATGCGGGCGTTCCAAGCACGTGGCCGGTGCTGGTCTCCGTTCTGGCGTGTCCGGGAAGCGTCGGCGCCGCGGTATCGGTCCAGAGGAATTTGGCAAGACCGAAGTCGAGCACCTTGATGTGGCCGTCACCGGTCACCATGATGTTCGCCGGCTTGAGGTCGCGATGAACGATCCGTGCGCCATGCGCGGCGCCCAGCGCGTTGGCGATCTCGATGCCGATCTCGAGCGCACGCGCGAGTGGCGGGCGGCCGCGTTTGAGGAACGCAGACAACGTCTCGCCGCGCACGTACTCCATCACGAGGAACGGCTGCTCGCCGGCCTGGCCGACGTCGTGAATCGCGAGAATCCGCGGATGATTCAGGGCGGCGCTCGTCTGCGCCTCCTGCTGGAACCGCCGGAGGCGATCGGGATCACCGGCGAATGCCGTGGGGAGCAGCTTGATGGCGACCGTGCGGCCGAGCAGCGGGTCACGCGCGAGGTACACCTCGCCCATGCCGCCGGCGCCTAGCGGCGATTGAATCTCGTAACGACCTAGCGACGTGCCGGCAATGAGCGCCACAGCTGACTGACCCAGGACATCCCACGCACGGACCGCCCCAGCAGGCGCCAGTATATGCCCGGGACCCTTCGTCGCTCACGACCTGTGGTGAGCTGGGCAAAAATGCCGCGCCTTTCGCCACGTGAAACCTGCCTGTTGATTGGCCGCTGGCTTGCCGAACTCCAGGACAGGACGCGCGATGCACGATCAGGGATTTGTGCTCTTCGTGGAGGACAGCGACGATCTGCGCGAGACCTTCGTCGAACTCATCACGGCCGTTGTCGGGCGCCGGTGCATCGGGGTCGGCAGCTACCAGGAGGTCGTGGCCCTCGGGAACGACGTGCTTGGGTGCAGCGCGGCGATTGTCGATATCAACCTGGGGCCCGGCCAGCCCTCAGGCATCGACGTCTACCAGTGGCTCCGCCGCGTGGGATATGCCGAGCGCATCGTCTTTCTGACGGGCCACGCGAGCACACACCCGCTCGTCATCGAAGCGGCGCGAATCGGCGATGCCGAGATCCTCAGCAAACCTGTCGATCTCGATCAACTCCGGTTGATGGTCGAGGGAGTACGGCGGTGACCCGATCGCTGGATCTGGCGGCGAGGCATGCGTGGCGGGCCGCATTCGCCGCTGCCGTGCTCAACGCGACGGGGATGACTGCGGACTTCCTCCTCGCCCGGGGTCTGCCCGCCATGCCGGCTTATCCGTACGTGATCTCCGTACTGGTCGGGATCGCTCTCATTCTGATTCTGCTGATCCGGCGGCAATCGGCGACGGTCCGACTTGGCTCCGCGGTATTCATGGTCAACACGGCCGTGCTCCTCGTCGGACTGTGGATCACCAGCGGCTACTGGGCAGCCACTGGCAGTGCGTGGACTCCCTTCCAGGCGAACAAGCTCGGCGCGCTGACCGTGGCGATGCTGGCGCCCCAACTGGCCGTCGGGCTGGTGTCGATCGCCGGCTTTACCGCAATCGCCCTCGGGAAGTTCTACTTCCTCGATCCTGAGATTCAGCGCGGATTCCCCGTCGGTGAACCGTGGCTCATCCTGATTTACGCCCTGTTCGCCGGAGTACTCCTTGCCTATCGCGTGCGCGGTCTGGCCATCGAGCGGGAAATGCTGCGCGTGCAGGCCGAGGCGGCGGCCAGCGACCGACTGGCGCGGACGTTCCTGCGCCTGAGCGACTACGCGAATACACCCATCCAGACAATCGCCTTCGCGACCGAGTTGCTCCGGGCAAGGAATCGCGACGACCTGATGCCCGTCCTCGACCGCCTCACACGCGCGGTGGAGAGGCTGAGAGAACTCAGCGAAGCGCTCACCCGTCATCAGAAAGCCCATCACTGGAGCCCGGGCGAGGAATCACTCGACAGCTCCTTCCCCAGGCAGACGCTTGTGCCGGGAGACAGCAGGTATTCGCCGTACAACGGAATCGGCCGAAACCCGGCCGCGTGATACAGGGCGAGAGCCGCGTGCTGACGCGTTCCCGTCTCGAGAACGAGGCGCTGAACGCCGAGCGCTTTGGCTTCCGCTTCCAGTTCGGCGACCAGCAGGCGGCCGAGTCCTCTTCCGCGCTCCGCCGGCGATACGTACATCCGCTTCAGTTCTCCCGTCTCCGCATCGAGCAACCGCACGGCGCCGCAGCCGACAGGGACGTCGCCTCGATACACCACCAGAAATGCCCCGCGGCCTTTGGCGGTTTCTTCCGGATCGAGCTTGAAGTGGTTCGCTCCCGGCTCCGGGTACATCGCGGACAACTCGGCATTGAGTGCCGCGATCAGGTCCTGACTGACATCGTCCAGCAGTCCGGCGTGAACGACTCGAATCGCGTCAGACATTTCTCAACCCAAGCACGTCGAACCAGCGTGCATCCGTGGCCCACATATGGGTCAGAATCTTAAGTCCGGGTTGGACCATTCGAACCCGTTTCCATGTCGAACCTCCTGTCGCAGCTGACGAAGAGCGAGCAAGCCCGGCTCCTTGAAGAGATGAATTACATGAAACGGAGAAGCGCCCACGTTCGAGGAGTTCGCTCGAGCGTGGACGACAACCAAGGCCGAGCAGCAGCGACTGCTGACGCCCGAGTACGCCTACCTGACCGACCTCCAGCACCAGCGCGCCGGCGGCGACTGGAAGGCCGTGCGCAAGGCAAAGGCAACGTCCGCGCTGAAGACGCTGGCGCGAATCGCTCCCGTGCCGGCTTGACTCTGACAGTGCAATATTGTACTAGTTCATTAGAACAATAGCCGCCAGGCTGGACGACAGCCCATCGAAAGGAGTCACGTCATGAGTCGCACGTTGAAAGCATCTCTGCTATCGGTGATAGCTGTCCTTCCGGCCGCGGCCCTTGCGCAACAGTCGGTCCCGTTGCAGCGTGGCGTCAGTGTGCAGATGCCCGTGACACGCAATGCTGTGGCGGTGCCGGCTGCCGATACTCAAGACGCTCTGGTCGTCGCGCTGACCGCCGACGGCACCGTATACCTGGGTGGCGACCGACTTCCGGCGCCTGCTCTGGCGGATCGCGTGCGGAACGCATTAGCCACCCGGCGTGAGAAGACGCTCTATATCAAGGCCGACGCTCGCGTCCCCTATGCACGGCTCGTTGAGGTCATCGACGCGCTGCAAACATCCGGCGTCGAAGGTTTGACTCTGCTGACCGCACAACAGGACGTGGCGGACCAGAAGAGCCGGCCCGTTCCGCCGAAGGGCCTGGAGTTCCAAAGGAAAGCCTGACTCCAAACGTGAGGCCTCTATGCGACAAATCGCCCTCCTGATCGTCGGACTGGCGCTCTCGGCATCGTTCCTCACGCACGCACAATCACTGTCTTTCGAGGTCGTATCGGTGAAGCCGACGCCGCCAGGAACACAGAATGGCGGCGTCCAGATCTCGCCAAGCGGCCGCGTGACGTGGACGAACGTCACGCTCCAGGCGATGGTCACCGCTGCCTATCAGCGGTCCAGATGGGATTCGGGTGAGATTGTCGGAGGCCCCGACTGGTTCGACGAGGCGCGCTTCGACGTTGTCGCCGTCGCACCGGGAGGATTGCCCCGTCCGGACGCCGATGGGTTCCCCTCGCGGCTCCTGGCCATGATCCGCGCTGTGCTCGAGGATCGCTTCAAGCTCGTCGTGCACTGGGAAACGCGCGAGCGGCCGATCTACAACCTCGTGCTGGATCGCGCCGACGGTCGCCTGGGACCGAAACTGGTTCCCGTTACCGTGGATTGCGCGAAAGTGGGGGCCGCGATCGTAGCTGGCACTCCACCAGTTCCACGACCGGGACGAGGGCAGGAGTGCAATTTCAGTCTCACCTCCAGCGCCGAGCCCGGCTCGTTGCAAGGCAATGCCGTGACGATGGCCGTGCTGGCGGGCTTTCTCGGAGTCGAAGGAGACGGGAGAGAGGTTGTCGACCGCACTGGTCTCTCAGGCACGTTCGACATCGACCTGCTGTACTTCCCAGAACTCCCCAGTGTCTCAGCAGAGAAGCTAGCCCTCGATCCGAAGTTTGCGGGGCGTGCCGGACTGGTCACCTCGCTACGGGAACAGCTGGGCCTGAAACTCGAACCGGCGAGAGGTTCCGTTGAAGTGCTCGTCATCGACCGTGCCGAACGGCCTACGGAGAACTGAGATGGTCGATCAGTCTGGAGTCGGCATCTGGACGTGCTCGACGACAACACGGACCGATGCAGCCGCAAGCCGCCTACTTCTCTGTCGGATCGCGGCCGTCTCGTGGCGCGCCGATCCCGGACGAGCCCATGAACAAACGGCGGCCGTCCGCGAAGGTGAGATCGCGGCCGTTGGCTCTGTTCGTGCCGTTCTTCGCACGATACCCGTCAACGAGGATCTCGGTGCCTTCGGGTAGCGAGGCCCGCGTCAGTCCTCTCCGCAGCAACGTGTTTGGAGTGCCCCCCTCGATCATCCAGCGGGTGATGGTGCCGTCTGGTGCTTTCACGTCGATGTGAATCCAGGTATGCGGATTGATCCACTCGACTTTGGCGACGGTCCCGCGCAACTGAATCGGCTTGCTAGCGTCGAATTCAGCGGAGAACGCGTGATGCGCAAACGCTGGCGCAGCGATTCCCAGGTACAGCGCGATGGCGACGGCAGGATATCCGGCGCGCATCACTGTTTGCCCTTCAACGCTGCCCGCTCTTCCTCGCGCGCGCCGCTCAGGATGCCTTCCATCCCGTAGTTCCCCTCGTGACAGGCATACTCGAATATACCTTCCCCGGTTACCACGAACGGGATGGCCAGTGTCCATGGCCTGGTGAACGTCGTTGGATCCTCGATGGTGACGCGGTAATCGATGCGATCCGGCGCCACGCGCGTGAAGCGCTCGACCAGATGCAGGTTCTCTGCAGCACCGCGGTAGAGCACCTTGTCGGTGAAGTTCGTGGTATCGACCACCAGGGTGTCTCCGTCCCAGCGTCCGACCGAATCGCCCATCCAGTTGCGGATGGACGTGCTCACGTGCTTGCGCCCATCTGTCGGAATCACACGCGTCCCACCAAGCATCTCGATCTCGATGGCGACGTAACCGGGGCTCTGCGTAATCCGGTAGTTATTGTTGTAGGCCGACGGACTCATCGCGCCCGGCATTCCGCGGGTGATGCACCGCTCGAACGTGCTGCGATCGAGCCAGCTGTCCGTGCCGCGCCCGCCGGCTGCCCCGCCGCCGCGATACGCCGGCCGCTTCCCTTCTTCCGCCGCGCGCAGCTTCGCCTCCTGGGTCTGCGGCGGGACGCGACCGTCCGGCGGATCGACGACCAGCGAGGTGCGCAGCGATGTCACGGTCGTCCCGCGATCCCACCAAAAGTCGTTGTAGGCACGCTCGACATCCCCGCGCGTGCCTTTGTTGCGTCCTTCGTCGCCATTCTGCTGCTGCGCGCTCCGCTCGAGCGCAGCCGCTTCCTCACGAGTGAAGAACTCGCGGCCCTTGACGTTGGCGGCGCGTTCGAACGGCGTGATCGTACGGTTGGAATACGTCCCCTGCAGGTCAGGATCTCCCCAGGGCGTGCGCGGCGTCTTGTAGCTGCTCCCGGATTGCGCAGTCAGCGGCGCCGTGGCCAGCGCCGCGACAACACCAGCGATCGCGATCGTCGGAACGCTCAGGAACCGGTGATTCATGGCACAGCTCCTTCGGATCAGAAATCGAACTGGGCGGTGACCTTCGCGAACCGCGCCGTCAGGATGCCCTGCGGCACCAGCCACGCGCCGCCCGCAATGAACGCCTGGTTGTACGACTCCACAGGATTGCGGTTCAGGGCGTTATACAGATCGAGCGCGATCTGCGCGCGCTTCCCGCCGAACCGGAACACCTTGCCGACGCGGAAGTCGAGCTGGTTGATCCGGTCGCCAATCACGTCTCCCGGCTCCACCAGATTGATGTTCGCGAACTGCACGTTGCCCGACAACGGGCGGCCGAGCGACAGACTCACCGTCGCGGACGGGACATTGTAATTGGCCTCAAGCGCTTCACCCGGGAGGCTTTGGAATGTGCCGCTGACCTGCACGTCGATGCGCGGAATCGTGTACGACCCGAGACCCTTGAAGTCGGTGAGGAACGGGGGCTCGGTATGGCAATACGGATCCTGCAGCGCGGTTTCCGGCAGCGCGGCGCGGATTTCGCACGTGTCGTCCATGCGCCGGCCGGTGCTGGTGCCACCCTGGAACGTCAGGCCGCCGCGGATCCGGGCCGTGAAGTTGACCTCCACACCGTTCCAATGGCGGCGGCGGCGGCCGTACACGTCGGCAAACGTCTGGTAGTTGTCCGTGACGCCGGACAGCGTCGGCACCACATCGTAGAGTCCCGAGATCGTCTGGCCGCCGCCATCCGGCAACCTCGGGTCGGCAGGCGCCACGATGCTGAACGTGTTGTAGTCGGACGCCAGGGTCGCCCGATTGTCGACCGCGAAGAAGTTGCCGAAGATGCGGCGGAAGTAGCCGACGTTCACTGAGACGCGGGGCAGCAGCTCCTGCTGCACCTGGATGCCGAAGTTCCAGTCGTACGCGCGCTTGCCCCAGCCAGTCAACGTGTCGGGATCGTACGTCGTGCTGAAGACCGGCCGCCCGAAGTTCAGGTTGCTGCTCTGGCCGCAGAAGTCGCCGCCCAACGCCCGCAGATCCTGCGTCTGCGGATTCAGCAGGTCGCAATCCGGCCGCCAATTTGTGTTCGCGTCGGTCCACGTCCGGTTCGCCGTCGTCGAGACACGCGAGAGCGGGTTGAGCAGGCCGCCGGTGATGGAGCTGCCGTCCGCAGCAGCAAGGTACTTGCCGGCGTTCACTTTGATCGCCGTCTTGCCGTTGCCGAACACGTCATACGCGGCGCCCACGCGCGGCGTGATGTCGTCGTACGACACACCGTCGGACGGCTCATACACGATCGCGACCGGGACGAACGGGTTCGGGCCGAGCTGCTGCCGCGGGAAGCGGCTCCACACGTGGTCGTAGCGGATTCCGCCCGACACCGTGAGCCGGTCGATCGTCCACTGATCCTGGGCGTAGAATGCGGCGGTGTAGACGTTGGTGTGCACGCGGCCGGGGCCGGCGGTCATCGTCAAGCGGTTCGGAATCCCGTTGTTCACCCGATAGCTGAGCCACGAGTCGTTCTGTCGCGGATTCGGAAACTTGTTATCGATGAACTGCGCCAGGTAGCCGATTCTGGCGTTGTGCTGACCCGTGACGAATGCGCCTGCGGCGCGCCAGTTCATCACCGTGCTGTCGGCGACGTACCAGCTGTTCGCGCGGTAGTTCAGGTTCGCGATGCCGCCGTTGTTGGCGCAGCCGGCGGAGCATTGCTCCTGCACCGGAATCATCCCAGCGCTGTTCTCCAGGTTCGGTTTCGGGCCGTAGCCGAGAATCAGGTTCGTGCCGAATCCCGCCTCGAAGAGCAGGCGCTGAGTCGCCGGCGAGGTCCACGTCACCTGCTGCACGCGCGGCGGCGACTGGTTGTTGCCGCGCGCCTCCGGCGCCGTCGTCGCGGTCCCGCCGTCGGTGCACTGCGTGCAGTTCCGCTGCTCGTCCCAGTAGAAATTGAATTTGTTGCGCGCCGTGGCCTGCCACGTAAAACGCACGCTGACGTTCTTCCAGCTGCTGTCCGCCACCGCCTGATGGCTGTCGTCGGGCGCATATGTCCACGCGTTGACGTTGCCCGCGTTGCGGTTGCGGAACATGCCGCCGACAACGCGATGGTTGCCCTGGTAGCGGGTGGCCGAGAAGAACCAGAGGCGATCGCGGCGGAGCGGTCCGCCGATGGCCGCGCTCGCGTCCCAGATCTTCGCGAGCTTGTTCGGCGCGCGCAGGCCCGCCTCGCGGATCCGATCGTCGAAGTTGTTGCTCTGGAACGAGTCGTTGGCGCCATTGGCGAAGAACGTTCCCGAGAACCGGTTGCCGCCCTGCCGCGGCACGAGGTTCATCGCCGGGCCGGCGTTTTCGGCTTCACCGAGGCCGCCCGACGTGGAAAACACAACCTCCTGAGCATTGCCCACGTCGGCGACGGTATACGACACGCCGGTGCCGTTGAGGGACGCGCCGAGCGAGAGACCGTCAACCGTCAGGCGCCCTTCGTTGCCCGGGCCGCCGCGCATCGCAAAGGTGACGGTCAGCGGTCCGGCGAGACCGCCAACATCCTGGTTGCCGGAGAGCGTGACACCCGGCACGAGCGCCACGAGGCTGTGGTACAAGCGGGCGGTCGGAATGGCGGCGATCGTTTCGTTGTCGAGGATGCTCTGCTGCCTGGCATTGGTCACGTCCACGATCGGCGTCTCGCCCGTGACGGTGACCGTCTCGGCGAGCGCACCGACCTTCAGGTCGGCGTTCACCGATGCCGCAAACGAGCCGGTGATCACGATGTCCTCCCGCCGCACCGTGCTGAACCCGGCCAGCGTGAACGTGACGACGTAAGTGCCGGGTCGCAGATCCTCGATACGGTACAGGCCGCTGCTGTCCGTCGACGTGGTTCGGACTTTTTCGATCAGCGCGGGGCTGGACGCTTCCACCGTGACGCCCGGCAGCACGGCGCCGGAGGAGTCACGCACCACGCCCGCAATTGATCCCTGGGCCAGCACGGTCGACGGGAGCAGGCAAAACGCCACCAGGACAATTCCGAAACGAAAAGCTGCACGCATGACGGAGTTCTCCTCTTCTGCCGATCGGGGCCGAGCGGCCTTCGCACTCCCCGCACGATCTCGCCGCAGATGGCGCTTGTAGCACGATTCTGCAGGCAAGTCACTGCCTCCGGTACCAGAACACGTAGTCAAATTGCCGGTCGCTGAACGTCACGGCAGCGTGGCCGGCGGCGGGGCCGAGCGGCGGCACCGGTAGGACCGCCTGATTCGACAGGAGCACGGCGCCCGGCCGCAGCATGCGGCCGATGTTCACCAGCGCGAGCGCCTGCTCGAAAGAATCGTAGTAGACGAACACGTTGGTCGCGATCACCAGATCGAACCGCTGCTCGTCCACGAGCGGCTCGAGCCGCTCGAGGACAATGTTGAGATCGAGCGGCACGACGGACAGCACGACATCCGGTCGAACGCGAACCGCGCGAACCTTCACGGAGCCGGCGGTCCGCGGGGCAGCGGCAGCAGCGGCCGTCTCGCCGACGCGATCGCCCGCGCGTTTCCAGTACTCCTCCAGGCCGCCGCTCCATCGCTCACCCTCGCCGAGCGGCAGGTGCATCAGGTAGCCGGTTCCCTCGCGCGCGCGATCGCGCGCGGCCATCAGGTGCTGATTCACTCGAGCGCTGACGTCAAACGTCGTAATCGACAGCTCGCCGGCGCGGGCGAGGCCGTTCCGGAGCAGCGAATCGGCAACGGCGAACGGCTGTATCGACTGCTCGGGATAGAAATCGTGGCCATCGGCCTTGTTGATGACATCAAGGCCAGGGCCGACGATCGCGACCCGCCGAATGCCGCCGGCAAGCAGACCTGATGGGCGAAGCGCCGCCAATGCGTGATCCACGGCGTAGCTGGAAAGAATCGACGTATCGGACGACAGTCCACGATCGTGGTACAGGCTCGCGTAGCGCGCCATCCACGCGACCGGCTCGGCAGCCGCGTTCGGCGACTCGAGCACACGCGAGAAATCAGCGTTTTCGGACAACATTCGCTTGCCAACGTCGTTGACAAAATCACGCGCGGCACGGCGGCCGGGGGCCGACGCCAGATCGATGCCGCGCCTGCCGAGCATCGACGCCGCCCAGCGCACACGATCGTTCGCGCCCGGTGACCGCATGGCCGCAACCAGATCGTCGAAGCGGCGATCGGCAATCTGCGCGAGCGTTGCGCCTGCGCCGTAGCGCTCGACGTCTCGCGGCCGCGCTGGCGGTTGTGCCGTAAAGCTCGTGCCAAACAGCCACAGATTGACGAGTGAATCTTCGTCGCCGCGGGCCACGCGGGCGCGAATCGCCGCATCGTGCTGGCGCACCCACAGGCGCCATGTCTCGGCAACGGTTCCAGGGGTCGCCTGGCGAACGGCCGCCGGAAGGTTGGGCCGCAGAGTGCTCCACAGCGGCTGGACGTCGGTGTAGGTGATGGCACCTGTCGCCGAGTCTGGGCCCTGGGCGCAGATCGCGACGCTCAGCGCGATGATCGCGGCGGCGGTGACGCGCACGGCGGGAAGTATAAGACGCGCCGTGATGCTCCATGCGGGCGCGCGGTCGAGAGCGGAACGTGCCCGTCGCGATAAGTCGAACTTCAGTTAACTCCGCGCCGCCGCGCCGTCTTCTCGTCCTGCGTCACAGTCCCGCGCGCTCGAATTCATCAAGGAATTGGTGCCGGGGGTGGGAATCGAACCCACACGACTCTTTCGAGTCCCAGGATTTTAAGTCCTGTGCGTCTGCCAGTTTCGCCACCCCGGC
>JAICQE010000130.1 GCA_025938035.1 Vicinamibacteria bacterium
AACGATTCGAACGATTCGAACGATTCGAACGATTCGAACGATTCGAACGATTCGAACGATTCGAACGATTCGAACGATTTTACATTCGCCGGTAATCGAACCATTCGACCGAAAAGTCGATAGTCAGCTTTCTCAGCGCGAACAGGGCACGGCCGTCGCCCTTGAATTTGATTGAGGTCGGCAGCCAGATTCTGTCGTCGGTGCGTTCGCGAATCAGCGTCACCGCCGACCCCTTGCGCATCCTGGCGATGAGGCCCAGTCCGTACGACAGATCGTCGATCGCCGTCGCTTCCACGCGCATCACCTCGCGCGCGGCTTCGTCCACCCAGATCGAGCCGTGGAACGCCTTGGCCATCCTGCCTTCGCGCGTTTCGGCCTCGGCGCCACGCTTCGGCTCGAAGCGGACGACGATGGCGCTGCGTCCATTGACCGTTTCACGGCGGTCGATCGCAAAGTCGAGCACGTTGACGGTGTCGTCAACGGTCGATCGCCTCGCGGCGCGAACGCGCTGCTCCCGCCGTTCCGGCTTGCTGTTGAGCACCGGCTTGCCGTTCTTCTCGAGCAGTCTGCGAAACGTAATGCCCGGTTCCGGACCAGGCGTCACGTCATAGACGACGACATCCCCCGTGCCGAGACGGCCAAACGGGTTGGTATGCAGCTCGGTGCGCCGTTCCTTGTACGCATATCGGTTCTGCTCGCGGTTGGCGCGAGCCATGTTCTCGCGGACGGCGGCGAAGAAGGACTCTTCCTCCGGCAGCCTGGGGGGCTGCGCGGCGGAGAGGAAGGAGGAGGTAGGAGGAAGGAGGAAGGAGAGTAGGAGGAAGAAGAGTAGGAAGAAGGACAGAAGGAGACTCCTACCTCCTTCCTCCTTCCTCCTACCTCCTTCACCCATCAGTTCGCGAAGCAGTAGAAGAGACCGTTGCCGCCGGTAGCGATGAGGTTCTGCTGCGAGCACCCTCTCGACGGATGCGCCGCATTCCACGACGTCGCGGCTGCGCCGCCGCCTTTGCGATCGTGGTGGCCGACATTCGCGCCGCCGGTCTCCGCTGCGCTGGTCCAGTTGCCGCACGGCGCCTCGCCCATCTGCAACGTCCCGTCCGCCTGAGAGCCGGTGAGGATGTCGTGCTGATTCGGCTTGTCGCCCACGCCATTTACCATCGCGCCCTTCTCCGTCAGCGAATTTTCCTTGCTGAGCATGTTCATGTCGGAGTGAAGGTCGGCGACGCTCTTGGCGACGACCACACCCTTCACGTTCATCCACGGGCCCTTGCCGATGCGATCGCGCGCGTTGACCGCCGGCTGCCCGTCCGCGGCCGCCGCGCTGAGATACGCGCGCCAGGTGCGATTCCCTGCTCCCGCTGCGGCCGCCAGCGTCTGGCAGTGCTTATCGGCTCCCGCCAGCCCGCCGAGGTTGGCCCCGTTGCCCGGTCCGGCGCTGGTGATGAAGAAGCTCATCTGATTCTGTTGCGCAGACACGCCCAGGGAAGCAACGGCCGCCAACACCGCCACTCCGAGGACGACTGTTATCCACTTCGACATTTGCTCTCCTCTCGAGGTCCGCCTGAAGGCGGACACTACGTACGGAATACAGGCGGCCATCATATCCTCCTTGCCTCCTACCTCCTTCCTCCCCACTCCTGCGTATAATCCGCGTCGCGATACGGTCGAGCCTCGCCGCCGGCATCGGTCTCGTCGTCGCCGTGGCGCTGGTCCACGGCCAGCAGCCTCCCAGCTCGCCATCGCCGAATGCCATCGTCGCGGGCGAGCTGCTCCTCGAGCCGCCGACCCTGATCAACCTTGGATTCGAATGGTTCATCCAGGGCGACGCCAACCGCAACGCCTCCGTCGCCGTCTCGTACAGAAGGCAGGGCGATGCGGCGTGGCGCGACGCGCTGCCGCTGCTGCGGCTGCAGGGGGAGCGCATCTACGCCGAATCGCGTGTCGACGTCATCTCGCCGAACATGTTCGCGGGCAGCGTCCTCGACCTGGAGCCGGCGACGGCGTACGAGGTCCAGCTCGTGATGACCGACCCCGACGGCGTCACCGGTGAATCACGCCGCGTGGTGAACGTCCGCACCCGCGCGGAGCCGACACCGTATCGCGGCGGCCGCACGTTTCATGTCTACCCGCACGGCTTCAAAGGCACGAAGATCGAACCGGCATTCGAAGGGTTGATGTGCGCGTACAACGAGTGGTGCGCCGGAACGGACTGGGCAACCTCAGGACGTCCGCGTGTCCGGCCGGGCGACACCATCCTCGTCCACGCCGGCACCTACAAATACAACCGTTACGAGTACACGAACAATGCGTCGGTCAACCGCACGGTGCCGCTCGACGGCACTTACTACCTCACCGCCGACGGCACTGCCGAGATGCCGATTGCGATCGTCGCGGCGGGCGACGGCGAGGTCGTCTTCGACGGCAACGGGAATTTCGCGCTGTTCGACGTCCGCGCGGCCGACTACACCTATTTCGAGGGAATCACGTTTCGCAACGCCGAAATCGCGATTCTCGCCGGCACGCAGTTCCTGCTCGGATCAAAAGGGCTGACGGCGAAACGCAGCCGCTTCGAGCAGGTCGGCGCCGGCATCTTCAGCAACTACTCCGGCTCCAGCGGCTTCTACATCGCCGACAACACGTTCGTCGGACGCAACGATCCGAAGCACCTGATCGGATGGGCGGGCGAGATGTGGACGAAGTTCCGCGGCGTCGAAGGACAGATCTTCCCGCCGGCGATGGCCTCGTACGTCGCCGTGAAGCTGTACGGTCCCGGGCACGTCGTCGCCCACAACTACATCGCGGACTTCCACGACGGGATCAACGTTGAAACCTACGGCAACCCCGACGGCTCGGTCGCTTCCGGGCCGGGTATCGTTGACGGGCCGAAGTATCCGACGCGCGACGCGTGGGATCGGCGGCCGGTAGCGATCGATTTCTACGGCAACTACATCACCAACAGCCACGACAACCCGATCGAAGCCGACGGCAGCATGCACAACATCCGCATCATGCGGAACCTCTTTCTCAACCACGCGTCGCACGCGTTCTGCAACCAGCCGACGCTTGGCGGCCCGGTCTACTGGATCCGCAACATCGCCTACCACCTGCCGGCGGGATCGACGCGGCTGACCAACGGCGCCGCGGGGGTATTGTTCTACAACAACACGATCCTGTCGGAGACCGCCGCGGGCGCGACGTCCAATTCGCACTGGCGGAACAACCTGATCCTCGGAGAAAGCGCCTTGCCGGCAATCTTTGCCGTGACGACGTTCACCAGCTACACGTCGTCCGATTACAACGGGTTCCGCCCGAATCCCGGCGCGGCGACCTCATTCGAATGGAACTCGCCGCCGCCGCCGGTCGTCGCGGACTTCACGGGTCCCGGGCGCGCGGCGAAACTCGAGACCCGCCGGTTCGCCACGCTGGGCGAATATGCGAAGGCGACCGGACAGGACGCACACAGCGTGCTCGTCGACTACGACGTGTTCGTGAAGGTGCCGAAGCTCGACGCCCAGGACGCGGCGACCGTGCAGAGGCTCTACGACGCGAAGGACCTCGACTTCCGGCTTCGCGCCGGATCCGCGGCGGTCGATCGCGGCGTCGCGCTCCCGACCATCACCGAAGGGTTCACCGGACGGGCACCCGATCTTGGCGCGCTCGAGCGCGATCGGCCTGCGCCCGTCTACGGGCCGCGCCGCTGACGCTACACGCGTCGCAAACGCTCCGCGGCCGCCTTCAGCGTCTCGTCACGTTTGGCGAAACAGAAGCGGACGACGGGGCCGGGCTGCTCGTTGTCGTTCAAGAACGGCGATATCGGAATCGCGGCCACGCCGTGCTCGCGCGTCAGCCGCTGGGCGAATTCGACGTCGCCTTCGGTCGTGATGCCCGAATAATCGACGAGCTGGAAGAAGGTTCCACGGCACGGCAGCGGCTTGAAACGCGAACCGGCGATGAGCGACAGAAACAGATCACGCCGGCCCTGGTAGAAGGCAGTGACATCCGCAGCCGATGGATCGCGGTTCACCATATCCGCGTACGCCATCTGCACCGCACCGTTGACCGCGAAGGTCACCCACTGGTGGATGCCCTGGATCTCGCGCGTCAACTCCGGTGAAGCGGCGCAATATCCGACCTTCCAGCCGGTGGTGTGATACGTCTTGCCGAACGAGCTGATCACAATGGCCCGTTCGGCAATGTCGGGATGGCGCGCCAGGCTCTCGTGCGGGTGACCGTCGAAGGTGATGTGCTCGTAGACCTCGTCGCTGATCACGATCGCATCGGTGCCCTGCAGCACGCGCCGGAGCTCGGCGACGTCGTCCGCGGTCCAGATCATTCCGGTCGGGTTGTGCGGCGTGTTGACGACAATGGCCCGCGTCCGGCTCGAGACTTGCCGCCGTACATCGTCCCAGTCGATGCGGTAATCCGGATAGCGGACCGTCGTGTACCGAGGGATGCCCCCGCTCAGCACGACAGAGGGCGTATACGAGTCGTAGGCCGGCTGAAACAGGAGCACTTCGTCGCCGGGATGCACGAGCGCCGTCAGCGCGTTGAAGATCCCTTCGGTCGCGCCGGTCGTGACGGTGATCTCGGTCGCCGGGTCGTAGCGGCGTCCATAGAGCCGCTCGATCTTCATGGCCAGCGCCTCGCGCAGCGCGAGGACACCGGGCATCGGCGCGTATTGGTTATGGCCCTCGCGCATGTAGCGCGCAACGGCGTCGATCAGCGCGGGATCGCAGTTGTAGTCCGGGAATCCCTGAGAGAGGTTGATCGCGCCGTGCTCGTTGGCCAGGCGGGTCATCACCGCAAAGATGCTCACCCCGCCTGACGGCAGCTTCGGCTGAATCCGCACGCGCGGTCCTACTCTACCCATAGATGTGGCTTGACGGAGACCAGCGGGTACTTCCGCCGGAGCTCGACGACCCGATCGTAATACCCCGATTTGGGAATGGCACTGGTCACGAGCGCGTGACGAAGCCGCCGCAGTTCGTACCGATACAGATCGTTCACGAAATCGTAGACGAGTCGTGGCGGCGTATCCGCCGTCGGACGGACGCCGTGAAGCAGGAGCTGCTCGAGGACTTCCGGCCGGTATCTGTACGCCATCACCGCCGCGTGCCCGGAGGAACGGGCGGCGCGGCGCATTGCCTCTGGTTGACGAAGGCGCGCGCTTCCACGATTTCGGGCGGCGCGGCAGGTCGGATACCCCACCAGGATACGAGCCGGTTGTACTGGCCGCAGGCGGCGGCAACATCCTGCCGGCCGGCGGCCGCGCGTGCCGCGCCGAGCATGACGTGGGAGGTCTGCCCGATCCGGCTTCGGGCGGCGTCGAATGCCCGAGCGGCCTCGTCATAGAGGTGCAGCTGCAGCCAGAAGTAGCCGGCGGCCTCGTGCGCCGAAATCACGGGTAAGCCGGGCAGCCGCGCTTCGAGCTGCAACGACTCGCGTCGCAGCATCTCGTCGATCAGCAGCGCCATCTCGCCGCGTTCATGCTGCGCCGCCGGCATCGCGGCGCGCACGACCGCCTGCATGGCGCGGGCGACGGGATCTGCCGCCGCGTACGGTTCGAGCGCGCTGATGGCTTCCCTCAGTGGCTGAAGCGATGCGGTGGAGCCGAACTGCGCGTCGGCTGCTCGTGCGGCAATCAACCCGCGAACGTAGATCGCCGCTGCCCGCGCCTCGGAACAGCCGGACGCGACGGCCGCCGAATACGCCTCAGCGGCGCCGGCGAGATCGAACGACTCTCCGAGTCGCTGAGCGTCTGCGAGGTGACGCTTCGCCTCGCCGCCGCAGGCATCCTGAATCAGCGCGATCGCAAGAAGGAGTGCACCCACGTGTCACGCGCGATGGTACCTCGGTCGCAGTTCCTGCCACATGCTCCACGAAACAGACTCCAACGAACTGCGTGCTTCTTACCGCTGACCCAATCAACGCAACGACTTACCTCCGGCATGCACCGTGCTGACGACGATGTAGACTCCGGAAAATGGTGGTCCGGCGGGTGCCAGGAGGAGACGTGGGCTTCGTGAACGTACCTGTGACGGTAAAGCCACTGGTCGGCCAGGGCGGACCATTCGAAGCGACGTTTCTGGTTGATACAGGAGCGCTCGACTCGATGGCGCCCGCGTCTGCCCTGCGAAACATCGGGATCGAACCCGAGGGCGTGAACACCTACGAGTTGGCCGACGGAAGCCTGCGTGAATATGCGTTCGCGTTCGCCCGGCTGGAGGTCCTGGGTGCGACCGTCGTCAGCCGGATTCTTTTTGGTCCCGAGGAGGCGACACCGCTCCTGGGTGTGCTGGCCCTGGAAGCGGCCGGTATTACCATCGATCCGGCCAGCCACCGCCTCCACAAAATGCCGGCGTTGCGGTTGTAGCTTCGCGCGTGCTTCGTCCGTAGTCAGGACAGACGAAGAACGAAGAACTAAGGACCAAGGACTACTCGAGCCCTCGCCTCCCCCAGCACGATTTCATCGCCCGATTCGAGGCGAACACCTCGAGGTCCGGCCGGCACCGGAACCGCTCGTCCGTTGCGGACGATGTGCGTGCCATGCGCGCTCCGGTCGTCGCGGATCCGGTACTGGCGTGCCGACTCGATGTACTCGATGTGGGCGTGCTGCCGCGAAACGGAATGATTCGACGTGCCCGCCAGGTCAACGAACGCCACGTGGTTCGTGCGCACCAGGCGGCTGAGGCTGTCGCGCACTTCGGCGCATCGCCCGAGGTTCACGCGCGGCAGCGTGAAGGTGTAGTTCGGCGCCTCGGCCGTGCCGCTCACGATCGTGATTTGCAGTTGACGCGCGGCCTCGGGAGCGGCGACCGGCGCCGCCTCCGGCTCCTGCGCCGCGACGGGCGCTGCTGCGCCGCGCGTGCATTCGAGGTGGAACTCCGGCGTCTGCCAGTCAGGTGACGGTCGCGCCACGTAGGTCACCGCGCACTGCACCGACGCCGGACTGCATCCGGCATCGCGAAGCCGCGCGACGATGCGCTCCTGGAGCGTCGGCTCGCTCTCGAAGACCGCCTGGAACCGGGCGCGCGCGTCGCGGGACGCCGCGATGGTCACGTGGATGCGGTTGAACGGAAACACATAGCGGCCGCGGGCGGCGGGCTCGAGGCGTTCGCCGACGGCATCGACAATGGCCTGGCCGATCTCGAGCGGCTCGCGCGCGCCGGACTGCGACCATTCGCGCGCCGCGCGCTCAACCGCGCGCGTCATGCCCGCCTCGAGGCGCTTCACTTTCTGCAGGATGTTCATTCGATCAACCCTCTGGACGCCGCGGCCGTCACGATCTCGCCGGCTGCCGGCGTCGCGATCGCGCCTCCGTAGCCGGCGTGCTCGAACAGCACGGCGAAGGCGATTTGCTTCTTGCCGCGATGCGGAGCAAAGCCGACGAACCACGCGTGCGACGGCGCGTTGGCCACTTCGGCCGTGCCGGTCTTGCCGGCGATCCGTCCGGGATGTGCGCTGACGCTGCGTCCCGTGCCGGCCACCACGGCATCGCGGAGCGCGTTGGCAAGACGCCCGGCCGACTCCGGCGTCAGCAGCCGTTCCGGTTTGGACGGGGCGGCCGGCCCTCGCGCGATGCGCGGCTCGCGCAGAAGCCCTCCGTTGGCGATGGCCGCGGCAATCCTGGCCATGCGCAGCGGCGTGGCAACGACGTCACCCTGCCCGTAGGCCGCGTGCGCCAGCGTGGCGCGGAGCCGCGACGCCGAGTTGTCGCGAGCGACGGAGACGCCGGCAAGCGCCGCAGTGTCGAGCAGCGGACGGGGGCCGAGGCGAACCGCCAGCTGCGCGAAATAGGCGTTGCACGACTGCACGATCGCATCGCGCATGGCAATCGATCCGTGCGGATGCTCGTCCTTGAGATCATCCCTGACCACGCCGAACTCGGGAACGCGTGCGCCCACCCGCCCATGATCCTGGCGCGAGCAGATGAACGTGTCGGTCCAGTTCGACGGATCGAGTCGCAGCGCGGCCGCCGCGGTCACGAGCTTGAACGTCGAACCGGGCGCGTAGAGACCGTAGCGGGCACGGTCGAACAGCGATTCCGTGTCCCCGTCTTCCTCGTCGGTCTCGTCGCCCTTCGCGTCCGGCAGCGGATAACTGGCTGAAGCAAGCAGATCCCCGGTCGCGGGATCGATCACGACAGCCGCGGCTCTACCCGCAGACGTGCGCTCGGCATACTTGGCGAGGATTCGGGTCACTCGCGCCTGGAACGGTCCGTCAATCGTCAGCGTCACGTCGCGCGTGCGCGCGAGAAACGCTTTCACGTCCGAACTGCCGGGCCGATACCGGTGGCGCAGCAGCGGGACCAGATCGCCGTAATCGCGCCGCATCGTCGGCGCCGATCGACCCGATGCGTCGGCCACCGACACCGCGGCGGCATGATCGTCGAACCCGCGCAGCCTGTCCTGCAGGTCGCGTTCGATGTATGACGAATTGCTCGCCCCCCAGTTGCGGCGCGTCGAGAGATCGCCAAGCAGGTGGAAGGCGGCTGCGCCGAGCGGATAGCAGCGCTCCGCCGGTTTGTCGCACCCGGCGAGTTCGACACCGCGCTTCTTGTATTCGGCGGCCGCGCTTTCGATCAGGCTGCGCTCGTTGGTCGCGAGCGGCAGCCCATTGCGGTCGTAGACCGAACCGCGCGGGATCTGCGCCACCACGTCGAGCACGCGCGGGTTGTATTGGTAGCGCCGGACGCCGTCGGCCTGAAGTCCGAGATGCGGCTTCACGGCATAGCTGTCCGCCCGGATGACCTGGACGTTCACCAGCACGCCAACCAGCACAAGCGCCGCCACCGTGACCGTCGATGCCAGCGCCGTCATGCCGCGGCGGAACGGATGCGACGCCGCCGGCGCGGATGCGGCGGTCCTGCCGATCGCGGCCAGCAGCCCGAGCGCGGTAAAGTTCGCGGCCATCGCCGATCCGCCGAAGCTGACGAACGGCGTCACCACCCCCGTCAGCGGGACGACGCCGAGCATGCCCGCCGCCATCAAGAGGACAGGAAAGATCAGAAACAGCGTGAGGATGGTGGCCAGGAAGAACGCGTAGTCGTTCGTCGCGCGGAGCGCCGTCCTGTATCCGCGCCAGCCGATGACGGCAAACGCCGCACCCACGCACAGGACACCGATGAATCCCAGTTCCTCCCCGACGGCCGCCAGCGGCAGGTCCGTGTATCCCGCCGGAACGTAGCGCGTGTCACCAAGTCCGAGGCCCGTGCCGAAGACGCCGCCGGTGCCAAGCGCCCACATCGCCTGCGCAATCTGATCGCCGCCGCGCGCCACGTTGTCCCACGCCGACCGCCACATGTGCACGCGCGCCGAGAGTGTGGACGAGATGTTCAGCGCGTAGCCGACGTAGAAGCCGGCAGTCAGAACCGCCAGGCCGCCGAGCGCGAGGCCAACACGGTTTCTCGCCACCGCATAGATCGCCAGAAAGACGCACGACACGAACAGCGCGGGACCGAGGTCGCGCTGCAGAAAGAAGAACAGGAGCGCCGCGGCGATGCCGACGACAACCGGCAGCAGGTAATCGAACCGTGGCACGTGCAGCCAGTCCGGTACTGTGAAGCGACGGACCGTCCGGCCGCGAGTCTGCCGGAGGAGCTCCCAGCGCCGGGCGAAGTAGCCGGCGAGGAACAGACCGAGCAGCAGGCGGATCGCCTCGACCGGCTGGACCGGGCCGAGGTTGACCCTCGCGTTGCTGCCGGCCGGACCGCTCCCGAACACCAGCAGCAGTGCGGACAGACCCAGCGCGCCCGCCAGCGGCAGGTAGGTAAATGCGGCCAGCGCGGAGCGGCGGAAGTCGATGAGCGATGCGATGGCGAGACCGACGCAGCCAACCATCACGCCCTGCGCGTAGCGCACGAACAGCATCGTGTCGCGCACGGGATCCGATCGGCTCAGGACGAGCGCAAAGCCGATCGCCGTCAGCAGGTGGGCCGCACCGAGCAGCGCGAAATCGCCCCGGCCGCGCAGCCGCCACACGAGCGCCACGCCCCAGATCGCAAGCAGGTAGAGGGCGCCCCACTGGAGGGTCTGATTGCGGAAGGCGGCGGCCGATCGGACGGTCAAGCGCGGCTTGATTGCCGCCAGGTCGTCGGCGGTGAGCAGCGGAAGGCGTGTCGGCCGCGCCCCGCGCTGAGCCTCGGCGCGTTCCGAGGCACGCCGCAGCCGTGCCTGATACTCGACCGATCCTCCGCGCTCGATTGCCTCCGCAGGAACCGTTGCCGCCATGACGGAGCCGACGTTCGGGACGTCTCCGGATGCCTTCCGCACCGCGAGGACGAACGCCGTCAGCTGCGCCGCCGCAAACCGGCGATCCGACACCGATGAAAACGCCGGCTCGAGGGCGCGCTCGACTTCACGTGCGTCCGTCACGGCATTGAGGTTGACGACAGGGCCGGCGGTTGCGGTCAATGCGCTGGCGCGGGTTTTACCCGCGTACGAGAGCGCGATGGCCATCACGGCAACGGCCGAGGCCAGGACCAGCAGCAGCTGATGCCGATCCGCCGGCGCGGTTCGCCGATGCTCGTGGAGCCGATCGCGATCAACGGCGGCGGTGAAGGTGGTGCTCACTGCTGCTCGCCGGTGGTGCCTGAATCGACGGTCACGCGCTCGCCAAGGCTCTCTTCGACCTGCAGCAGCGCGCGCTGGGTCCGGGCGATACTCTGCGGCACGGTCGCGAGGCTGCCCGCCCTCGCGTAGTTGGCGAGCGCGAGCCGGTATGCGTCGGCGGCGAGAACGAGGTATTCCCGGCCCTGCGGCAGATCGGCCAGCTGACGCGCGCTTCGGACGAGCATGTTTCCTTGAGTGCGGTAGCCGTCCCCGAGCAGCGCGACGTCGCGTTCGCTTGCCTCGTAGCCACGCTGCTCCGCCTGCATCAACGCGTCCGCACCACGCTCCACATCGTCGAGCCCGACGATGAACGTGCGAAACAGGCCGAGAAACGGGTCGGACCAATCCTGACGGAGATCGTGCGCTTCACGGAACGCCACAACCGCCTCGGTCAGATCGTCGCTGGCGGGATCGACCTCGCCTCGTGCCTTCTTCGCCTCGCCGTTGATGCGGTGCAGGTGGCCTTCGCAATATCGCAGCGCGGATCTGAGCCTGCGGTCATCGCCGGCTCGCGACAACGCCTGCGACAGGGCGTCGCGAGCCGCCGTCCACTGTGCCTCCCGAACCGTCGGCGTGGGACTGCGATAGTTCGCGATCACCCGGTCGGCAAGCGTCGTCGTCCGGTCGATCAGCGCCTCGCGGAGATCATGCGTGCCCATCCCGAGATTGCTGCGGCCGAGCAGGTTGTCATACTGCTCCCACGCCCTCGGCAGCTGCGCGAACCCGTGCGTCGACGCTGCCCGTGCGAGGCGGCCCGCCTCCGATCCGATGGAGATCTCGCTGACCAGGAGCCCAAATCCGATCAGAACCAGCGCTCCCTTGAACAGTCGGCGCAGCCGGCTCGGCGACGCTTTCGGCGGCACAGGCGGGGCCGGGATTGCGGCGCTGGCCGGCGGCGTGAGCGCCGTGGGAATCGGCGGCGGCACAGGCGGCGACACAGTGCGCCGCGTCTTGTCCGCGTCATCCACCGGCGGTGTTCGGGCAGTGCCCGGCCCCACGGGTACGCTTCCGATCATCTGCGGAACGGCAACGGCGGGAGCGACGGGCGACGTCCGCCGCGTCGCGGCATCGTCGTACGCGCGCGCCGGCCAGCCCCGTTCCTCCGCGACCGTCTGCCGTCCAGCCTTGAACCGTTCGAGGTCCTCGCGAATCTCGCGTGCGCTTGCGTAGCGCTCCTCCGGGCTCGGATCGAGGAGGCGGCTGACCACGGCCGCCAGTCCAGGCGGGCACTGCTCGGTGAGCGACGGCGGCGGCCGCCGCGCGAGAATCAGGCGCTCGAGCCGCCGGGTATCGGCAGCCTGGAACGGCGGAATGCCGCGAACCATTTCGTAGAGCACGACGCCCAGCGCCCACAAGTCCGCGCGCGCATCGACCTCGCCCGTCTCGAGACGCTCGGGCGAGAGATACGCCACGCTGCCGAAGTCGTTGCGCGTGACCTTCCTGCTCAGCGACAGTGCCTTCGCGGTGCCGAAGTCGAGCACCTTCACCAGCTGCGCCGACGTGATGCGGACGTTTCGCGGCTTGAGATCGAGGTGCAGCAGCGCGTTCAGGTTCCGCCCGTTGACCACCGCTTCGAAGGCATGGGCCTCCTCGAGGAAACGGGCCAGCTCGATGGCGACGTCCGCGGCGCGGGTGGGCAGCAGAGGTCCGTTGGCAATGACCTCCGAGAGGTTTTCGCCGTCGACGTACTCCATCGCGACATAGAAGTAGCCGGAGTCCTCGTCGATGCCGTACTCGTAGACGGCAGGCACATGCGCGCCGCGCTCGCTGAATCGCTTCTGGAGCTCGGCCCCGAACTGTTCGGCCTCGACGATCTCCTGCGCTTCGCGATCGCCGCTCCGCTGGACGAGTTTCAGCGCCACGCGCCGGTTACTGCGGGTGTCGAGGGCGAGAAAGACGACGGCCATGCCGCCGTGTCCGATCTGCCGGAGGATGTGGTACGGCCCGACCTGCTTGAACACGGTGGTCATCGCAGCTCGGAGGGCCGGGTGACGGCCGGAAACCAGTTGTCGCGCCTCAGCGCGCCCACCGCGGCGGCATCCAGCCCTGTGAACGACGCGGCGGTCATGCCGGCGAACACGTTGTTGAGGAAGATCGGCGTCGCGCGCTGGACGACGACCGCGGCCATGACGCGGTCCGACCGCCCGTTCCGCGCGAACGAGTTGTTGGCCACGCGCGGCGACGAACCATCGCGGACCACCAGCGCCGCCCCGGCGTTGTCGCGAATGTCGCTGGCCATCAACGTCGACGCCCCGCCCCCGGCGAACTCGAGCGCCGCCCGCGTGGCGCCGCTGATTTCGACGTGGAGGATCGAGACCGTTGAGTTCTGGACAAGGATGCCAACGGGAAGCGGCGTGGCCGCGTCACCGCTGATTCTGAAATTTACGATCTCGGCGCCGGAGACGTTCCTGGCGAGGACGGCTGGCTCCTCGGCAGTATCGGGGACCGCCGCCGGCAGCCGGATGACCGCGCCCCCGGGAACGCGGCTCTTGAGCCGGACTCCCGACACAAGGGTTACCTGTTCGCGATACTCCCCCGGCTCGACCACCACCACGGAACCGGGCGAGGCGTCGCGCAGCGCCTCGGTAATCGACTCACCGTCAGCGACCGTGCGCTCCAGCGGGGACTGGCCGGACGCCGAGAAAAGCAGCCCGCGCAGATCGTCATACGTCCACCCGAACTGCCAGAGGCCGACCGCGGCGGTGATGCCGATTCCGAGCGCGATCATCGCGAACCGGGCGCCAGACTGCGACACGGATCCGCCTTCCTGAGGGTCGTCAGACGCGGCGGACGCTCCGGCCGACCTTGATTCGATCGTCCCCCGCCCGTAACCACTGGCCGCAAACTTCTCGCCTTCGACGTAGACCGCCGTCACGTTGTCCTTGCCGCCGGCCGCGTTTGCCGCGGCGATCAGCTCACGGACGACCGCCTCCGGATCGCCCGCGCACTGGCTGACCGTCTTCGCAATCGACACCGAGTCCACGAGATCGGTCAGGCCGTCGCTGCAGAGCAGCAGCGCC
>JAICQE010000189.1 GCA_025938035.1 Vicinamibacteria bacterium
CGAACGACCCGAACGACCCGAACGGCCCGAACGACCCGAACGACCCGAACGACCCGAACGACCCGAACGGCCCGAACGGCCCGAACGATCCGAACGATCCGAACGATCCGAACGATCCGAACGATCCGAACGATCTACAATCTCCGTCCATGTCCAGAACGTTTGCTCTCGTTGTCAGCCTCGTTGCGGTGCTGTCGAGCGCGGTTCTCTCGCAGCAGCCGCCAGCCGCCACCCCCACTGCGCTGCCGTCGCCCGTGCCGCGCGAGCCGTCGTGGGCGTTCCAGGTGCAGGCCGGTTCGCTGCCGGCGGAGCCGGCGACGCCGCACACCGTGCCTGGCAGCAAGCGGCAGTACACGCCGGCGCAAATCGACGATCTGCGCAACCCTCCGGACTGGTTCCCCGAGGACCATCCGACGCCGGCGGCGCGCGTCGTCAAGGGCGAGGGGAATCTGATGGCGTGCGGGTCGTGCCATCTGATGAATGGCGAGGGCCATCCCGAGTCCGCGACGGTGTCGGGGTTCACTGTCGAGTACTTCGTGCAGCAGATGAACGACTTCCGGAGCGGCGCGCGCAAGGATTTCGCCAATCGCATGGATCTGATTGCCAAGGCGATGACCGACCAGGAGATCCGCGACGTGGCGCAATACTTCGCGTCGCTGAAGCCGCGAAAGTTCACCACGGTGCGCGAGGCGGCGACGGTACCGACGACGTTCGTCGGTCAGGGCCGGATGCGGTTTGTCGATCCCAAGGGCGGAATGGAGCCGATCGGCAAGCGCATCATCACGCTGCCCGAGGATGCGGAACGTGCGCGGCGCCGCGATCCGAACTCAGGGTTTATCGCGTATGTCCCGCCGGGCAGCATTGCGCGCGGAGCGGCGCTTGCCAAAGGCGGGACGAAGACGACGAACTGTACGATCTGCCATGGTGAAGGGCTGCGCGGGCTCGGCAACATCCCGCGCATTGCCGGCCTGCACCCGATCTACGTCGCGCGCCAGCTCATTCACTTCAAGGAAGGGACGCGCAACGGCGTCGACGCCGCGCTGATGAAGAAGACAACGGCCGGTCTCACGGACGACGACATCATCGACTTGTCCGCCTACGTGGGCTCGCTGGCGAGGCCGTAAGCGGGGATCGTTGATCGGGGATCGGGGATCGGGTCCCTGATCCCCGGTCCCTCAGCCCTGTTCATCCCTGGTACTCCAGAACGTTCAATCCGGCATTCCAATCCGTCACGTACATCAGCCCTTCGGTTGATACGAAGACGTCGGCCGACTTTGCGGCGAGCGCGACGTTCGGACGCGGATCGATGAGCCGTGCCGGCGTGGGCGGCACCCAGTACGCGATCTCCTTCGGCGCGAACGCATCGCGGATGTCGAACACGCGCACGCCGGCGTTGTTGTAGGTCGCAAAGATCGTATCGTCGCTCTGCATGCTTCCCGGCCGGTTCTCGTGGAGGTTGTGCGGCCCGAACGTACCGCTGGCGCAGTAGTCGCGATCGCGCGGGGTCGGCAGCGTGGCGATCGTCACCGGTTTCTCCGGCACGCGCATGTCCACCATCCAGGTGTAGAACGTCCCCTTCGCGCATTTCTCGGCGTTTGCCTCGTCCGCGACAACCAGGAGATTCCGGCGGGGCAGCGGGAGCGCCGTGTGCGTCCCACCAGGAAACGGCGGCGACCAGTTGACGTGCGACAGCAGACGCGGCTTCGCCGGATCGCTCAGGTCGTGCACCGTCAGTCCACCATCGCGCCAGGCACCAAATCCGAGCGTGTAGTGTCCGCCTCGAGGCGGACCCTGAGGCCATTCCGCCGTCAGCATGTGGTGCAGGGCGACGCGGCGCCCTGCGCCCTGCGTGGACGCCTCTCCGCCGCCGCGATTCATCCCGGGCAGCCACCACCGCGCCACGATTTCCGGTTTCGTGACCGTGTTCAGGTCGACGACGCAGAGGATGTGATCGGTAAAGCCGTCGAAGTGCGCCGAGACGTAGGCGTAGCGGCCGCCGGGCCACCACAGGCGATTGACGCCGAGGCCCGGCATTTCGAGAAACGCGATCTCCCGCATCTCCGACGGGCGGGAGATGTCGTGAATGCTCAGGCCCGAGCGGAACTTCTTGCGGTTGGTGATGCTGTCTGCGAGCGAATTTTCGAAATAGCCGCGGAGGTTGTCGTAGGACTGCATCGCGACGATGTTGGCGCCGTTGGCGAGCAGCAGGTGATCGCCCGACGTCTGGAGGTGATGGGTCCGCGTCTGATCGCCGCCGGTGAAGAAGCCGACCGGCCGCACGCGGCGCGGATCGGTCGCGTCGAGGATCGTCACGCCGTTGCTGAACATGTGGCCGACATACAGATGCCTGCGGTTGAGCATCACCTGGACGCTGTCCGGCCGCCCGGCCATGTCGCTGTACGACAGGTGTCGGATGCGACGCCCGATTCCGGCTGCGGGAACGGGGCGTTCCTGACGTCCGGCCGTAGTCTGGAAGGCGCTACCCCATCCAGGCCGCGGGGAAGCGAAGAGGCCCGCCGCGAGGCCGGGGAGGCCGAGCATCGCCGTGAGATGTTCGCGTCGTGTCACAGGAACTCCCCAAATCCCAAATGCCAAACCCCAAATCCCAGAATCGATTCATTAAAATACGCGGGTCGGAAGGTGTGCGCATGAGAAAAGTCATCCCTGCCGCGCTGGCTCTGATCGCCTCTCTGGCCGGTCCACTCGGCGCTCAGCAGCAGCCGAGTGCTCCGGCGCCTGCAGGTCAGGAGGCCGGCGGACGAGGCCGTGGCGGCCGCGGCGCGCAGCCCGGGCTCGAGCCGCGAATCGTCTCGTTCGAAGCCAGGCCGGCAACGGTGCGCGCCGGCGAGCAGGTGGTGCTGGTCTGGAGCACCGAGAATCCCGCCGGGGGCGTCTCGATTGACCAGGAGATCGGCGCCGTGAACGCGCGCGGCAGCCGCACCGTCACGCCGAAGACAACGACCACGTATACGTTGACGATGCGAGGCGGATCGTCGCGTTCGGTCACGATTACCGTGGAACCCGCCGCCGCCGGCGCGAAGGTTTCTGGAGAGACGGCTCGTCCCGATTTCACAGGCGTTTACGGGAGCGCCGGCCTCCCGGCCGGCACGACGCCGCCACCGATCAAGCCCGGCGCCGAGAAATACCGCATCGTCCGCGGCCCGGACGACATTCGCGGCCGGACCACGCTGACCACGGGAAACGACTGCAAGCCGCTCGGCATCCCGCAGACCTACATCACCCCGTATCCGTTCCAGATCGTACAGACGCCAAGACTGGTCGTGATCATCTACGAGTATCCGAACGCGATTCGGTGGATTCCGGTGGACGGCCGGAAACACCAGGTTGATCCGGATCCGACCTTCATGGGGAGCTCCATCGGGCGATTCGAGGGAGACACGTTCATCGTGGATGCGATCGGTTTCAACGACAAGACGGAGGTGCACGGTTTCATGCACACCGACGCGCTGCACGTCGTCGAACGGTTCAAGCTGCTTCCGGACGGCAACCTGCAATACGACGTGACGGTCGAGGATCCGAATGTGTGGCAGACCCCGTGGACGATCCCGCCGCGCACGTTTCAGCGCCGTCCCGAGGAAAACGTGGCGGAGTTCGTCTGCGAAAGCACCGTGGAATACCGACGGCTGTACAAGAAATAGGTGGCCATGAGCGGCACGACACTGACGGCAGCGGTCGATTTACCAGCGCGAGCGGCAGCCGTCGCGGCAATCGCCGACACGCATGCGGACGAAGGAGACAGGCGCGGACAACTCTCGCAACCCGTTGTCGACGCCCTCCACCGCGAGCGGATCCTCGCGATGTGGGTGCCACACGCGCTTGGCGGCAGCGAGCTCGACGTGATCTCGTCGGTGCGGGTGATCGAAAACCTTTCCTACGGTGATCCGTCCACGGGCTGGGTGGCGATGGCTGCATCGCTCGCCATCGGTACGGGCGCTGCGTACTTGAAGGACGAAGCCGTTGACGAGCTGTTCGGTGGCGGCCGGTTCCCGGTCATCGCCGGACAGGGCACGAAGCCTGGCACCGCGGTCCCGCATGACGGCGGCTTTCGTCTGAGCGGATCCTGGAGCTTCGCGTCGGGAATCAGGCACTCCACGCACATTCACACGCTTGGCATCATCGACGGGACCGGCGAGCCGCGCATCTTCGTGCTGCCGGTCGAGCAGGCGACTCTGATCGACAACTGGGACGTGCTCGGGTTGCGCGGCACCGGCAGCATCGACTATCGCATCGACGACGTCTTCGTGCGCGATGCCTACACGCACTTCGCGGTCACCGAGGAGCCGAGGCGCGGCGGCGGTTTGTATCGGCTCGGCATCATCGGCTTCGCGATCATCTGCCATTCGGGCTGGGCCTGCGGCATCGGCCGCCGGCTCCTCGACGAACTGATGAACAAGGTCAAGGCCGGGATCGGCCGCTCCGGGACGCAGGCGGCGAGCGAGTCATTCCACGAACAGTACGCCAAAGCGGAAGCGACCTATCGCTCGGCGCGGGCTCTTGTCTTCGAGGCATGGGCCGACGTCAAGGACACGCTCGAGCGAGGTGAGCCGCTCACCGTCCGTCAGCAGACGCTGATTCGGCTGGCGATGGCCAACATCACATGGGCGTGCCACGACGTCTCCGAGTTCGTGTACAAGTCCGCCGGAACGCTGGCGCTGCGGTCCGGGACGATCCAGCGGCTCTTTCGCGATATGCACGCAGGCACGCAGCACATCACGTCGGCGCCGCCGGTGTTCCGCGCCGCAGGCCGCGAGCTGGCCGGCCTCGCGGAGGGCAAGACGTGGGTGTTTCTCGATCTGGTGGACCCGATCAAGTAACAACTGACAACTGACAACTGAAGACTGAAGACTGATGACTCAGATGTTGATCGACTCCGCAAGCGGTGCGTTTCTCGAGGCGATGCGCGCCGGCGGTGGGAAGCCGCTGTACGAGCTGCCGGTTGACGAGGTGCGCGCGAATATTCGCGGCGCATCACAGCAGCTGGCAGTCCCGCCGGCGGCGGTCGACCGCGTGGAGGATCGCCGCATTGCCGTTCCGGGCGGCGACATCGGCCTGCGGATTTACACGCCGCGCCGCCTCGATGCCGCCAGCACGCTTCCGATCGTGCTGCATTTCCATGGCGGCGGTTGGGTCGCCGGAGATCTGGATACTCATGACGCGATCGCGCGGTTCTATTCCGCAAATGCCGACGCGATCGTGGTTTCGGTGGACTACCGGCAGCCTCCCGAACACAAGTCTCCGGCGGCTGCAGAGGATGCGTACGCGGCGCTCGAATGGGCGGCGGCGCACGCGTCTGACATCAGCGGCGACCGGGACCGGCTGGCGGTGGTTGGTGACAGTGCCGGCGGCAATCTTGCCACGGTCGTGTGCCAGCTCGCGAAGGAGCGCGGCGGTCCAGCGATTTCCTATCAGGCGCTGATCTATCCGGCCGTCGATCTGCGCGATCCGGTCGATGATCCCAAGTATCCATCGCGCAGCCAATTCGGGCAGGGCGATTACTTCATCTCGATGCGCGACATGGCGTGGTTCCGCGGGCACTATCTCGGCGACGTCGCGCGCGAGCCGCATGACCCGCGGGTGTCGCCGATTGCCGCCGCGGACCTGCGTGGGTTACCGCCGGCACTGGTCGTGACGGCGGGATGCGACGTGTTCCGTGATGAAGGACGGGCGTACGCGGACCGTCTGGCCGCCGACGGTGTTCCCGTCGAGTACCGCTGCTTCGACGGAGCGATTCACGCGTTCATGTCGTTTGCGGGCGTGATTCCGATGGGGGTCGAAGCGTTGTCTTTTGTCGCGTCGCGGCTGAAACAGGCGCTGACGCAGTAATGCAGAATGCAGGATTCGGAATTCAGGCTAAAACGCGGGCTACGCCAGCGCTTCAGTTTGCATTTTGCATTCTGAATTCTGCATTGGATAGTCTCATTGCGAGGAGAGGATCGATGAAGCTACGACTGATGGCAGTGCTGGTGACGTGCGGCTGGCTGGTGATGGCGGGGTCGCCGGGCGCCCATCATTCCACCGCGATGTACGACTCACAGAATCCAGTGACGATCACCGGCGTGGTGAAGAGGTTCGAATGGACCAACCCGCACGCGTTCGTCTACCTCGAGGTCAAGGACGAAAAGACCGGGAAGATCGTCGAGTGGGAAGTCGAGATGATGAGCCTCAATCACCTGCGCGGATACGGCTGGACGAGCAAGACGGTGAAACCGGGCGATCCGCTCTCCGCCACCGGCGCGCCGGCAAAGAGCGGGGCGCCGTCGATGATCGCGAATCGCATGAAACTGGCGGACGGAAGGGAAATACGGTCGTAAATCGTTCGAATCGTTCGAATCGTTCGAATCGTTCGAAACGTTCGAGTCGTTCGAGTCGTTCGAGTCGTTCGAGTCGTTCTGGGAGGTTCGCGTGCGCAGATCGGTCGCAGTTCTTGTCGGCGTACTCGCAGCGGCCCTGACGGTTGCCGCGCAGGCGCCGCAGCAGCCGGCAGCGGGTGCGCCAGCGCAAGGCCCGGCAGCGCCTCCTGCGGGTCGAGGCCGCGGCGGTCCGCCGACGCGCATCGTGCAATTCGAAGCGAAGCCCGCGTCGATCAAGCCGGGTGAGTCGGCGGTCCTGGTCTGGCTGGTCGAGAACCCCGGAGCTCCGGCCATCGAGCCGGGTCTCGGACGCGTGGTCCCGCGGGGTACCCAGCGTGTGACGCCGAAAACGACGACAACCTACACGTTGACGGCCGGAGATCAAATGCGCTCCGTGACAGTGACGGTCGCGGGAACACAGCCTGTCGCGGCAGCGGCGCCGACCGTCAATACCCGCGCCGGCATTCCGCGCACGCCCGACGGCAAGCCGGACTTCTCCGGCGTCTACGGCTTCGGCGGCGGTGGTGGACGAGGCCGTGGCGGCGCGCCCGCTGCAGCCGGACCGCAGTTGAAGCCTGGCGCGGAGAAGTACCGCGTGCAACGGGGGCCGCAGGACACGGGCCGTACCGCGGACTGCATGCCGCTGATTCCACCCGACGCCTTCGGGGTCCCCTACGAATTTCAAATCATTCAGAACAAAGACCATCTCGTCATCATTCACGAGTATCCCGGCACGTTCCGCATTGTGCCGCTCGACGGTGAACCGCATCAGGTCGACCCGGATCCGGCGTGGCTCGGGGACTCGGTCGGACGGTGGGACGGCGACACGCTCGTCATCGATACCATCGGCTACAACGAGAAGACCGAGATTGCCGGCTACCGACACACCGACGCGCTGCACACCGTCGAGCGCCTGCGTCGCGTTGACGGCGGCTTCGACTACGAGATCACGATCGACGATCCGAATGTTTTCGTCGCGCCATTCACGCAGACGCGGCAGTTCCGGCTGACCGCGGCGCCGATGAAGCGCATTATGGAATTCATCTGCGAGAACAACCGCGATTACCGGCCGCTCTTCGGTACCGCTCCGGTAAAGTAACGAAGAAGACGGAGGAACGGTTTCAGAGGAGGAACGAAGTAACGGAGACGAACGAAGAATTCGGCCGTTCGATTGGCCGCTGAAAGCGGTCTACCACATCGAACGGCCCGTCCTCCGTTCGTCTCCGTTACTTCGTTCCTCCTGTGAAACCCGTTCCCTC
>JAICQE010000191.1 GCA_025938035.1 Vicinamibacteria bacterium
CCAGCCCCTCGACGATCGCCGTCTTGCCGACACCGGGTTCGCCGATCAGCACCGGGTTGTTCTTGGTGCGCCGTGACAGGACCTGGATGACGCGGCGGACCTCTTCATCGCGGCCGATGACCGGATCGAGCTTGCCTTGGCGTGCGAGGTCGGTCAGGTCGCGGCCGTAGCGCGCCAGCGCCTCGTAGGTTGACTCGGGATTCTGCGACGTCACCCGCTGGTTGCCGCGCACGTCGGTCATCGCCTTGTAAAGCGCGTCTTTGCTGGCGCCCGACCGCTGCAGCAGCTGCGCAGCGGGGGAGCGGCCCGTTTCGGTGGCCAGAGCGAGGAGCAGATGTTCCGTGCTGACGAAATCGTCCTGGAGACGCTTGGCCTCCGCTTCCGCCGACGCGAAAATCAGGTTCATGCGCGGCGACAGGCGCAGATCCGCGCCGTAGGCCTGTGGCAGGGTGTTCAGCAGCGACCGGGCGTCGCCCGTGACATTCGCCGGCTCGAGATTCAGTTTTCGCAGGATCGAGGGGACGATCCCGCCCGACTGCTCGGCGAGGGCGACGAGCAGGTGCTCGGGCGTCACCTCAGCGTGATTCGCCTGGGTGGCGAGGTTCTGCGCGGTCACGACCGCTTCCTGAGCTTTCTCCGTAAGTCTGTTGATGTTCATGGTCGTACTAGGCCGCGCTGTGTGTGTTCGCGGCGCCTCCGGACAACTTGGCGAGCGCTTCGTAGTGCGCGCGCTCCTCGGCCGAAAGCTGCGCCGGCAGCTGGACGTCGGCACGTCCGTATAAATCACCCTTCTCGTTCGGCTTGCCGACGGTCGGCATTCCGAATCCTTTCAGCCGGAACACCTGCCCGTTCTGCGTGAGCGGCGGAATGCGCAGGCGCGCCGGCCGGCCGGCGAGGGTCTGCACATCGGCCTCACCGCCGAGGACCGCGGTCGTCACCGGCAGCGGGACCTTGACGTACAGGTCGCGTCCCTTGCGTTCGAACACCGGATGCGGCGCCAGCCGGATCCGCAGGTACAGATCGCCCGCCGCGGCGCCGCCGACTCCGTGCTCACCTTCGCCGGAGACGCGAACGCGCGATCCGTCGCCAACTCCGGCGGGAATCCTCACGTCCACGGTGCGGGCCTGACCATCGTGTTTCATCGCCAGCCGCCGCGTCGTGCCGTGGTACGCATCTTCGAGTGTCAACTCGAGCTCGTGCTCGACGTCGCGACCGGCCCGCTGCCGCGCACGCCCGCCGCGCGCCCGGCCGCCCGCACTCTCGAAGCCTCCGCCGCCACCGCCGAAGAAGGTCGTAAAGAAGTCCGAGAACGGGCTGGCGTCCCCGAACATTTCCTCCATCTCTTCCTGGCTCATCGTCCGGTAGCCGCCCGGCGCACCGCCGACGTTGACGTTCCACTGCGCCCCGAACGGACTGCCGGCGCCGCCGGCGGCGCCCGCCTGTTCGTACATGCGCCAGTTCGCGCCCAGCTCGTCGTACTTCTTCCGCTTGGCGGGATCGCCGAGAACCTCGTAGGCCTCGTTGACCTCCTTGAACTTCGCCTCCGCCGATTTGTCACCGGGATTCACATCCGGGTGATACTTCCGCGCCAGCTTCCGGAACGCTTGCTTAATCTCCTTCTCGGAAGCGGTCTTGGCGACGCCCAGCGTGGAGTAGTAGTCCTTGAATTCCACGGCTACAGTCCTACGGCCTCGGTCAGCCGGCGGATCTCCGTCAGCAGCTGGCGACGGCCGGCGCCGCTCGTCAACGCGCTTTCGTCCATCAGCGGACGAATGCGCTGCATCGCCTCGGCGACGACGAGCAGACGCTGAACCCCGGCCAGGTTGATGCCCGACTCATCGACGAGGCGTTTGATCAGCCGCAATCGTTCGAGCTCCTCGCGTGAGTAGAGGCGCATGCTGCCGATCGTCCGCGACGGCTGCACCAGCCCGAGGCGCTCGTACTTCCGCAGCGTCTGCGGATGCATTCCCAGCATTTCCGCGGCCACGCTGATGAAAAAGAGTTCCTGCTGAGTAGTCTGCGCTCCCATGCCTGCTCAACCTTGATACAACACGAGTATAGCCATTGATACGAGTCGAATCAAGGTTGATGCCGGGCGTTAACGGCCGAGGCGGAACCCTGCGATACGATGGGGACGTCGCTTGGACATCGCTCCCTCAGATCTCGTCACAGTTGCTCTTCTCGTCGCCCTCGAAGGACTCCTCAGCGCGGACAACGCGATGGTGCTGGCCGTGCTGGTGCTCGGACTCCCGAAACGGGAGCAACGCAAGGCACTCCGCTACGGCATCGTCGGAGCGTTCGCCTTTCGCATCGTCGCGATTCTCCTGGCCGTCTGGCTGAAGGATATTCAGTTCGTCATGCTGCTTGGCGCCGCATACCTGCTGTGGCTGCCGTACCACCACTTCGCTGGTCACGCGGACGCGGCGGAGCGGCGGAAACCGCGGACGCCGACATCCTGGCTGGGCATGAGCCCGTTCTGGTCCACGGTCGTCAAAGTCGAGTTGACGGACATCGTGTTCGCCATCGACTCGATCCTGGTCGCGGTCGCACTGTCGGACAAGACGTGGGTGATCATCACCGGCGGCATCCTCGGCGTGATCGCCATGCGGCTGGTGATCGGTCAGCTGTTGATACTGGTCAACCGCTACCCGGCGCTGGTGGACGGAGCGTTCATCATCATCGCGTGGGTCGGCGTCAAGCTGATTCTGGAGTACCTGCACGCGGCGGGATACGTCCACTGGGAGATTCCGAAGGAGATCTCGCTCGGCCTGGTCGTTGTGATCTTCGTCATCTCCTTCATCGTCGCAAAGCGCGAGGGACCGCAGGATCCTCCGCCTGCGGCCGATCAGGCGGAAGAGTTCCTGGTGGAGAAGCACGAAGACTAACGCCGCACGGTCGGTGTGAGCGTCGTCTCGATCCGCTTTCCGGCGCGGGTGTACACGACCTTCACCGGCTGATCGATCTTCAACAGCTCGAGCGCGAACGTGTAATCGTAGATGTTGGTGATCGACTGTCCGGCGATCTCGACGATGACGTCGCCCTTCTGCAGTCCGGCCCTTTCCGCCGGCCCTCCAGCCACGACGCCGCCGAGCAGCAGGCCTTTGACTTCGGCTGTGTAATCCGGGACGGTGCCGGTAAACACCCTGAGGCCCGTCCGGCTTGCCGTTTGTGACGACTGCTCGACCCTCGTGAATTGCGGCGGCGAGTCCACATCCAGGAGCTGCCGGGTAATCCCCGCCGCGAGATCGACGACCCGATCGAGATCCTCGTAGTTGATCTTGTCGGCGGTATCCGATGGCTTGTGGTAATCGGTGTGTGCCCCTGTGGTGAAGTTCAGACTCGGCACTCCGGCTTCGTTGAAACTGCTGACGTCGGTTGGTTGATACGGATCCGGCTGGATGGTGATGTCGAACCCGGCGCGGACATTCGCGCGTTCGATCATCGATGCCCAGACCGGGCTCGAGCCGGTCGCCTGCGCCGCCAGCTTGTTGTTGGCCATCCGGCCGACCATGTCGAAGTTCACGTACGCGGCCATCTGCGATACCGGAACAGGCGGCATCGCCACGAACTCCTTGGATCCGATCAGGCCGATTTCCTCCGCCGACCACAGGGCAATCAGCAGATTCCGCTTCCGCTGCGGCTGCTTCGAGAGCGCCTCGGCGAGGGCGATTACCGACGCGGTGCCTGACGCGTTATCGTCGGCGCCCACGTGCGCCCGGCCGGCGTCCTCGCGCGATGCGAGCGAGCTGCCACCGATGCCGCGCCCGAGATGGTCATAATGCGCGCCGACGACGACCCATGGCTTCTGCACCAAGGCCGCCGCGTCCGCGGGGAGGTAGGCGAGGACGTTTCGGGCTGTCTTCTTTTCGCGAACAACGCGGGTGGTGAGCTGCGCACGCGTGTTCAGGGCAAAGCCGGCGACATGCGGGTTGCCGGAATCGAGCTCTTTCTGGACGTCCGCCAGCGCACGGCCGCTCTTCTGCAACAGCGCCGTCCCGACGCGTGCATTGATGCTGGCTGCCGGAAGTCCTGAACCAGCGATCGCCGTGTCGAACGAGAGCGGTACCAGCTCGCCGGCATTCGGCGAACGCGGCCCGGTGACGACGAGCATGGCTTTGGCGCCGCGCTGCCGGGCAGCGTTCGCCTTGTAACGAAGGTCTGCATAGCGGGCCAGTGCCGATTTCGTCTGCGCGTCCGCGTCCTCCGGGAAGTACCGGAGCACCAGAACAATCTTGTCCTTGACGTCGAGGCCGGCATAGCTGTCGTATCCGAAATTCGCGGACTCCGGAACGACGAGACCGTAGCCCGCGAACACGACGTCGCCATCCGCCGTGCCGTCATCGGAGAACGACAGCGCACGAACGTCCGCTGCACCGTAGGTGGAACCCGTAGCGCCGATGGGACCGAGCGCCAGACTCGATCCGCCGTCACGGCTGCCGGCGGTGAACTCGAAGGCCTGGAACATGTTCTGCCGGCCCGGCAGCGGACGCGCTCCGATTCGCTGCAACTGCGCGGCGATGTACTCCGCTGCGAGGCGTTCGCCGTCCGATCCGGCCTCGCGCCCGCCGAACTTCTCGGATGCCAGCGTCTCAACGTGCGCGCGAGTGGGCGAGGTGGTGGCGATCTGCGCCGCGGTTGTTGCGACCGAGACGGCCAGGAGAACAGTCAGGAATACACGGCGGCGAAGTTTCATTACATGTCCTCAGGAGGTCCGCCTGAAGGCGGACACTACGTACTCAGGTCCGCCTGAAGGCGGACACTACGGCTTCCTCGCGGGCGCGCTCTTCAAGGCTGCACGCGCCGCTTCGTGGTTCCACGCTGCCAGATAGATCTGTCCTTCGCGGCCGCCGCCCCGGTTCGACGTCCACGCGAGCTGCCGGCCATCGGGCGACGGCACTGGCAGCCCGTCGAAGCCATCGGTATACGTCACGCGAACAGGCTGCTTCCTCCCGTCGATGTCGACGATGAACAGCTCGAAGTTCTCGAAGCCGAGTTTATTCGACGCGAAGAGGATGTATTCGCCGGACGGGTGGATATAGGGCGCCCAGCTCATCGCCCCGAAATCGGTAATCTTCCGTTGATCCGTGCCGTCGAGATTCATCGTCCACACGTCGGCGATGAGACCCGCTTCGTCGAACCGCCGCCAGACGATCCGTTTTCCGTCCGGAGAGAAGAACGGCCCGCCGTCGTAGCCCGTCACCTTCGTCAGGCGCCGCGCGCCCGCACCGTCGGCGTCGGTCCGCATGATGTAAATCTCGCCGAAGTAGCTCGGATCGGTGTCGAGCTGCTTCCGTTCGGCGGGAGAGAGCTCCCGATCGTACGCGTCGCGCGTCGATGAGAAGACGATCCATTGCCCGTCCGGCGAGAAGCTCGCCTCGGCGTCGTAGCCGCGGCGATTCGTCAGCCGGCGATAGCTGCCGGTCTGCTTGCTGCGGATGTAGAGCTCCATCTCGGGGTCGTAGTCCCACGAATACCGGCGTTCCTGGCCGGAGGCGCGGAACTTCAGCTCGTCATCCTGTAACTGCTTCGAGCGCAGGTCGTGATGCGTCGAGGCGAAGAGGACGTCGCCTGTCTCGGGGTTGATAAAGGCACAGGTCGTCTTGCCGGTTCCGGGCGAGACACGCGTCGTGTTCCCGCTGTCCATGTCCATCAGATAGATCTGATAGAACGGGTTTCCGGGCTCGCGCTCGCTCTGGAAGACGAGCTGCCTGCCGTCCTTCGACCAGTAGCCCTCGCCGGCGCGGCGTCCTTCGATCGTCAGACGGCGGATCCGCGACAGGAAATCGCGCTCCGAAGGCTGCGCCTGTGCCGCAAGGGTCGCTGTGGCAACGGCAAGAAGAACGAACAAAACCGTTGAGCGTCTAAACTGCATAGCGCGGCACCCATCACCCTTCGACTTCGCTCAGGGTCACCCCGAGCATAGTCGAGGGGTCATGGGCGCCCTACGTTGCCTATTATGCGGCTGTCCGGCCTCCGTTCGTTTGCCCGTGGAATCGCCTCCGGCGCACGGGGATTGACGCGCCGGCCCTGGTTGAAGGCGGCCGTTGCGTTGGTTGCGGTCGCGGCTGTGCTGATGGTGACGGTATGGACCGCGCGCTACGGATGGGCCATCTACCGGCTCAATCGCGGCGTCGGCGACACCGTGTTCCTCGATGGCTCCGGACGCGAGTGGTTCCGCCTCGACGAGCAGCGGCGGGACGTCCCGTTCTCCCGCATCTCGGTCCATCTGAAGGATGCGGTGATCGCGGTCGAGGATCATCGCTACTACCTCCACCCGGGGATCGATCCGATCGGACTCGGGCGGGCGGTTGTCACGAACCTCCGCACCGATCGCACGCAGGGCGGCAGCACCATCACGCAGCAGCTGGCGCGGACGCTGTTTCTCTCGAATTCAAAAACTCCCGGCCGCAAGGCGAAAGAAGCGGCGCTGGCCGTGATGCTCGAAGTCTTTCTCAGCAAGCAGGAGATCCTCGAGCTCTATCTCAACCGCGTCTTCCTCGGCGGCGGCATCTACGGCGTCGAGACGATGTCGCAGAAGATGCTGCGCAAGCCGGCGTCGCAGTTGACGGTTGCCGAGGCGGCGCTGATCGCCGGCATCATCCGCGCCCCCTCCACGTATTCTCCGTGGCATCATCCCGACGCCGCACGGCAGCGCAGTTTTGTCGTCCTGCAGCGCATGCGGGAGGAAAAGAAGATTACCGAGGTGCAGGAGCGGGACGCGCGCGCCGAGCGGATCCACATTCAGCCGCCGCCGTCGGTCTCGAGCGCGAAGCACGGCTATGCCAAGGAGTACCTGCGGCAGCAGTTCCGCAACGTCTTCGGCGGCGACAACCCGCCCGACTGGAAGGTACACACCACCTTCAGTCCGGCGATGCAGGACGCGGCGGAAGCGGCCGTTGGCGACGGGCTCCGCCGCCTGAAGATTCGCGGCCTGCAGGCGGCGCTCGTGGCCATCGATCCCGCGACCGGAAATATTCTCGCGATGGTTGGCGGGTCCGATTTCGCCGTCACGCCGTTCAATCGCGCCGTCAAGAGCCGCCGTCAACCCGGCTCGGCGTTCAAGCCGTTCGTCTACGCGACCGCATTGGAACGCGGGCTGTCGCCCGTGACGCGGCTGCAGGGACTGCAGCGGGTGGCCGTCGAGGCGTCGAGCGGGGTCTGGATTCCGCGCGACGAACGCGCCGACGGACGGGACGAGATGACGCTCCGCGAGGCGCTGCTCGAATCGAACAATGCGGCCGCCGTCCTGCTGCAGCAGCAGGTCGGTACCCGCCCCGTGCTGCAGCTGGTGCGCAGTCTCGGCGTGACGGACCAGCCCGACGTGCCATCGCTGGCGCTGGGCAGCGGCCTCGTCACACCGCTCGAGCTCACGACCGCCTATGCCGTATTCGCGAACGGCGGTCTGCACGTCCGGCCTCGAGGCATCCAAACGGTCGAGAACGCGAGCGGCGAGACCGTCGAATCCGTCGCCGTCGAG
>JAICQE010000224.1 GCA_025938035.1 Vicinamibacteria bacterium
GCGGCCAGCCCAGCGTCGGCTTGGTCTTCTCCCACGACTTCAGCAGCGGCTTGTCCGACCAGCGCGGCGTGAACGAGGGGTTCCGCGCCACGCTGTTGGCGGTCGAGAAGACCTGCCACAGCAGATGTGCCGCCACAGTCACCGCTTCTTCGACGTACTTGTGCGCTCGATGCATCAGCGGCTCACGCTCTCCGGGCCAGGAAGGGCCCGACGATGATGTACAGGACGCCGAGCAGGACGGCAACGGCAGCCAGCACCGTCGTGCCCGCAAAAGGCATGATCGCGAGAAGGACGAGCACGGCCGGCGACCATCCACGGAATCGCGTCAGCTTGGGATAGTGAAAAGGCGCCAGCATGAGGACCGCGAGAACCGCCACGGACGTCGGTACGAGTATCCCGAGCGTCGACGGCGACAGGCGGCTGTGCGCGTCGAGAAACACGGCGGTGACGCTGACGAACGCGGCGAACACCGTCCCCACGCCGGGAAGGTCCGGGGCGGGGTGCATGAGGACCAGGATCGCGCCGTTTCGTGCGTATCGGATCGCGGCGGCCAGCAGCGGCAGGCCGAGACCTACCTCCTGCGCGGCCGTGAGATCCCCCAGCAGCACGCGGCCGAGCGTCCAGGGCGCCACCACGAGCGTCAGGTAGTCGCAGAAGTAATCGAACAGCGCGCCGAACGGCGTCGCGGCGCCGAGCCATCTGGCGACATGCCCGTCCAGACCGTCGGCGAGCGCGCTGACCGCGATGAGCGTCGCCGACGCACGGAGCTGCCCGTCGAGGGCGGCGACGATGGCGGCGGCGCCGAGCACCGCACGCGAGGCCGTCACCGTGTGTGGCAGCAGCTCGCGTATCATCTCGCGCGGAGATCTCGATGCGCACCATTCGCTGGGGCATGATCGGCTGCGGCGACGTCGCTGAAGTCAAGAGCGGTCCGGCGTTCCGCAAGGCCAAGGGATCCGCGCTCGTCGCGGTCATGAGACGCGACCGGGCCCTCGCCGAAGATTACGCGCGGCGTCACGGGGTGCCCAGGGTTCACGATCGCGCCGCCGATCTGATCGACGATCCGCAGGTCGATGCCGTGTACGTCGCCACGCCGCCGTCCACGCATTGCGAGCTCGCGTTGCTGGCCGCCGCGGCAGGCAAACCATGCCTCGTCGAAAAACCGATGGCGATGAATCATGCCGAATGCGCGCGCATGGTCGACGCATTCGCCGCCGCACGGACACCGCTGTGGGTCGCGTACTATCGCCGCGCGCTGCCGCGCTACCTGCTGGTCCGCCAGCTCATGGCCGACGGCGCCATCGGGCAGGTGACGTCGATGCACCTCGAGGTGTTCGATCGCCTGGCGACAGGGGAGCAGGCACGCGCCTGGAGATTCGACCCCGCGATTGCCGGCGCGGGCCTGTTCCTGGATCTCGCCTCGCACGGATTCGATATCCTCGATTTTCTGAGCGGACGGATTACCGCCGTTTGCGGCTTCGCTGTCAATACCGGCGGCACCTACCTTGCCGAAGACGTGACCGCGGCCGCCTTCGAGTTCGAGGCCCGCGTCGTCGGCACCGGGATCTGGAACTTCAATGCCGGACGCCCGGCGGACCGTCTGATCGTCCGCGGCACGGATGGCGAAATCGGTACGTCGCTGTTCGCGGACGCGGACGTCGTCGTCGAGGTGCGGGGCACGACGTCCGTCCACCCGGTGAGGAATCCCCCTCACGTGCATCAGCCGTTGATCCAGTCCATTGTCGACGAGCTGTCGGGCCGCGGGCGCTGCGAGTCCACTGGCGTGAGCGGCGCCCGCGCGTCGTGGGTGATGGAGCAGTGTGTCGAGCGGTACTACGCCGCACGACGAGCCTCGGGGCGTTAGAACGTCACTTTCACGGCCGCGCCCGCGCCCTCGAGCGTCATCATCGGCCCGACCGAGAGCGTCGCCGCTGTTTGCGGCACTCTGTAGATCCGCTTCGGGCCGAACAGCGCGTCGATGCCGAGCCCGATGCCGGCGCCGTACAGCAGCCCGGCGACGGCCGCCGGCCCGCCATAGTCGAAATTCGCGCCGATGAGGCCGGCGATCCCCGCTCCGATCAGCCCGCCCTTGACCGCCCCGTCCCACAGGTGGCCGGGCCTGTGAATTTCCCGGACCTCGGCTGGCTCAATCCTGCGCAGAACGGAGGCTCCCCGGGTGATATTCAGCACCAGGGCGTCCGGCAACACTTCTTCGACACGTCCCCTGACGCGCCCGCCGGACTGCGTGGTGACGATGACGGTCTGGCCCGGCTTGACTTTGAGGTCGGCAAACGGCGCGTCCACCGTCTGAGCCGAAGGGACCGCCGGAGCAGCGAAGAGTAGCGCCGCCAGCAGCCAGGGCGCCTTGGACGGATGCAGTGCCATACGACCTCCTCTGTCCCGCAAGGTGCGAAACGGACGCCAACCGGCTCATCGCGCCAAAGAAAAAGGGCCGGCGGTTGAGCGCCGGCCCCCGAACGATGGACGGTCCGAACGAGACTCTACACCACGTCCTTGTGCACCACCGGCTGGACGTCGGATTTCTTCTTGCCGCCGATGCCCTGGATCTGGATCGTCGGCTGCTCCTTGAGCACCTGCTGGCGGTAGAGCCGCTCCATCTCCATGTGCTGCCGGATTTCCTCCGGCGTCATGTTCGCCTTCTTGCGCGCGAGGAGCTTCTCCTCGCGGGCGTTCTTGGCGACGCCGAGCTCGTCAAGGTCGGTCTGCGCGCCGGCGGCGACCGCCGCGGCGTTCAGCTGCAGCGAATGGTCCGTGCTGGCGAGCGGCACGTGCTTGTTGCCGGCGAAGATCTCGTGGCGGCCATGCTCTTCGTACCACTTGGTGAGCGTGGCCGTCATGTGCATCTTCTCGAGGATGTTCCGCCAGCCGATCCCCGTGTTGTAGGCGCAGAAGGAGATCTCGCCCTGCTGCGTGCCGTAGGGGATGATGCACATCTCGGTGCGCCGGAAGTCGTAGTTGAACAGGTCCTGGAACCACATGCCGGCGATGAACAGCAGGTTCCACCGGTTCGCCCGTCGCTGCGCGAGATCCGCCGCGCGCCGTGTCGAGTCGTCGCCCGCCGGTGGCACGGCGCGCGTGCCGTACAGCTTCCGGCCGAACTTCTCGACGAGATCGGCGAGCCTCAAGTGACCGGGTGCGGCGAACGGGTCGTAATTCCTCGTGATCGCCAGCAGCAATCCGATCACGGACATCCAGCGGCCTCGCGCGGCATCATTGATGATCCTGACGTCGCGCGCGAGCCGCTCCACGTCGAGGAACGCGGTGACCGGGACGGCTTCCCGCGTGACCTTGTCGATCATGACCGCCATTCCGGCGCCGCAATTCGGGTGGCAGCCGCACGCGAGGCTGCCCCATGCCGCGTCCGGCCCCCGAACCAGATCGGCCCAATCCGTGAACGTCGACATGAACGACAGGGGAAACCAGTCACGCGTGGGCTCGCCGATGCCGGTCTGGTTCTTCACGTCGTGCGCCAGGTGCGACAGCGTGTAGCGCTGCGCGGCGCGCCGCTCGGGCGTGATCGTCTCATCGCGTCCGCTGAACGACACGGGTTGAAACGAAATGAAGGCGATTCGCCGCGGGTTGTCGAGCGCGAACTCGATGACGCGTCCGACCTGCTCGTTGTTGATGCCGTTCACGATGGTGACGACCGGCACGATACTGATGCCGGCCGCGAACGCGTTCTCGATCGCGCGCAGCTTGACGTCGAACAGGTTGCCGACGCGCCGATGCGAGTTGGCCGCATTGCCGATGCCGTCGAACTGCAGGTACACGTACCGCAGGCCGGCGTCGGCAGCCGCCTTCGCGAACTCGGCACTTCTGGCGAACTCGATCCCGTTGGTGGCCGCCTGCACGACACGGTAACCCACCTTGCGGGCGTACCGGATGGCGTCGAGGAAGTACGGAGACATCGTGGGCTCGCCGCCGGAGAACTGCACCGACATCTGGCGCCGCGGCTTGATCGTGATCGCGTTGTCGAGGATCTGCTTGATGTCCTCCCAGGTCAGCTCGTGGACGAACCCCACCTGGTTCGCGTCCATGAAGCACGGGTCGCACATCATGTTGCAGCGGTTGGTCAGGTCCACCGTGAGCACCGCGCCGCGGCCGTGCTCGATGGTGGAGCTGCCGTGGTTGTGGAGCGTCGCGTCGTTGTGCGCGCGGATGTCGCGGCCCGGGAACGATTCCTCCAGATGCTTGAGGAACGCGGCGTCGATCGCCATCACGTCCTCGAAGTGGCCGTGAACGGGACAGTCCTTGACCATCACGATCTTGCCGTCCTGTTCGCGGATGGTCGCCTTGATCTCGCCGACCTTCTCGTTGAGGAGCACCGAGACGTCGCGTTTGCCGTCGAGGATCGCCTGCCGGGCCTCGCGGACGCACGTGGGGCAGAGCGAGTCGGTTTCGCGCGGCCAGCCCAGCGTCGGCTTGGTCTTCTCCCACGACTTCAGCAGCGGCTTGTCC
>JAICQE010000109.1 GCA_025938035.1 Vicinamibacteria bacterium
AATGTCACTGCTGTGCTGGATCGTTTAAAACATACAACGTACCATCGGTTGTCCGCCGGAGCCATTAAATGGCGAAGGCGCAACGGAACCACTAATGTCGAACCCAGCAGAACGCGTACTTATCGTCGAGGACGAGCCCAGCACGCGACTCGGCTTAACCGAGCTCGTGCGCACGTGGGGCTTCGCCGCGGAATCCGCCGCCGACGGCGAAGAAGCACTCCACAGCGTTACGTCTTTCCGCCCGTCCATCATCATCAGTGACCTGGTCATGCCGCGCATGGGCGGCCTCGACCTGCTGAAAGCGCTCAAAGCGGACGATTCCGAGTGCACGGTCGTCCTGCTGACCGCTCAAGGCAGCGTCGAGACCGCGGTGGAGGCGATCAAGGAAGGCGCCTACGACTACCTCACCAAGCCGATCGAACCGCAGCGGCTGAAGATTCTCCTCGACAAGATCGTCGAGCGCCAGGACACGCTGCGCGAGGTCAAGACGCTGCGCCGGCAGCTGCGGGAGCAGGGAAGCTTCGGCAGCATGATCGGCAACAGCGCCAGCATGCGGAAGGTCTATCAGATCGTCGAGCAGGCGGCGCCGACCTCCGCGTCGGTGCTCATCTGGGGCGAGTCGGGGACCGGCAAGGAGCTGGTGGCGAAGACCATTCACCAGCTGAGCCCACGCGCGCAGCAGCCGTTCGTGCCGATCAACTGCGCGGCGATTCCGGAAACGCTGCTCGAAAGCGAAATCTTCGGCCACGAGAAGGGGGCGTTCACGGGCGCCACCGATCGCCGCGAAGGGTGCTTCGAGCTGGCGGACCGCGGCACGCTCTTCCTCGATGAGATTGCCGAGATGACGCCGGCAACGCAGGTCAAGCTGCTGCGGGTGCTCCAGGAGCGGACGTTCCGGCGGCTCGGCGGCCGCAACGAGCAGACGGTGGACGTGCGCGTGATCGCGGCGACCAACGTCGTCCCCGGCGACGCGGTGAAGAGCGGCAAACTGCGGGAGGACCTGTACTACCGGCTGCACGTGTTTGCCATCGAGCTGCCGCCGCTGCGGCAGCGCAAGGACGATCTGCCGCTGCTCATCCAGTCTTTCATTACCGAGTTCAACTCGCGGAACAACAAGCGCGTGTCCGCCGTCGAGCCGGCCGCGATGAAGGTGCTCGAGCAGTACCATTGGCCCGGCAACGTCCGCGAGCTGCGGAACGTCGTCGAGCGGGCGGTCATTCTCAGTTCCGGGGAGTTCCTCGAATCGAAGCACCTGCCGCCGTATGTCGCGGAAACGCCCGCGCCGGCGGCGCCCGCCGGCGGCATGGCGCTGACGCCGGGCATGACGGTCGAGGAAGCCGAAAACAGGCTTATCCTGCTCACGCTCGACCATGCGCGCGGGAACAAGACTCGGGCGGCGGAGATTCTCGGGATCAGCCTGAAGACGCTGCACAACAAGCTGAACAAGATGCGGGGGCGAGTGGCGGCGGAAGAGAGCGTGTAAGTCAAAAGGCAAAAGGCAAAGGTCAAAAGAGGCGTACCTTTACCTTTCTTTTGCCTTTTGCCTTTTGCCTTTTGACTTTGCCTTTCAGGGAATGCGATTAAGTATTCGCGCGAAGCAGATCGCCGGCGTCACCGTCATCGTCGCGGTGACGGTGCTGGCGATGAGCGGCCTCTACATCTCGCGCCTCACCAACATCATCGTCGGTGAGAGCTATTCGCGCGCGCAGGTGCTCGCCCGCACCATCCTCCACCGCGTCACCGAGCTGGCCATCGATCCCGCCGATCCCTATGCCGCGCTCCGGAACGATTCCGGATTGCGGTCGATTCTCGAGGCCAGCATCTACGACCCGGCGGTGACGAGCGCCGCCATCGTGAACTCCGAGGGCATCATCGTGATGCACCGCGAGCCGCGGCTGATCGGCGAACGGACACCGCCGCGCCCCGAGCTGGCGGCCCTGGACGCCGCGGACTGGATCAGGCGGCTGGCCATCATCTACTCGGGCGACGGCCTCACGCTCGAAGTGCGGCAGCTCCTCGTCGTCGGGACCGAGAACTTTGGTTCGATCCGCGTGAGCGTCTCGACGCTGTTGATGCGCCGCGCGCTCGAGGATTCGCTCGGCCCGGCCCTGATCGCCGCGGGCGTTGCCCTGCTCATCGCCGTGTTCGTCGCCGGGCTGCTCTCGCAGCTCATGCTGCGGCCGATACACGTGCTGCGCAGCGGCCTCACACGGCTGGGGCGCGGCGAATTCGGCGTCACGCTCGACCTGCCGCCAGGCGACGAGTTCAGCGAGCTGGGCACGTTCTTCAACACCGTCAGCCGTCAGCTGTCCGTCGACCGCTCGCAGCTGGCCGACCAGAAAGCGAACCTGGAATCGCTGGTCGAGCACCTCGAGGACGCAGTCGCGCTGTTCAATCCCGCCGGCGAGCTGCTGTTCACCAATCCGGCGATGCAGTCCACCTTCGCCGCGACCGCGATCGGCAAGCCGGTCAGCACGCTGCTGGCGCCAGGTCATTCATATCGGACGCTTGTCGAAGAGACGCTGGCCATGCGTCGCTCGCGCGGTCCGGTACAGATCGACGAGGACCAGCTCGCCATCGCGCACGCCATCCCGGGCGCCAACGGCGAGCTGGTCGGCATCCTGCTCGTTGTCCGCAACCTCGCGTACGTGTCGCGGATGCAGTCCACGATCGCGTACTCGCGCAAGCTCGTTGCGCTGGGCCGCCTGACGGCCGGCATCGCGCACGAGGTGAAGAATCCGCTCAACGCGATGATGATCCACCTCGAGCTGCTGCGAACGAAGATCCGCAAGAGCGCGCTCGTGCCGGCCGGGGCCGGTGGGCTGCTCGGCGACACCGCGAAGGGCGACGAGAACCTGCTCCAGCACGTCGGGGTGATCGAAACGGAGATCCGCCGCCTCGACGAAGTCGTCCAGGGCTTTTTGAAGTTCACGCGCCCCGAGGACCTGCGGCTGCAGGCGGTGCGCGCGTCCGTGCTCTTCGAGGAGATGCTGCCGATCGTCCAGCCGGAGGCGCGCAAGAACAACGTCCGCGTCAGCGTTGAAACGCCGGACGCTCAGCTGGCGGTCAACGGCGACTCTGCGATGCTGCGCCAGGCACTGCTGAACCTGGCGATGAACGCCTGCCAGGCGATGCCGAACGGGGGGACGCTGCGGCTGGCCAGCGCGGCCGCATCGAATAACCGGGTGGAGCTTCGAGTCGAGGATACCGGGGTCGGCATCCCGCCCGAGGACCTCGGCCGGATCTTTGACCTGTACTTCACAACGAAGGATCATGGAACCGGGATCGGGCTGTCGATGGTCTACCGGATCATCCAGATGCACGACGGCGAGATCGAAGTGCAATCCACTCCCGGCCGCGGAACGACGTTCAAGGTCCTGCTGCCGAGAGCCGAGTAGTAGGACAATGGAAATGGAATTCAGAATGCAGAATTCAGAATGCAGGCTTGCGGTGCGAGGCCGTGTAGCAACGGCTGCATTCTGCATCCTGCATTCTGCATTACTGGTTTCACTCACCGCCTGCGGTACCAAAGCCCGCGCCGAAGTGATTCCGGAAGGTCCGCCGCTGGCCGTCCCCACCGCGCCCCCGCACCAGATTGCCGTCGAGCAGGTGGCGGAAGCGCCCGAGCCCGAGCCGCCTCCCGCGCCGGAGCCGGCGGCACCCCCGAAGCCAGCGGTCACGGCACCCCCGCCGCGTCCCCGTGTCGAAACACCGCCGTCCCAGCCCGCGGCCGCGCCGCAGCCCGAGACAGCGACCGTTCGCGTCGCGCCGGCACCGACGACGACATCTGCCGCCGACGAGCGGAAGGTGCGCGACTTGATGGGCAAGGCCTCTGCGGACCTCGCACGCGTCGACTACAAGAGGCTGAGCAAGGAAGGGCAGGCTCAGTACGATCAGTCCAAGCGTTTCTCCGAGGATGCGCAGGCGGCAATCAAGGAACGCAGATTCGAGTACGCGCTCACCCTGGCGGAAAAGGCGGCCGATATCGCCGCCGAACTCGCGCGCTGAGCCCGCGCGCTAGAATCAGCCCTCTTGGCTGAAACCCGCTTTTCCCGCGGCGCCACGTTCATCCTGCTGGCTGCCGTGTACATCGCGGCGGGCCGGCTCAGCCTGCTCCTCGCGTTCGCCAACGCGAACGCCAGCCCCGTCTGGCCGCCGACCGGCCTTGCCATCGGCGCGCTGCTGATCCTGGGACTGCGCGCCTGGCCCGCCATTGCGGTGGGCGCGTTTATCGTCAATCTCACCAACTCCGGCAGCGTGGCCGCCGCGCTGCTGATCGCCGCCGGCAACACCCTCGAAGCCGTGTGCGCCGCCTGGTTGACACTGCGGTACGCACGGGGCCGCGGCGCCTTCAACTCGACGCGTCACGTGCTGCGGTTTGCCGCCATCGCCGCCAACGCCTCGTTTATCGCGGCCTCGATTGGCACGGTGACGGTCGTCGGCATGGGCCTGGGGCCGAGCGCCGAGGCGGGAAACATCTGGGTGACGTGGTGGCTGGGCGATACCGTCGGCGCCATCGTCGTGGCGCCGATCATCGTGCTGTGGGACCGGCGCCCGCTGATCTCCGACGTCGGCATCCGCATCGGCGAGATGGCGGCGCTCGTCGCCGCGCTCGCATTGTCGTCGTTCGCGGTGTTCAGTCCATGGCCGCCCGGCCGCCCCGACTATCCCTTCATTCTCATTCCCGTCCTTCTGTGGTCGGCATTCCGCTTCGGCGCCTGGGTCACGGCGCTTGGCTCCGCGTTCATCGTCGTCATCGCGGTGGACGGCACGTTGCGCGGCTCTGGTCCGTTCACGCGTGCCTCACCCAACGAGTCGCTGCTGCTCCTGCAGGCGTTCATCGGCATGACGACAACGATGATGCTGTCGGTGGCGGCGGAGGTCTCGCGCCGGCGCAGCGTCGAACGTGATTTGCGTCTGCTCAACGAGCGGCTCGAACGGAAGGTGACGAGCCGGACGGACGAACTGCGGAAAGTGAACGAGCGGCTGATCGAGGCGCAGGACGTGGCGCACATGGGCAGCTGGGAGTGGGACGTCGGCGCGAATCGCGTCTGGTGGTCCGACGAGATGTACCGCATCTACGGGATCGCGTCCGGCACGTTCATCGGCTACGAGACGTTTCTCGAACACGTCCATCCCGACGACCGTTCGATGGCGCACGAGATCGTGAGCCGCGCGATGGTCGACACGCGGCCTTTTACCTTCGATCACCGGATCGTCCGGCCTGACGGATCGGTGCGTGTGATCCACGCCAGCGGCCGCGTGATTTGCGACGCCGTGTCGCATCCGATCCGGATGGTCGGCACCGGGGTCGACATCACGGAACGGAAGGAAGCGGAGGAGGCGCGCGCGCAGCTGATTCACGAGCAGGCCCGGCGGCAGGAGGCCGAAGAGACCAGCCGCGCGAAGGATCAATTCCTCGCCGTGCTCTCGCACGAACTGCGGACGCCGCTCAACGCGGCGCTGGGCTGGGCGCACATGCTGCGCGAGCTGCCGCGCGACGCGCCGGCCACGCGGCAGGCGGTCGACACCATCTATCGCAATCTGCTCATCCAGTCGCGCCTCGTCTCCGACATCGTCGACGTGTCGCGCATCACCAAGGGGGCGCTGACGGTCGAAAAGGCGCGGGTGGACCTGGCGGCCATCATCAGCTCGGCGATGGAGATGGTCCGCGAGTCGGCCCGGGGGCGGAATATCGTGCTGGAGTCGCGTGTCACGTGCGACCAGGTGGCGCTGCTCGGCGACGCAAAGCGGCTGGAGCAGGTGTTCTGGAATCTGCTCTCGAACGGCGTGCGGTTCGGACGCGAGGGCGGGTTCGTGCGCGTCACCTCTGTCGTCGAGAACGGCGCCGTGCTCATCACCGTCGAAGACGACGGCCCGGGCATCGACCCGGCATTTCTGCCGCACGTCTTCGAGCCGTTCCGCCAGGCCGATGGATCGCCGCGCCGCGCGCACGACGGCCTCGGTCTCGGGCTGTCGATTGCGCGCCACCTCGTCGAGCTGCATGGGGGCAGCATGTCCGCCGGCAACCGTCCGGGCGGTGGCGCGGTGCTGACTGTGGTGCTGCCCGTTGATCTGGAGGTGGCGACGGCCTGACTAATCGTTCGGATCGTTCGGATCGTTCGGATCGTTCGAATCGTTCTCGTTCGAACGTTCCGAACGACTCGAACGTGCCGAACGATCCGAACGTTCCGAACGGGTCGAACGACAAATGAGCCTCATTTCACCTGCTTCAGCTCCTGCTCCCGCAGCTTCTGCAGCTCCTCCAGTTCGAGGTTGTTCGTGCAGTAGAACTCGTAGATCTCGCCGTTGCCGAGCGTCCAGCGGCGCGGCGCTGATGTCCACGGCTTCTCGAGCACCTTCGGATCTTCGACCGTCACTTCGACAATCAGGTAGTTCATCGACGGACGCGTGTACCGTTCGGTCACGCGCAGGGCATCGCTGTGGAACCAGCCGTTCGGCTGGATGTAGGTTCGCTCGTCGAAGCCGATCGACTCGACCACCAGCGTGTCGTCTTCCCAGCGCGCGGTGCTGTTGCCGTGAAAGAACGGCTCCGGGTCTTTCGGCAGCGGACGGCCGTCGAGGTGAATGAGCCGCCAGTTGTTCAGCACCTCGTAGAGCTGCACGAGCAGGCCCGGCTTGTGGACGATATAGGTGGTGTACGGGTTCTGCAGCCAGATGGCCGGTACTCCGCGCGGCATACAGTTCACCGATGACTTCGACAGCTCGAGCTCGGTCGGCGTCATCGACTTGATCTTCGCGAGCGCCCACGGCTGGAAAACAGGCGGCGCCTCGGGCGTGGCTTTCGGATCGAACTGCCGCACGGCGGCCGGATCGACGCCGTAGCGGCCGGAGACACCCTGGCCGGCGCCGTTCGGAAACCAGTGGCCGGTGAAGTCGATCTTGCCGTCGGCGAGCCGCGGCGGCGGTCCGCCCGGCGGCATCACGCCGACGGTGTATGGCGGTGGCTGTTGCGCGCGTGCCGGGAGCACGACAACGGCACACAGCACGGCGACGGAAAGCGCACGCGCGATTCGACGGACGCAGAAGCGGGCCGGCATGGCTAATCCTGTATCTGGCCGACCTGGCGCAGCACGCCGTCGGTGAACCGCAGTGTGCCGGCGGCGGCCGCGTTCGGCTTGCCGTTCCTCGCCAGGCAGCCGCGGACGCGCACCTCCTTGCCGACGTTGTCGAGGAAGACCTGCCGATCGGTGCCGTTCCGGCGCAGCGTCACCGGCGAGTAGGCCTGGAACGACCAGCTCTCGACCTTGCCGGACGCGTCCTTCACGTCAACGAAGAAGTACGGGTGCGGGTTCTGCCAGTCGATCTTCGTGAGCGTGCCGACGAAATCGCGGCAGTTGTTCGCGTCCCATTCCGCGGCGAATGAGTGATGCGCTGCGGCGGTGGACGCCAGCGCCAGGAGGAGCACGACAAGCGCCATGCGGGTTCTCATGGCGGAGATTATAGGTAGCCTGGGTTGCCTAGGTTGCCTGGGTTGCCTAGAGTTCTTACCCAGGCTACCCAGGCCACCCAGCTACCCACGCCACCTAGAACGTCACTCCCATACCGAAATGCGCCCGCACATTCCCGGTGCGCGGCTTCGCGATATCGAGATCGATGATGAACGGCCCGCCGCCCATGTACACGCCGCCGCCGATGCCGCGATCGAACGGCTCGTCGTCCCAGCGCGCACCGGTGTTCCACGCCGTGCCGGCATCGACAAACGCCTTGAGCCCGAAGCGGCCGAACGTCAGCGGTGTGTTGAGCGGGATGCGCAGCTCCGCAGACGAGGCGAAGATGTTGTCGCCGGCGCGGTGACCGGTGCGGTAGCCGCGCACCGTGCCGCTGCCGCCGAGCAGGCTCTGCTCCGCGAGCGGCAGAATGCCGTCGGCCTTGATCAGCTGCGCCCGCAGCGCCACGACCAGATTTCCCAGGCCGACGTATCCGCGCGTGTCCGTGTTCCAGCGCCCGGCCGAATCGCCGAAGAACAGCCGCTCCCACCCGATTTGTGTATGGATGGCGTTGCGCGGGAACGACGGGTCGATGCGGGTATCGACCACCGTGTGGAAGCCGACCGCGCTGTGCCGCGCGTCGTAGTCCGGCCCGAATTCGACGTTCGCCACGCGTCCGCCGACGCCGGCCCGCAGCCACGGCGTGAACAGCTTGTCCGCCTCCACGCGCGCTTCGGTGCGGCGATCTGCCAGCTCGAAGTGCGGATTGACGCGTCGATAGAGCGACACGCCGCCGCGGACGACCGAGATCGGGCCGTCGAAGGAGCGTTCGGCGTCGAGGCCGATGCGCCGTTCGCCGCCCCACGTCATCGGCACCGAGACCCGGCTCCGGTCGCCGATCGAGTCCTTGAACGCGAGGCGCGCGCCGTAGGTGAAGCCGTAGCCGTCCTCGTGCTTCAGGATCGGCAGCCACATCTGCATCGCGCGGAATTTCTTCAGCGGACCCGGCGTCAGATCCGTTGCGCTGACGGCGGGATGCTCGTCGACGACGATCATCACCAGGACCTGGGACGGGTCGGTGATCGACAGATACCGCTTCCGCAGCTCGACGCCTTCGAAGCGCCGCGACGCGCGCAGCTTCTGCTCGGCGTCCTTCAACCGCGCCTCGCTCGGCTCGACGCCGGCGGCGAGACCGCTGATCTGCAGGATGTCCGTGTCCGGCGTGGTGTGATTGCCGTGGACGCGAACCTCCGTAATCTTCTCGGGCGCCTGCGCTGACGTTGGAACCGCGAAGAGCGCGAAGAACGCGAAGGCCGCGAAGACGTTTCTCATCGCACCCTCCCACTCACCTCGGGAAGCCGATAATCCCGGTACTTCACGTCGTACCTGGCCTCGAGCGGGCCGGCCGCCGATCCAACACGGAACCGCATCGCCACCGCGTCGGGCAGCCAGACGTTCGTGAACGGCTCCGCCATCTGCATCGTCGCCCGCGAGCTCTCGACGCGGACGATCGACCGCCCCGGCAGAAAATCCATGTCCTGGAAGCGGAACTCGTAGCGCAGGATCTGACGCTCTCTCGGATCCACCCAGAGCGTGGCCAGCGCCACCTTGTTCATCTTCCGCTCGATGTCGGCTTCCAGCTCGTCGCCCTTGTCGCACTTCTCCTTGGCGTCCTTCTGCCGGCATGGGCGCTTGTCCGCGTCGTCGAACAGCTGCTTCGGGTAGTACTCGATCTTCAGCACGTCGCGATCGAGCATGCGCTCGCGCCCGGCCAGGGCGTACTGTCCCTGATCGAACTTGAATTCCATGAAGTTCGCCGAGCGGATGAATCCCGGCTCGAACGTCTGGCTGATCACGTCTTCGACGGATCCGGTCAGCAGCGCATCGGTCTGGACCGCGAGCGGAGCCGGCACGTCGCCTTCAGCCCGCGCGCCCGCCCTGGCCCGGCCGGATTGGCGCTCCTTTCGCCGCTTCTCGGAGTTCTGAGCGTTCTTCAACCACTCGTCTTCCTCGCGCCGGCGGCGGTCCTCGTCGATGGCCACGCCGTCTGCTTTCAGCGGACTGCGGACGAAGAATCCTTCGCGCGGGAACCAGAGGTATTCGCGCTCGAAGCCGAAGAGCCGGAACACCGCAAGGGCCGTGATCTGCAGGGTTTCCCGCTCCGTCAGCGTGTACTGCTGGAGCTTCTTCCAGTTGTCGTCCCGGCGGGTGAGGACGTCGGACATCAGCGCGTCGAGGTCCGACTGCGCAGAGGGGTAGGCGACGATCGCCGCGGCAAGGCACACGGCGGGGAGAAGGATCCGCATACAACTCCGAGAGGCAGGCGCTGGCTGGTGTGTATTACGCATCTGGCGTCAAACCGGGTGCATCGGGCGAAACCTTGGAAATTCCTTGGGATTGTCCTGCATCTTTCGCGGCCCGGTGCTCGTAATCGTGTTCGAGGAGGCTGGAAATATGCGGACGACCGTAATCCCCGTCTACCGGAACCGCTCGACGCGGTTCCTTGTGGCGGCGGCGCTGGCGTTGCTCGTGGCTGGATCCACGGCCGAGGCGGCGGAAGTGACGGAACGCCAGTTCGTGTCCGGCGGAACCGTTCGTCTGGAGCTGGACGCCGGGGAATACGAGGTCGTCGGGTCGCGCGACGATCGCATCCGCGTCACCTGGGACGACGGGCAGAGGAACACGGAAGTGTCGCTGCGGATCGACGTCAAGGCCCAGCGGGCGACGGTGCGCACCGACACGCCCTGGAACGACGGCGCCAAGGTTCGAATCGAACTGCCGCGCCGCACGAACATCGTCGTCAGGCTGACGGCGGGCGACCTGGAGATCAGCGGAATCGAGGGGAGCAAGGACATCTCGGCCCACGCCGGCGACGTGACGATCGACGTCGGCTCTCGCGACCAGTATCGCTATGCGACGGCCTCGGTCCGCGTCGGCGATTTGAACGCGGACGCGTTCAACGTCCACAAGGAAGGATTGTTCAGATCGTTCGAGTGGACGGGAACAGGAAAGTACGAACTGCGCGCGCACCTGACCGTTGGGGATCTGCGGCTCGACCGCTGATCGTGGCTTCCGCCTTAAGGCGGAAGCTACTTAATGCGCTGTTCGACCGTCGCCAGGCGGTAGTCGTAGTACTCGCTCGTGTATCGCCCCTGGACGTTGCCGCCGGCGAACGCCATATCGAATCCAATCCGCACGGTTTTCGGGAGCCAGACGCCTTCGAACGGCTGGCTCATTTCCATCGACGCATTCAGTTCCTCGAGGCGCATCAGCCACGCACCGGGGAAGAAGCTGGCGTCCACGTTGCTGAAGTCGTACTTCACGATCTGCCGATCGCCCTGGTCGATCCACAGCGTGACGAGCGACACCTTGTTCATCTGCCGGCCGATCTCCTTGTTGCGCTCGCGCAGCTGCCGGTTGGGCCTGCCGCGGCCGCCGGTGAACATGCGCGTCGGGTAGTACTCGACCTTCAGCACGTCGCGCCCGAGGTATTGGTCCCGCCCCGCGAGCGCGTACTGGCCCTGCTCGAACTTGAAGTCGAGGAAATACGCGGCCGATACGAAGCCAGGTTCCAGCGTGTCGCGCAGCGCGGTTTCGACGTTGGCGTTGATGCCACCCGGGCCGAAGGTGATCTCTGTCCGCGCCGGATCGTCTGTTTCTTTCCCGGCGCGTGCTTCAGCGCGCCGCTTTTCGCGGTACTGCTCGCGCGCCAGCCAGATCGCCTCCTGCCGCCGGCGCTGCTCCTCGCCGATCCTCACGCCGTCCGCCGTCAGCGGGCTCTTGATGAAAAACCCGTCGCGCGGGAACCATTGATATTCGCGCTTGAAGCCGTAGATTCTCCGCCCGTCGAGCGCCGTCACCTCCATCGACTCGCGCTCTTCGAGTACGTACTGCTGCAGCTTCTTCCAATTCTCGTCGCGCTTGAGCAGCACGCTCCCCATCAGCGTATCGAGATCCGTTTGCGCCGCCGGGGTTCCACCGGTTGCCGCGACGAGCGCGCACGCCACGATCAAGAGTCGTCGTGTCACAGCCATTAAGACTTCATTCGGGGTCCGGCGGCCGTTCGAGCCGGGCCAGGTTCGTAATCTCGAACACGACGGACTCCGCCGGCTGGCCGTGGAGCGGCCGGACCTCGCGGCGATCCGTCAGCACGCCGCCGATCTTCAGCATCGCCTTCTGCGAACGGATGTTCGTGACGCCGACGATGAAAACCACGCGGTCAACGAATTGGAAGGCGTGCCGCAGCATCAACCGCTTCATCTCTCTGTTGAATCTGCCGCCCCAGTACGCGCGCGCCAGAAACGTCCAGCCGATCTCCAGTTCGTCCTGCGGCGGGCCGTGCCAGACATACCGCGACGATCCGATCATCCGTCCCGTTGCGCGATCCAGTACGGCCAGCGCGCCGCGCGATTCGATCGCCGTGCGAAAGAACTCGCGGAACACCGGCTCCGTGTAACGTTCGCGATCGGGATGGCCGGCCCAGATCAACGGATCCGAGGCCACCGCAAACAGCGCGTTCCAATCGTCTGCCCGGAGCGGCCGCAGTTGAAGCAGCTCGCCCTCGAGCTGCGGCTGCAGATCGAGCGTCATCGTCATGCTCTTCACTCTAAGGGTACGTTACGCCAACCAACCAAGCGTTGTAGCGTCTAACAGCCCATGCAAGGCGCGGTGCCGCGGCTCATCGTTCTCACCTTATCCGCTGGCGCGGCGGTCCTGAACGGACAGCAGGTTCAGCCGGTCAATCCGAACGAGAAAGCCGCGTTCGAACTGACCTCGGTCAAGCGCAATACCAGTGGAGAAGGAAGAACCAGCACCCGCGCGCAGCCGAACGGCGGTTGGAGCGCGACCAACGTCAGGCTGCGAGCTGTCATCGCACGGGCGTACGAAGTGCGGGAGTTTCAGGTCGACGGCGCTCCCGACTGGGTCAATTTCGACCGGTTCGACATCGTCGGCCGGGGGCCGGAGGGCACGCCGAACAGCCGGCGATTCGCGATGCTCCGCGCGATGCTGGCAGACCGGTTCAAGCTCGTCACACATGTCGAGACCAGAGAACAGCCGCTCTATGTGCTGACGCTCGCGCGTCCAGACGGACGGCTCGGTCCGCAGCTGAAGCGCTCCACGTTGCCATGCGCCGCGCAGACCACTCCTCAGCCGGGCAGCGACTGCGGCGTCGACACGTCCACCGACAACAGGTTCGGAACGATGTCCGCGAAAGGCGTGCCGATGGACAACATCGCCGCCGCGCTCGCCAACTTCGCCGTCAATCGCACCGTCGTCAACCGCACGGGCCTCGAAGGCGCGTTCGATGCGGAACTACGTTTCGCGACTGAAGGCGCCGCGCTCGCCGTGGCCAATCGCAGCGACGATGCATCGTCGATCTTCACTGCCGTTCAGGAACAACTGGGATTGAAACTGCAATCCGATCGCGGCCCCGTGCCGTTCATCGTGATCGACAGCGTCCAGCAACCGACGCCCGACTGATCCTCGATCCCCGATCCCCGGTCCCCGGTCCCGTCCCGTTACGGCACCGGAAACAACATCAAGTACTGCGTCCCGTTCGGCAGCAGGTCGTACTGACGGCGGTACTCGGCCTGCGCGAAGCCTTTGATCGGCAGTGCCACGGGACTGCCGGCAGCCGAGGGACCATCCAGATTCAGGTCAACTCGGAATAGCTGGCGGCCGCGATCGAACGACAACGATTTTCCACCTGGCAGCCACAGCGGATGCGATCCGCCCTCGGTCGTGATTTGGAAACGCTTTGCGGCGGGCGGCAGCGACATGAGCCATACTTCGTAACGGCCGGTCTCGTTCGACGCGTACGCCATCCACTTGCCGTCGGGCGATACCGCGCTGCTGTGCTGCGCGGTGCCAGGCAGGTCCACCACCGGCGTCACTTTTCGCGTCTTCACGTCCATGAACGCGATGCCGTAATCGTCGTTCCCGGCTCGCGTCAGGGTCAGAAAGCGGAGCGTTGCACCGCCGTCATTCCACCCTTCCGCGGCGCGCGCGTCGATCAGGTGCTCCGCCTCACCGGTGCCATCCGCGCGACGCCAGTAGATGCCGTCCGGGCGATCGCCCGACGCGATGAACGCAAGGCGCTGCCCGTCCGGCGTCCACATCGGCGCCCAGTTCAGCGGCGCGCCCGTGCTCGGCAGCGGACGGCGATTCGCGATGTTCGCGAAGTCGGCAACCCACAGTCGTCCGCCATCCGGGCCTTTCGGATCGCGCGTCTCGAATGCGACCTGTCTGCCGTCGGGAGAAACCCTCGGCGCGTAAACGGAGGCCGGCAGCCGGCCAAGGATCTTCTGCGTCCCGTCCATGTCCACGAGCGTCAGGTCATAGCCGCTCGGCGCTTGTCCTGCGAGAACGGTTGCGAGCGCTCCGAGAAGGGCACACGCCACGACCGTCACGAATCTGTTTTCCATATGTCTCACGTCCGCGCTGCGTTTGACGTGTGGTTCCGATCGTTGGTTCGAGCATTCTGATCCCTGATCCCTGATCCCTGATCCCGAGCCGCGAGGCGGCGAAGGCGGGCGCGGGGAAGGTTTCAGGCCTCCCCCGGGTGCATAGGTAGGGTGCTCGGAAGGTTGGTTCCCCGCCACTTTCGCTGCGAGGGTGGGTAACTTTCGAACTCTGGCCACCTATAGAGCAGGCGCTGTGCCAAACCGGGCACGGCGCGAAATCCTCAATAAAGATGCGGAAAGCGCCTTTCGTGACGTCCTTCTGAGCAGTGGTTTACCCAGCGGTAGGAGCGGTTGAGCTGCTCGGTGGGTAGCGCGACGCCTAGATGCGCTGCCAAACGGGCTCTCGGGCACATGAAGGCACCGCGGCATCTGCCCTAAGTTCCCCCAACTCGTTGATCCGCTTGGTTCTGTCGGCGACAATAGTAGCTATATAGCGAGTGCCCTAATAGGGAAGGCGCAATATATTGTGGTTTGCTGCTTGACAAAGGGGATCTGCAGGCGCACTCTAGGGCCTCGCGCTCACAGCCTGATGACGCGAGGCAATCCCAGGGTCTGACGTCATCAGAACGATAGCCAGAGCGCCCATCACGACATTTGAAACGGTTGCGAGGTCGCGCCGCCAACCGGCGGTGATGGCCACGTTTTGGGCTGAACGATCACGTCAAGCGGAGGAAATACATGGAAAGAGGCCCTGCCCGCGAAGCTGCTCCGGCCGGTCAGCAGGTGACCAGCGGCGGAACTCCCGACACCCAGGTTCGTGCGAGGAAGGCGGTCGAACGCACGCCTTCAACGCCCGGGCTCGAGTTCTCGCGCTACTTCACGCTGCCCGGTGTGGACCCGTTCGACGAAGTGGAGTGGGAAATCCGCTCCGCTGTCATCGGCAATGAAAAGGGCAAGGTCGTCTTCGAACAGCGCGACGTCGAGATTCCGAAGTTCTGGTCGCAGCAGGCCACCAACATCGTCGTCTCGAAGTATTTCCGCGGGCAGATCGGGACGCCGGAGCGCGAGCATTCCGTCAAGCAGCTGATCGGCCGCGTGGTGGACACGATCACCGGCTGGGCGCGCGCGCAGCACTACTTCGCGAGCGAGGATGCCCTGATGGCGTTCAGCCACGAGCTGAAGCATCTGCTCGTCTATCAGAAGGCGGCGTTCAACAGCCCGGTGTGGTTCAACTGCGGCTTCGAGAAGGCACCGCAGTGCTCGGCCTGCTTCATCAACTCGGTGCAGGACACGATGGACTCGATCCTCACGCTGGCGAGGACCGAGG
>JAICQE010000212.1 GCA_025938035.1 Vicinamibacteria bacterium
GTACAAATTCTCGACCTACGCCACATGGTGGATCCGCCAGGCGATTACTCGCGCGATCGCGGACCAGGCGCGCACGATCCGCATCCCGGTGCACATGATCGAGACGATCAACAAGCTGATTCGCACCTCGCGCGCGCTGGTGCAGGAGCTTGGCCGCGAGCCGACCTCCGAGGAAATCGCGAAGCGGATGGACATCCCGGTCGCCAAGGTCCGCAAGGTGCTGAAGATCGCGCAGGAGCCGATTTCGCTGGAGACGCCCATCGGCGAAGAGGAAGATTCGCATCTTGGCGACTTCATCGAGGACCGGAACATCGTCTCGCCGGCCGAAGCGGTCATCAACCTGAACCTCAAGGAGCAGACCGAGGCGGTGCTGAAGACGCTGACGCCGCGCGAGGAGAAGGTCATCAAGATGCGCTTCGGCGTGGGCGACGGCAGCGAGCACACGCTCGAGGAAGTCGGCCAGAATTTCGCCGTCACGCGCGAGCGCATCCGCCAGATAGAAGCGAAGGCGCTGCGCAAGCTGCGGCACCCCTCGCGGTCGCGTAAACTCAAGGCGTTCCTTGAGGGTCGTACGTAAGTGGAAGAAGTGAAAAACTTGAAAAGTGGAAAAGTAAGTGACTTCTTCCACCTTTCCACTTTTCGACTTTTCCACGTGCGCGTCAGCGCTCGGGGGCCCGTAGCTCAGCGGTTAGAGCGGCCGGCTCATAATCGGTTGGTCCCAGGTTCGAATCCTGGCGGGCCCATTCAGTCTTCGCTGTAATTCAAAATGCAAAATGCAGAATGCAAACTCGCCAATCGAAGCACCGGGGTTTGCATTTTGAATTTTGCATTTTGCATTTCGTGATGTCCCCAGATCTCCAGCGACTCATCGACCTCCAGCGCCTGGAAACGACGATTGCCGACGCGAAGGCGACAATCGCCGCCCATCCGCAGCGGCTGGCCGATGCCGATGCCCAGCTCGCCGCCGCGACGCAGGCGCTCGAGTCCGCACAGAACCGGCTGAAGGACAATCAGGAGGCGCGGCGCGCCCTCGAGAAGGACGTCGCCCTCTATCAGGGCCGGCTCGCCAAGTTCCGCGATCAGCAGTCAGCGGTCAAGACGAACAGGGAGTATCAGGCGCTCGGACACGAAATCGAAACCGCCCAGCGCGATCTCGGCGGCGTCGAGGAGAAGGTCATCGAGCGCATGGTCGAAGCCGACGCCATCGCCGCCGACGTCAAGCAGGCGGAAACGGTGTTCGCCGCGCGGCGCAAGGAGATCGAGGCCGAAAAGAAACGGCTGGGCGACGAGCTCGCCGCCGTCGAAACCGCGCTCAAGACGGCGACCGATGCGCGCACGGCGCTGCTGTCGCAGATGGAGCCGCGGCTCGTCGCCACGTTCGAACAGGTGGCGCGTGCCCGCAAGGGGATCGCCGTCACCATGGCCACGCGTGACGGGCTCTGCTCGGTGTGCCATGTGCGGCTGCGTCCGCAGGTGTTTCAGCGGGTGCGTCACAACGACAGCATCATTCAGTGCGACAGCTGTCATCGCATCCTCTACTACATCCCTCCCCCGCCGCCGGCCGAAGGCGCGGTGGTGCGCTAGCCCTGAGCGAGCGAAGCGAGTCGAAGGGGTGAACCAACCGTCGCTCTTCGGACCCGCGTCCGGCGGGACGGCAACCGCCAACATCGACGGCGGCTCGCGCGGCAATCCAGGTCCGGCCGGCTACGGCGTGCACATCGAGCGCGACGACGGCTCGATCGTCGAGCTCAAGGAAGCGCTGCCCCTCGCCACGAACAACGTCGCCGAGTACAGCGGGCTGCTGGCGGCGCTGCGCTGGGCAACGACCAACGGCATCAGCACACTGCGTATCCGGTCGGATTCGGAACTGCTCGTCAAACAGATGCTGGGTCAGTACCGGGTCAAGAACGCCGGCCTGCAGCCGCTCTACGAGGAGGCGCGTTCGATGGCACGCCGGATCGGCCGTATCACGTTCGAGCACGTCCGCCGCGAGTTCAACAAGGACGCCGACCGCCTCGCCAACGAGGCGATGGACGAGGCCGCGGCTAAGGCTGGCGCGTGAAGCGGAGATCCCACACCCGGTCCTGATTCACGCTGAATCCGGTCACACGGCCGGCCGCATCGCGACGCAGGAGTACCCACCCGTGTGGCGATGAAAAGCCGTCCGGGAACACCGGCGTCAGCGGGGCAACAGTCGCGGGCTCCCGTTTGACGACGAGCCGATCGCCCTCGAGTACCACATCAAAGGACGTCTGGGTCTCGTCGCTCACGTAGCGCCCGGCGATCGGCTTCAGATCCTGCACGCCCGGCTTCCAGGGCTCGACGCGTTCGTAGTCATCACTTGTGCCGAATTCGTCGGTGACACGCAGGAACCGTCCATCGAAGTCCAAAACGTAAACCCCGCCGGCGTCGAATCGATGCCGTGCCACGCGCGTGAGCGCTCCGAAGCTGCTCGAGATGAGCCGATCTTTCTGGACCGAGATCGTGACGACACCGGCAGGCTTCAATGACCGATAGAGCCCGGCATAACGGGGACCTTCCTCTGTGTTGAGTGGTTCCGACGCCGGTGAGTCGGCCGCGCGGCCGGGCGGAAGCAGCAGGTCGGCGATGGCCTTCGCGTGGTTGGTCGCATTCCCTGATCGGACGTTGCACATCACCGCTACCGAGACAGCGTGATCGGGATACCGCGAGAGGTGTGCAATGTAACCAGCAGTGCCGCCGCTGTGATCGACTTCCCGGCGTCCACGATAGGTATCGACGTAAAGACCGAGCGCGTACTCGTGCTCCCGACCATCGTTGAACTTCGTGCGGCGCTCCATCTCTTCGATGAAGCGCGCGTCGCCGACGACGGGCGACGCGAAATTTGCGTTCCACGTGAGCAGGTCGCCGACGGTCGTCAGCAGCCCGCCGTTGCCGTGGACGTTCTCGAACGGCATCAGTGTCGAGAAGACGCCCTTCGACTCGTCATACGCGATCGCGCGGCGCTTGACGACCCGCGTGTAATCGTCGCGCCAGGACGTGTTCTTCATCCCCAGCGGTTCGAAGATGCGCGCCTTCGTGAAATCGGCGAACGACATGCCGCTGACGCGACCAACGAGGATCGCCGCCAGGTTGTATCCGGTATTGCTGTACGACCAGCGCGTCCCTGGTTCGAAGTTCAGCATCCGTTGACGGCTGACGATGTCGAGGACGTGAGCGTGTGTATGAACCCGTGTCGTGCGCGGCCATCCGGCGATCGCCGCGAGACCGCCCCAATCTCGAAGACCGGCGGTGTGATTGAGCATCTGCCGGATCGTGATGTCCGCCGCGACGTCCGGCAGCTCCGGAATGTACTTGCGGACCTTGTCGTCGAGCGACAGCTTGCCATCGCGCGCCAGCAGCTGTACCGCTGCGGCCGTGAACTGCTTCGAGACAGACCCGACTTCGAAAATCGTGTCGATCGTGATCGGCACATCGTGCTCGAGATCAGCCATTCCGTACGCCGCGCGCACCACAGGCTGCCCTTTAACGTCTGCGCCGACGGCACATCCGGGTGTGCTCGTGGTCCATCGCGAGAACAGCTTGTCCACCTGGGGCTGGGGCGAAGTGCCAGGGCCCTGGGCAGCAGTGCGGCTTCCCAGGAATGCAGCGCTGGCAATGGCAATCAGGCTGACGCAGAGGCGGGTGCGCATGATGCGAATTCTAACGTCGGGCGGCCGCGATAACGCCGGCGATCCTGCCGGCGTTTTCTTTTTCCGCCCGATAGGACGTCAGCACCTCCAGGTGCATGGCCGTACAGAGGCGGGAGTCGTAAATCTGCCGTTCCGGCACACCGGCAAGAACGAGCTGATCGCGGTTCGCGGCGGCGACATCCAGCCGCAGCTGCGTCCGTTCACGCGATCCTCGCGGCGGAGGCGGCGCAGAGAACCAGCGGTCGATGAGATAGCGTTCGTGACCGGCGGCGGCGAACGCATCCACCAGGTCCGATCCGACCTGATAGCAGCAGGGACCGATGCTCGGACCGATCGCGGCAATGACGTTCCGCGGGTGCGTTCCGAACTCGTGCTGCATCGTCTTCACTGCCGACACCGCGGCACGAGCTGCGGTGCCGCGCCATCCGGCGTGCACCGCGGCGACAGCTCCAGTCACCCGGTCGGCCATCAGCATCGGAACGCAGTCGGCGGCGCGAACCGCTATGGCCACGGCCGGGTCGTTGGAGACGAGGATGTCGGCCTCCGGCGGTGCTGCCGGCGGCGAGGAGCCGCGACGAATGACGACGGCCGACGCCCCGTGGACCTGGGTCAGCGTCACCACGTGTTCAACACCCACCGCGCGCGCCAGCTGTATGTAATCGGAGTGATTCAGCGGCAACTGCCGCGTCGTGAAGACATGCGTCGCCAGCTCGTCGAGCGGTCGGCATCGCAGCGCGGCGCCCCACGGCGCGTCTGCCCAGTAGAAGGAGTCCGGGACGGGAGGAAGGGGCATCAACTAGGATCAAGCTACATGGATATCGTCGGTATCGGTATCGACGCAACCGAAATCCACCGCATCGCCGAATCGATCGAGCGCTGGGGCGATCGATTCGTTGACCGTGTGTTCACCCCTGGCGAGATCGCCTATTGCCGCCGCCGGCGCGATTACGCGTCGTCATTTGCCGCTCGCTTTGCGGCAAAGGAGGCGGCCATGAAGGCGCTCGGCACCGGACATTCCCGCGGTGTGTTCTGGACCGGGATCGAAGTCGTTCGCCGCCACGGGCCGCCGCGGCTGGAGTTTCACGACGGTGCCGCGAAGAGATTCGGGGAGTTGGGTGCCACCGGCTCGCTGCTGACGATCACCCACTCTCGGGACCTCGCCATCGCTCACGTCCTTCTGGTCCGGTAGCGGTCGTTGGTCATTCACGCCGCAACAGACGCGGTCTCACCCGCACCGGGATCGTGTTCGTCGAGAGCGCCAAAACTGTGAGGGCACGCGAATACGGGCCGCGCGCCCAGGCGCGAGCCGCAGAAGACTCCGAGGCACTTCTGGAATATATGACTCTGGTACAGCGCCTCCTGGTCTGGTGATACGCAACGACGGTTGTCACCTGCCGCTCGCGTGAGCTGGCACTTCGCTTCTGCAGCATCACAACCCCAACGGCTGCAAGAGATACAGCGACGGGCAGCTGGCTGCACGCTCGGTCGTTGCTTTGCTCTTCCTTCGGTCGCCAGCGTCCCGCCTTCATCCGCCATGGCACGCCGTCGCGGACTCCGGCGGGCAAGCCGCGTCGAGGAGGAAGCCCGTGGTCGTCAAAATCACTCAGAACGACAAGAACAACCTGCCTGGCAAGCTTGCCGAGGCGGAACTGCACTTCACCGAGGGCATCCTCGACGGTCTCAAGCTGATTGGATTCACGGTGTGGGAACGGCGGAGCGGCAACGGTCGCAACGTGACGTTTCCCGCGCGGCAGTACACGGTGGGCGGAGAGCGCCGGACGTTCGCGCTGCTGCGGCCGGTTACCGGGGATCCTGCTGCACAGGAACGGCTGCGCGAGCTGATTCTGCAGGCCTACGCCGAGCACGAGGAGAAAGCGGCGGTCGCCTCGTAGAGCCGGTCCGGCGTCCGCCTTACGGCGGCAGCGACGAGAGCACCGGCAGGAGGCGGGCGTTTTCCTTCTGCCGCTTCGGCGGCAGCGTCCACTCCTCGCGCAGACTCTTCTCGAGTTCGCTCCTGAAGAACGCGTCTTTCATGCCGCCGTCGATGATGTCCCATGGCAGCACGGCGTCGGCCGATCGATCGCGGAACACGAAGAAGCCGGCGTCAACGCCTGATTCCGAGACGGCGGCGCGCCAGTTGCCACCGTTGCGCTCGGCGGCCTCGATGGCCGGCGCGACGCGGCGGTCACCCAGCGACAGCAGTGCCTGGTAAAACGAATGCCGTTCGGACTTGACGTTGAAGAACACGTTGTCGATGCCGCCCATCAGGGTCTGCATCCGCTTGATGGTCCTGGCGATGGTGCGGTCGTCGGTCATCGGCAGCCACTGGTAGGCCGTCCCCGGCTTCGGCACCAGCGGGTTCACGCTGCCGACGATGCGCCCGACCTGTCCACGGGGGCGTGCATGCCGCATCATGACGTCGCGAAGCTGCAGCGTCAGATCACGAATCGCCGTCAGATCCTCGTCCGTTTCCGTCGGCAGCCCGATCATGAAGTACAGCTTCAGATTCTCGAA
>JAICQE010000106.1 GCA_025938035.1 Vicinamibacteria bacterium
GCAGCGTTGCGCTTTGTCGTGGCGAAATCCCCGTGCGTCTCCGTGTCTCCGTTTCTCCGTGTAAAACCGTTTCCTCCGTAAACCTCCGCCGACTCCAAACTACCAGCGCTTGTCGATCGGCTTCTCGGGATCGGCGGTGATGTTGAGGACGGCGCAGTGGTGATAGGAGTGGCCGCCGTCGACCGCAATGCCGGGGTGATCCGCCATGAATTCGATCACCTGCAGAATGCAATTCTGGCAGGTGATGTTCGGAATGGGAACCTGCGCTTCGAAGTTCTGGGTCGGTCGCTCGGTGTGCGCGAAGATGCCGTCGAGCAGGACGGGCGCGACCGGCGGGTTCTGAATCACGGCTGACTGCGAGCGCATCCCACGGCCGGTATCGGCAGTCGTCACCATCGGGTCGGGCGGCAACTGGGCCATCGTCCGCGCCAGCGCGACGCGGTAGTGGCCCGGATGAAAGATCGATTCCTGGACCATCAGCGGCAGCATCGTCCCGCCCTTCACGTTCGTCACCGCCCCGCTCGGGACGCCGGGATTCGCGGGTGTTCCCCGTCCCGGGTTCGCCGACACGCCGCCGCAGGGCGCAATCTTCTGCGGGTCGCCCAGCCGGTTCTGCTGCAGGGAGGCGGCAGGCGAGATCAGCACGAAATGGGCGTCAATCGCCGCCGAGAGGCACGCGACACCGACGATCAGGGCGGAGACGAGGCGGGTCTTCATCATGGTGGCAAGAATCTACCACGACCATGGGAACGTCCCCTCGCGGCCGTCCGTCTGCGACGACGATTGACATGCCACATTTGTGGCAGTACAGTGCCACAACTGTAGCATCGGTGATGGGCCCAAGCCTGAGGAGCCGCATGACACGATCGGTGCCGGACCGCCTGTCGCGCCGCGAGCGCGAAATCATGGACGCCCTTTTCGCGCTGGGCAACCGCGCATCCGTCGAGGAGATCCGCGGTCGCCTCGTCGAGGCCCCCAGCTACTCGGCGACGCGCACGATGCTGACGCGCCTGGTGGAGAAGGGGTATCTCCGGCACCAGGCGCAGGGCAACCGCTACATCTACTCGGCCACGGTGTCGCCGGCCGCCGCCAAGCGGGCGGGGCTGCAGCGTTTCCTCGGCGTCTTCTTCGAGGGCTCGCGGCACAACCTCGTGACCTCGCTGCTCAGAGACGAAACGTGGACCGAGGACGAACTGAACTCGCTGCAGTCGGAGATCGACCGCGCCCGCAAGCCGAGGAGAAAGTCATGATGAATGCTGTCGCGCAGGCGGCGCTGTCGCTCAGCGCCTTTCCGCTGTCGGTCCTCCTCAAAGCCACGGTGATCCTCGGTGTCGCGTTCCTGATCCTGCGCGGCATGCGTCCGGCGGCCGCGTCGGCGCGGCACCTGGTGCTGACGGCCGCATTCGGCGTTCTGACAGTACTGCCAGCCGCCGAGCGTGTGGTCCCGTCGATCGGAATCCCGATCGACGGTATTCAGACCGCCCCGTTGCTGCCCATTACGCGCGTCGATACCGCCGCTGACGTGGCGGGTGCAGCGCCGCCGGCGCGACCGGGTTCGCGTGGTCCGTCGGCACAGGGGGGTTCGCCCTGGTCGCGGCAGCGATTGCTGTTCGCCGCATGGGGCCTTGGCGCGTTCGTGTGTCTCGTTCCCGTCCTGCTCACGCCGTGGCGCCTGCGTCACCTGCGCCGGAGCGCACGCCGATGGAGTCGCGCCGAAGAGCTGCTCCGTACGATCGATCCCACTGCACGCCCTGTTGCGGTGTTCCTCCATGACGAGGAGACGGCGCCGCTGGCCTGCGGAATCGTCCGGCCGGTGATCCTGTTGCCGGCTGCCGCGGCTCGGTGGAGCGAGGACGACATCGCGCGGGCGCTCATCCACGAACTGGAGCATGTCCGCCGCGCCGACTGGCCTGTGTGCATCGCCACGCGAATCATCTCCGCGGTGTATTGGTTCCACCCGCTCGTCTGGATCGCCTGGCGGAGGTTGGGCTTGGAGGCGGAGCGCGCCGCCGACGATGCCGTGCTGTGTGAGTCGGAGCGGACGGCGTACGCTCAGCAACTGGTCACGCTGGCGAAAGAGCGCTGGAGAGCGTCTGCGATTCCGGTGCTGTCGATGGCGGGCCGGAGCGATCTCTCCGCACGGGTAGCGGCGGTGCTCGATGAGACGCAAACGCGCGGGCGTCTCGGGCGTGCTCGTGCGGCGGTTATTCTCGCCGCCGCCGGTCTGCTGGTGATGGCCGTGGCGCCGCTTCGCGCGCAGGCCACGCCGATTGCACCCGTCGAGAAAGGAGATGCACCAGCGTTCGACGTCGTGTCGATCAGGGAAAACATATCGGGAGAGTTTTTCGGCTCGTTCGGTTACGACCCTGGTGGACAACTGACCGTCGTCAATAACGCCGTCCGCAATCTGATCCGCAACGCGTACAGCGTTCAGAATCATCAAATCGTCGGCGGCCCCGAGTGGATGAACTCCGCCAGGTACGACATCACGGCAAAGTCGAGCGGCAATCCGTCGCAAGATCGGCTCCGACTGATGGTCCGGCGCCTGCTCGTCGAGCGGTTCAAGCTCGTGGCGCACAGGGAAACACGCGACATTCCCATCTACGCGCTCGTCGTGGCAAGGCCGGGACGACTTGGTCCGGAGCTTCGACCGGCGAAGGTTGACTGCATGGCCATTGCCGCCGCCGCGGAAAAACAGGGAACGAAACCTGAGTTTCCTCAGCCACCGGACAATCGGCCGGCCTGCGGCACCCGCAGCGCGCCCGGTTTGATGATGGGAACAGGCGTCTCAATGGCGGATCTGGTGAGAAATCTTGCCGGCCCTGCCGATCGAATGGTGATCGACCGGACGGCCCTGGCTGGAGTCTGGGATCTCGATCTGAAATACGTGCCGGACCAGCCGCTGCCGGATATCCCGGGACTGCCTGCACCGCCCGCTGACGGCGCGTCGCTCTTCACTGCGTTGCAGGAACAGCTGGGCCTGAGACTCGAGTCCCAGATGGCGCCCGTCGACCTACTCGTCATCGACTCGATCGAGCGGCCGAGCGAGAACTGATATGGGTTGACGCCGCCGCCGCAGGATGTTATTTTTCTCGCAGACTTGATGCGAGAGAAATAACACTATGACGCCGAGGCCGCCGAAGTCCCGCCCCCTGCACGCCGTCCTGTCCCGCCGCGAACGGCAGATCATGGACATTCTGTTCCGTCGCGGACGCGCCACCGCGGCCGAAGTGATGGAGGAGCTGCCGGGCGAGCCGAGCTATTCGACCGTCCGCACGCAGCTGCGCGTCCTCGAAGAGAAAGGGCATGTGCGCCACGAGCTGGACGGCGTGCGCTTCGTCTACATGCCGGTGCTGGCGCGGCAGGCGGCGCGCAAGTCGGCGCTGCGCCATCTCGTCGACACGTTCTTCGACGGGTCGTCGGAGCAGGCGGTCGCCGCCCTGCTCGGCGGCGAAGGCGCGCGGCTCACCGACGAGCAGCTCGACCGGATAGCCGCGATGATCGCGAAGGCACGGAAAGAAGGTGGCGAATGACGACCGCCATCGCCGCCGTCGTCGATACCAGCGTCGTCTGCGCGCTTGCACTGGTGATGTGCCGGGTGCTTCACCGGCGACCGGCGGCGCTGCGCCACGTGATTCTCGCGGCGGCGCTTGCCGTGGCCGCCACCGTGCCGTTGCTTGAAGCGGTCATCCCCCGGTGGGAGTTTGCGCTACTGCCGGAAACATCGCAGATCGCCAGCTCCGGCCCGACGCTGAGCAGTGAGCCCGCCGTCGCGGGTGCCGGCGTTGGCCTCACGGAAACCGCGGCCCCGTCCATGGTGACGTGGCGCGACACTCTCCTTGCGATCTGGGCGATCGGATTCCTCGTCGTCATCGCAGGCCTGCTCGCGGGGCTCGGCCGGCTCATCGTGATGACCAGGCGCTGCCGGCCGATCCAGTCGAGCGTGTGGCGCGAACACGCGTCTTCGCTCGCAGCGCAGTTGGCCCTGCCGACCGTGGCCGTCCTCGAGAGTCACGCTCGCACGCCATTGCTGACGTGGGGCTTCCTGAAGCCACGAATCATCGTCCCGGCTGGCGCGGCGCTGTGGTCTGCCGCGCGAGTCGAGTCCGTCCTCGCGCACGAGCTTGCGCACATCGCGCGCCGCGACTGGACACTCCAAATCGCGGCACAGATCCTGTGCGCGATCTATTGGTTCAATCCGCTGATGTGGGTCACGTGCCGGCGCCTGCGCGATGAGAGCGAGCAGGCCTGCGACGATGCGGTGCTCCGCCGTGGTGTCAATGCCGCGGACTACGCCTCGCACCTGCTGGCCGTCGCACGGCAGGTGCTGGCCGGTGGAAACCGGTGGGCGTCGGCACCCGCGATCGTCAATTCGTCGTCCCTCGAAAGGAGAATTGCCGCGATGCTGAGCTCTTCACGACGGCATGAGTCGCTGACCCCCGGCGCTGGAATGCTGACGCTATTCACGGTGTTCGCGGTGGCGGCGCCGGTCGTGGCCGTGACGCTGACGGCACCCGTCGAGACGATGACGGTCGTGCCCGGAATCGCGCGCGATGTCGCCCTGTCTGTGCAAGCGTCTGCGCCTGCAACTTCCGCGCAGGCGCCCTCGCAGGCGCGCCCCGTCGTCCGCCGCGTGGCGCCGCGTCCAGTCGTTGCCAGTCCAGCGGCCGCCGCCGCACCGGCAGGGCAGGCGCCCGCCTCGCTCTCGGGCTCGCTCCGCGACACCAGCGGCGCCATGTTGCCCGGCGTGCAGGTCACTGTCGCGAACGCTGCGGGGGCTTCGTACCCGGCGGTGACCGACGGAACCGGCCGGTTTCTGCTGCGCGACATCCCTCCGGCGAGATACGAGCTGACCGCGCGGCTGCCTGGCTTCAGGTCGATTACCCAGACCGTGGACTTGAGTCGTGGCGGCGAACAGCAGCTCTCGCTTGTCATGCAGGTTGGCGGCCTTGCGGAAACCGTCACGGTGACGTGCGGCGCTGGCGCCGCCGTTCTCCCGCGCAGCGCCCCAGCAGCGCTTCTCGCCGTCGACAGGCGCAACGTGACGCCGCGGCTCTTCGCCCTTCCGCAGGCCGCGCAACTGCCGGTACGCGTGGGAGGTCAAATCGCGGCGCCCAAGCAGATCAGCCACGTGGCCCCAACCTGCCCCCCAGGAGGCGGTAGTTACGTCGTTATCCTGGAGGCGACGATTGGTGCCGACGGTTCGGTGAGAGACATCGTGAGTCTCCGCCCCCGAACGGCGGACGCTCAGACCGCGCCGTTCGTTGCGGCGGCGACGGAGGCCGTTCGTCAGTGGCAGTACACACCGACACGGCTGAACAACGTCCCGATTCCTGTGATCATGACCGTCACGGTGCAGTTCAGCTCCAAGTAAGCTTCCGCCTTCAGGCGGAAGCCACCTGAAGGCGGAAGCCACGTCCCGCCGGCGGATATGCCAGAGGTAGACCCGAAACGCCCAACTGTGCTGTAAATTGGCTGTTACAGCACGGGGGTTTCTATGGCAGCAAAGACCGGCCGAAACGATCTCTGTCCCTGCGGCAGCGGGCGCAAGTTCAAGAAATGCTGCGAGTCGAAGACGAGCAGCAGACGTCAGTCGCGCGTGCTCATGGCGGTTGTCGGCCTGGCAATCGTCGGCGGCCTGGCCGCGGCCGCGGCGTCATTCCGCACCGGCAGCACGGGTGGTGTGCGTGTCTGGGATCCGGCGCATGGCCATTATCACGACGCCAACGGCGTCCAGGTTCCGTGATGACCATGAGAGTCTTCGCTACGAGCTGCGTGGCGTTCGCGCTGCTCACGCTTCCTGCGGTGGTGGACGCCGGGCAGATCTACGGCACCATCGTCCTCGGCGGGCAGGGCGTCAAGGGTGCCGCGATCGAAATCCAGTGCGGGAAAGAAGCGGCGGTGACCGGAACCACCGCCGCCGACGGTTCGTACCGCATCAACGTATCCGAGCAAGGGCAGTGCACGCTGACGCTGCCGTCGTATGAGGGACGGCCGTCCGCGGCTGTCTTCTCGGGACCGAATCCCGCCGCCTACAACTACGAACTGGTGAAGCTCTCGGATGGGAAGTACGAGCTGAAGCGCCGGTGAGCACGAGCGACGGGGAGGTTCCCCAGCCTGCAGTCCAGCGCGACGTGAAAGCGGGCAGCACCTGGGTCGATCTGATCAAGGCGCTCGCCCTTCCGCTGGTCACGCTCGTCCTTGGCTACTGGTTCAACTCGTCGCTCAACGAGCGGCAGCAGGTGGAAAGCAACATCCGCCTCTACGCCGAGATGATGGGACGGCGCGAAGAGGCCGACAGCAATCTCCGCAAGGACATGTTCAATTCGATCCTGACCACGTTCATGGCTCGGGATCCTTCGCTGCGCCTGTCCTCCGAGGAGCTGATTCGCCAGCAGATTCTCAGTCTGGAGCTGCTCGCCTACAACTTTCACGAGTCGCTCGATATCGGGCCCCTCTTCAAGGACGTCCAGCGGCGCATCGGCGTCGAGGAGCGCGACACGAACACCGAGCTCCGCAGCCGTCTCGAATCGGTCGCGCTGCAGGTCATCGAGCACCAGCTCACGGCACTTTCCGAGGCCGGGATGATCGAGCGCGGCGACGCTCTGCCCGAAAAGATCAACGACCTGCAGGCGTTTCTCATGTTTGGAACGAGAACGGTTCCGGATCCGCAGATGAAGCCCGGCGAAGGGGCTGCCCGCGTCTGCCTGTCGATGAACACGACAGACGGCACCGCGCGTTACCGACAGTTCAGGCTCGAGCTGCTGCAGTACAACGAGGCGGCGCGCGAAGTGCTCGTGCATCTCTACGTCACGCAACCGTTGACCGACGAAGAATGCCGGCAGCCGGCTCTCGACCTCCAGGCGAAGCGGGAAATCGACACCAACTTCCTCGTCGGACTGTTCGATTTCCCGATGATCGACAACACACGGCTGTCGGGAGGCGAGCGGACCGCGGTCTCGCTGACGGCGCTGAATCCAAGCGTGCTGAGCGTGGCGCTGACGTATTTCCCCGCCTCGCGCGCAAGCCTCAAGGACAAGCCGTACTACGACGAAGTCATTCGCGATCTCGTCAGAAACCGTCAGCCATCGAGTCCCCTCGGCGGCCGTTAAGGAATCCATGTCACGCCGGAAACACCGAAACCCTTCTGCGACCCAGCCGAACGCTGCGCCTGTAAACGGCGGCCGCCGTGCCGTGCTTGCGGCGCTCGGCGCACTGGGCGCCGGCACGGTTGCGGCGATGGTGCTGCGCAGGCCGGCGGGGTTGGACGAGGCGCTGGGCGTGCTCGAAGAGCTGCCGGCGACCGAGCGAATGCCGGTGGTCTTCGTCGGTCACGGCACGCCGTTCAGCGTGATCGATCCCAATGTCTGGACCGAGCAGTGGGGGCGCATTGGCCGCACGCTGCCGCGGCCAGCGGCGATCCTGATGGTCTCGGCGCATTGGCTCACCGAGGGCGCCTCGCTCGTCACCGGCAACACGCCGGCGATGAACTACGACATCAGCGGTTTTCCGCGCGAGATCTACGAGTTCAGATATCCGGCACCGGGACACCCGGCCGTGGTGCGGGAAGTCACGCGCGCGCTGGAAGGGCACACGGCGGTCCACCGCGACACCGCGTGGGGGCTCGACCACGGCACGTGGCTGCCGCTCAAGTACATGTATCCCGCCGCCGACATCCCGGTGCTGCAGCTCAGCGTCGACTTCAGCCGCCCGCCGCAGTTTCACTACGAGCTGGGACAGCGGCTGCGGAGTCTCCGTTCGAAGGGCGTGCTCGTCATCGGATCGGGCAACGTCGTGCACAACCTGCGTGAGCGCGGTGGCACCGGCGTGACGAAGACGCCGCGCGACTGGGCGATCGAGTTCGACCGGCGGATGGCGTCGGCGATCGCCGCCGGCCGCCACGAGGAGGCGATCAATTTTCTGTCGCTCGGTTCACTGGCGACGCTCGCGCATCCGTCGTACGACCACTTCCTGCCGCTCCTGTATTGCCTGGGGCTGGTCGAGCGCGGCGGTCCGATCGAAACGTTCTGCGAGGGCTTTCAGTGGCCCGGGATCAGCATGCGCTCGCTGGTGCTGACCTAGCGCGGACTTCGCTTCCGTGGCGCGAACCCTGCGGGTTCGCGAGGCGAGCCTGCAAGGCTCGCCCCACGAAAGCCATCAGCTCATTCGGCAAGCAGCTTCGCGAGGTCGCGGTCGATCTTCTCCGGCGTATCTGACGGCGCGTAGCGGGCGACGACGTCGCCCTGCGCGTTCACGAGGAACTTCGTGAAGTTCCACTTGATCGCCTCGGTCCCCAGAAGACCCGGCCGCGCCGACTTGAGGTGTTCGTAGAGCGGATGCGTCGCCGGGCCGTTCACGTCGATCTTGGCGAACAGCGGAAACGTGACGTCGTACGACGAGGTGCAGAACCGTTGAATCTCCGCCTCCGTGCCAGGCTCCTGCCGGCCGAACTGATTGCACGGGAAGCCGAGGACCACGAATCCCTGATTCTGGTATTTGCGAAACAACGCCTCGAGCCCTTCGTATTGCGGAGTGAATCCGCACTGGCTCGCGACGTTCACGATGAGGAGCGTCTTTCCGCGATAGGCGCCAAGCGACTGCGTCTGGCCGCTGATGGTTCTGACGTCGATGTCGTACAGTGACGAATCTGCCAACGGCCTACACCTTGTAACGCGCTTCTTCGGCGTAGTACGCAGGGAAGCCGACCGCCTGCTTCAGCTCGTCGAACTCCATCGCGGCCGCCGCGCGCTCACCGGCCCTCAGGTTCTTGAGCGCCGACCGCATCGCCTGAATCGACACATTCAGCATCGTCAATGGATACACGGCGATCGCGTAGCCGATGGCGTCCAGCTGCGCCGGGGGCAGCAGCGGTGTCTTACCGCCCTCGATGAGGTTGGCCATCTTCGGCCCGTCCACCTCGGTACAATAACGGCGCATCTCGGCTTCGTTCGTCGGCGCCTCGAGGAAGGTGATGTCGGCGCCAATCTCGCGAAACCGGCGGCAGCGCGCGATCGCCTCGTCGAGGCCGTCGATGCGGGCATCGGTGCGCGCCATGATCAGGATGTCCTCGCCGGCGTCGCGCGCGTCGACGGCGGCGCGGATGCGCATCAGCGCTTCCTCCCGCGCGACCACGGCCTTGCCTTCGGTGTGGCCGCAGCGCTTCGGTGCGACCTGGTCCTCCAGCATGATGCAGGCGAACCCCGCGCGCGCGTAGCCCTGCACCGTGCGCTTCACGTTCTGCGCGCTGCCGAAGCCGGTATCGCCGTCGCCGATCATCGGGATCGTCACCGCCCGGCAGATGTTCGTTCCCTGATCGACCAGCTCGCCGTACGAGATCAGCCCCGTGTCGGGCATGCCGAGACGTGACGCCGACACGGCGAAGCCGCTCATGAAACCGATTTCGAAGCCGGCCTCCTGAATCAGCCTGGCCGACATCGCGTCGTGGCAGCCGGGCATGACCAGGATGCCTGGCTGCTGCAGCCGCCGGCGAAGGCGGTCGGCTGACGAATCGGATGGGGACGTGCGCATTGCCACATCGTATTGCCTTTCTGTGCAGCGACGCGCGTTCAGGACGTTTCAGCGCGGCGTCAGGACGTGGACCGCATGCGACGGCTACGCTGCATGTGTTCCCCGGAGACGTCCAATGGCAATCAGGCGTGGTTTGCTCATGGTGGCTGCTCTCGGTGTGCTGTCCGGAGAAGTCACGGCGCAGGAGCCAGTTCAATCGTTCGGTCGGCTGTCCGCATTGATCAGACCGGGAACGGCCATCGTCGTCGATCTCGAGGGCGGCCGCAGCATCAGCGGGAAGGTCGTGTCTGTTGCCGGCGATCGACTCGAGCTTCGCCGCCGCCGGTGGAACTTCCGCTCCGAGCGCCTGGCGGTTTCCGCACTTGGCGTGCGCCGGGTCGAGGAACGGGATTCGACCGCGAACGGAACGCTGATTGGGATTGGCGCCGGCGCGCTGGCCGCATGGGTCAAGTGCAAGACCAGCGGGCCCGGCTATGGCGTCGATGTGGGGTGTATCTGGTGGTCGTTTTTCGCGCCGGTGTCCGGAGGTGTCACAGGCCAGGTCGTCGACGCACGCCACCGGCGGGCTCTCTATATTGTGCCAGTATCTCGAATTCAGGCCGCGCCGGCGGGCGGAGTGGGCATCGGCATCGCGACGACGATCGGTTTCTAGACCGACGCCAGTTGTGTTTGACCGCACATAACTGTGATCGCCGGTCGGGACAGTTGTGCCCGCAACTGCAGATACAGGCCGCGCGGACGTTGGCGCTGTTCTTGCCGGTCGGTGTACGCAGACCCCTTTGGAGAAACACGATGGCTGGGCAATGGTTTACTGCCCTCTGGAACCGAGGCCCGCGGAACGGCCGTCGGCAGCGGCAGCGCATCTACCGGTATTTCGAGTGCAACTGGGTGAGCCCGTGGGGTGAGCAGCAGGCGCGCGTCAGCAGCATCAGTCCAACCGGCTGCTATATCGACGATCGCTTCACTGTTCCGCCGGAGGGCACGCATGTGCGGGAAATCTGCGTGGCGGTGCCCGACGGCGAGCTCAGCGTCCATGGGACGGTCATCGGCGCGTCGCCCGGCATTGGTTTCGCCGTGCGGTTTGCCGATATGGACGACGCGACGAACGCCAGGCTGAGAGGTCTCGTCGGCGCGCGCCTTTAGAGTCGATCGCGGCCGCTACGCCGACGCCATTCTGATGGCTTGCCCCGAGCCAGGTCGAGGGGCCTGCGCTGACCGCCGTGGGCCGCGTGAGCGGCTCCGCCGCGTCGCCAGCACTTCCCGGACGACGTCGACGAACAGAGAGACCAGCTCGCACGACTGTGGCTTGTAGGCGATCGCGAGCTGGGACTCGACGTGCGGCAGCGCCGGCGACACCGGTCGCAGGATGATCCCCGTCGAGTGCTTCTCCTGAATCGCCGCCGGCACAAAGCACACGCCGAGGCCGGCCTCGACCAGCGCGCACGCCGTGTGGAGATTGTCGACCTCGTGAGCGATCTGCATGGTGAAACCGGCCTCCCGGCACGCGGCCAGCACGGCATCGTAGAGGCGTGGACCCATCCGGCGCGCGAACATGATGTGCGGTTCGTTGGCGAGGGCGTGCAGTGGAACGCGTCCCCGCGCCGCCAGCGGGTGATTGCGCGGCAGTGCAATCACGATCGGCCGCCGCAGCACCGTCTCGGTGGCCAGATCCGGTTCGTCGATCGGGAGCGCGACGAATCCGACATGTAAACGTCCTTCACGGATCGCGCGGGCCTGCTCCGCGGAGCCCATGTTCCGCACCACCATCCGGATCTGCGGATGCCGCCGCGCGAATGCGCGGAGGATGTCGACGAAGACCTGCGCGTCGGCCGGTCCGGCAGCGCCGATGGACAGCTGGCCGACTTCACCCTGGTTCACGCGCAGCGCCAGGTTCGACGCGTGCGCGGCGTGCGCGAGAATGACGCGCGCCTCCTCGACGAACAGCTTGCCGGCGTCGGTCAGCTCGACGTGCCGTTTCGTGCGGTGGAACAGCGCGACGCCCAGCTCCGTTTCCAGCTGGCGGATCTGCTGGCTGAGCGGCGGCTGGCTGAGGTGGAGCCGCTCCGCCGCGTGGCCGAAGTGAAGCGTGTCGGCCACAGCGACCACATACCGCAGATGACGCAGCTCCATGCGGCGAAGCCTAGCACAGCGAACGCCGTCTTCTTGCCGTCTTTTCAGCAGAAATCCGCCTCACTGATATCAAAAACCTCTTAGTTGAAACGAAACATATATTTCTGGCCGGGCTACGGTTCTGGTACACCGGAAGAAACCTGTCAGGGTGCGGTTCGGGCGGGGTGTCTCTCAACCTCGGAGGGAAGGACTATGTATCGGTTGTCGAAACGTTTCCTGATCGCTGTAGGACTCGTCCTCGCGCCCACGGTCGTGTCCGCGCAGGGGATTGTCGGCACGGTGAAAGATGCGTCGGGCGCCGTACTGCCCGGCGTCACGGTTGAAGCCTCGAGCCCCGCGCTCATCGAGAAGACGCGCTCGGTCGTCACCAATGGCGTCGGCCAGTACTCGATCGACGACCTCAGGCCGGGCACCTATACGATCTCCTTCACCTTGCAGGGGTTCACGCCGATCAGGCGTGAAGGGATCGTGCTGACCGGCACGTTCATCGCCAGGGTGGACCAGGATCTGAAAGTCGGCGCGGTCGCGGAAGCCATCACCGTGACGGGTGAACCTCCTGTCGTGGACACGACCAGCGCGCGAACAGAGCAGACGTTCACCGGCGCAACGGTTTCCGACATCCCGTCCGGCCGTCAGTACTTCAGCTTCACGGCGCTGGTGCCGGCGATCAACGTCCAGGGCAACGACGTCGGGTCGTCGTCCGGGCCGATCTTCAGCGTGTTCCAGATTCACGGCGGGCGGCGCAACGAAGGACAGGTCCAGGTGAACGGACAGAGCGCCGGGTACCAGGGCATGGGCGTGTCGGGATACACGCCGGAGGTGGGGAACGCGGAGGAAATCAACGTCACGTTGAGCGGCGCGCTGGCCGAGTCCGTCACCGGCGGCCCACAGGTGAACGTGATCCAGAAGCAGGGCGGCAACAGCTTCAGCGGGAACATGTTCTTCAACTACGCGGGCGACGCGTTCCAGACCGAGAACCTGAGCGACGCGCAGAAGGCGACCGGCCTGACGCCGATCTCACTCGAGAAGCTGTGGGATGTGAACCCCGCGTTCGGGGGCCCGGTTCTGCGCGATCGCCTCTGGTTCTTCGCGTCGTTCCGCCACCAGGGCAATCGCCAGCGGATCAACATGTTCACCAACGCCAACGCGGGCGATCCCACGAAATGGACCTACGAGCCGACGACCAAGCAGGCGATTGACGACGGCACCTGGAAGAACACCTCCGGACGGCTGACGTGGCAGGCAACGCCGCGCAACAAGATCGACGGCTGGATGAACGTCCAGTACAACTGTCAGCACTGCATCGAAGGCGGCTCGCGATCCGGCCTGTCGTTCACCGGCCTCATCGCCTCGCCCGAGGCGCAGAGCTTCACGCAGAATCACCCGAGCATGCTCGGCAAGATCAGCTGGTCGTCGCCGGTGACCAATCGCCTGCTGCTCGAGGCGAATGTGGGACTGGGACCCTACTTCTGGTGGGGCAGCGAGCAGAAGAACTCATACGACAGCACCATGATCCAGGTGCAGGACGACGCGTTGGTCATTCCGGCCAATCGAAGCCCCACCGGCAGCGCGCTCCCGCTGCAGAACATCAACTATCGTGCGGCCTTCTGGTCCGGGCACACCGGGCACACGACGATCTACGAAGGTGCGACGTCGTATGTGACCGGGTCGCACTCGTCGAAGTTCGGCATTCGCTACCATCGGAACGACTCGACGTTCCCGAAAAACTACTACAACGACTCGCAGCTCAAGTATCACTTCCAGGGTGCCCCTCCGGGTTATCCGCTGCCGCTTCCGTCGAGCGGCACCGTGCCCTACCAGATCACGATGTATGCGGATCACGCATCCGATCAGAACCAGCATCAGGGCATCTTCGCCATGTATGCGCAGGATCGCTGGCAGGTCGGCCGTCTGTCGCTTCAGGGCGGTCTGCGGTTCGAGTATCTCCGTGACTCGTTCGACGAGCAGCAGATGGGCCCGAACGTCTTCGTTCCCACAGCGCTCGTGTTCCCGGCACAGGATGGCCCGTTGAGTCAGAAGGACCTGATGCCCCGGTTTGGCGCCACCTACGATGTGTTCGGGAACGGCAGGACCGCGGCGAAGTTCTTCCTCGGCAAATACCTCACGACGGTGAACACCGTTGACGAATGGGCGAATTTCAGCCCTGCCGGCATAGGCCGCTTTGTAGCCCAAACGACCAGGCCATGGAACGACGCGACCTTCGGCCTGGGTGACTCGCGGTCCGGCAATTACCGGCCCGATTGTGATCTGCTGAACACCGCCGCCAACGGCGAGTGCGGCCCGATGGCCAATCCGAACTTCGGGCGAATCACGCCGAGCCTGCTCACCGTCGATCCGGCGGTGACCGACGCGTGGAATGCGCGTGAGTACAGCTGGGATCTGAACCTCGCAGTGGTGCAGGAGATTTTCCCGCGAGTGTCAGTCGAGGTGGGTTACTTCCGCCGCACGTGGGGCAACACGCTCGTGACGGTCAACCGCGCGCTCACGCCGGCCGACTTCGACGCGTTCCAATACACCGTGCCATCCGACCCGAAGCTGCCGGGTGGCGGGGGCAACACGCTGACGTTCTACGACATCAAGCCAGGGAAGTTCGGGCAGTTCGATAACTTCCGCACGCACTCCGACAATCTCGGCGGCATCGACAACACCTATAACGGTGTGGACCTTACGCTGAATGCGCGGCTGCGTAATGTGACCGTGCAGGCCGGGTTCAGCACCGGAAACCGCGTCGAGGACGACTGCGGCGTCGTCAGGGCGCACCCGGAGGTCTACATCTTCGGCCCGTGGGGCGGCTCACAGCCGTTCCTCGCGGACTCCCCGTTTGTCGGCGGCCTCGGTCAGTGGCCGCAGGCCTTCTGCCGTCGCGAGTCGGGTTGGCAGACGAACGCCAAGGGGCTTGCCAGCTACATGGTGCCGAGGCTCGATGTGCTGGTCAGCGGAACGTTTCACAGCGTGCCGTTTGCTGGAGCCAATTTCCCGAGCATCTCCCAGCAGAGCCTCAGCGGGCTGGCGCTGGCGCTCCAGATCCCGGGCGTGATCACGCAGACGAACCTGGGACGCGGGTTCTCGAGCGGCCAGGCCGTTCAGTTCTTCAACCTCGTCGAGCCCGGGACGAAGTACGGCGATCGGCTGAATGGCGTCGATCTGCGGTTCGGGAAAGTCTTCAGGCACGCCAACACCCGAACGATGGTGGCGCTGGACGTCTTCAACGTGGCGAACTCCAACACGGTTGACGTGTACGTGCAGAACTACGGACCGAACTATCTGTCGCCGGTGTCCGTGACGTCGGCCCGGCTGTTCAAGATCAGCGCGCAGTTCGACTTCTAGTCCCTACGACGTAGAGTCCGGCTTCAGCCGGATAACCGCGAAGGGCGCGAAGAACGCTTTGTTCTCCGTGCCCTTTTTCTTTGTCGAACGGTTCGGTATTCTTGCGCGAATCCCAAAGGACCCGGAGCTACAGCATGTCTTTCTCTTTACGTATGGTTTGGTTTCTCGCGGTTTGCATCGGCCTAGCAGGCTGCTACCGGCCGACCGAGAAAACCGCCTCAGCCTCATCGACGCCCGCGGCCGTCGGCGCCGAACGGCTCGTCGCGGCCGACTCCGAGCCGGGGCAGTGGATGACGCACGGGCGCACCTACGACGAGCAGCGCTTCAGCCCGCTCGACCAGATCAGCACGGCGAACGTCAAGGAGCTGGGGCTCGCGTGGTTCGCGGACCTCGACACGAATCGGGGCCAGGAAGCGACGCCGATCGTGGTCGATGGCGTTCTCTATGTGTCGACGGCGTGGAGCAAGGTCAAGGCCTACAACGCGGCGACCGGTGCACAGCTCTGGGCGTACGACCCGGTCGTGCCGGGCGGCTGGGCGGTGAACGCCTGCTGCGACGTCGTCAACCGTGGTGTGGCCGTGTGGGGCGGCAAGGTGTTCGTGGGCACGATCGACGGCCGCCTCGTGGCGCTCGACGCCGCGACGGGAAAGCCGCTGTGGGACGTGAACACGATCGACAAGACAAAGCCGTACACCATCACCGGCGCCCCTCGCGTGGTGAAAGGGATGGTTCTCATCGGCAACGGCGGCGCCGAGCTCGGCGTGCGCGGCTATGTCTCGGCGTACGACGCCAACAC
>JAICQE010000036.1 GCA_025938035.1 Vicinamibacteria bacterium
ACAGCCGCGAATCTTTCTTCCACATTTTGTTCAACATGCTGGCGCTCTGGATGTTTGGCGTCGAGCTCGAGCGGATGTGGGGCACGCGCTTCTTCGTCAAGTTCTACTTCGTCTGCGGCATCGGTGCGGCGTTCACAACGCTCGTGCTTTCATTCGTGCCGATCGCGGCGTTCGCGTCCCTCTACGGGTCACTGACCATTGGAGCGTCGGGGGCGATTTTCGGCGTCCTGCTGGCCTATGCGCTCTACTTCCCGCACCGGCCGATTCTGCTGATGCTGCTCTTCCCGATTCCGGCGAAGTACTTCGTCATGATCATGGGCGGCATCTCGCTGTTGTCGACGTTCGGCGGCCCGGACGGTCTGGCGCATACCACGCATCTTGGCGGCCTGGCGGCCGGCTACATTTACCTCAAGAAGCCGCGCATCAACCTCAAGGCCGAAATCCAGTACCGCTTGATCAAATGGCGGATCAACCGCATGCGCCGCAAGTTCGACGTGCATCCCGGCGGCCGTCAGGACGACATCAACCGGCGGGTGCATTGATGGCTGCCGGGAATGCAAAATGCAAAGTTCGAAATGCAAACCGAAAGGGCGAGCGCGTTAGTTTGCATTCTGCATTTTGCATTTTGAATTACGGGCGGTAATCGGTGCCTGTCGCCCGGTTGCATCGCTGGGATGAGATCGCGCTCGACAAGGTCACGGAGATGGTCTCGCAGAAGATCGTGACCGGGGAGCGCGAAATGGTCGCGCAGATTTATCTGAAGCGCGGCGCCGTGATTCCGATGCATGCGCACGAGAGCGAGCAGATGACCTACATCCTGCAGGGTGCGCTGCGTTTTCTCGTCGGCGGCGAAGAGATCATCGTCCGTGAAGGAGAGGTCCTCCATATCCCGTCGCGGACACCGCACCAGGCGGAAGCGCTCGACGATACCTTCGAGCTCGACGTGTTCAGCCCGATCCGCGCCGATTGGCTGTCCGACGCCGAGTCGTAGTCCCATCCTGCCTGGAAGGGACCCCTTTAGGGGTGCCATTGCTTAGTGCCATAATCGGCGCAGCGATGAAGGGGTCGACCCTGGCCAACGGCGCGGACGCCCGCGCCTCCGCGGCAAAAGCGCGCCGGGATCACGAAGGACTCACCAAGAACGACCTGCTGTCGGCCTATCGCCTGATGCTCCTGTCGCGCCGCGTCGACGACAAGGAGATTCAGCTCAAGAACCAGTCAAAGGCATATTTCCAGATCAGCGGCGCGGGCCACGAGGCCATCCTCGTCGCCGCCGGCAAACAGCTCAAGCCCGGCTACGACTGGTTCTTCCCGTATTACCGCGACCGCGCGTTGTGTCTCACGCTGGGGATGACGCCGCGTGAGATGTTTCTCGCATCGGTCGGCTCGAAAGACGACCCGGCAAACAGCGGCCGGCAGATGCCGTCCCATTGGGGCCACCGCGCCCTGAACATTCCGTCGCAGAGCAGCTGCACCGGCACACAGTGTCTCCACGCCGTCGGCTCGGCGGACGCGCGCCGCGTCTACGAACGCGTCGATCGGATACCGGACCGCGACAACCAGTTCCACGCGGACGAGATCACCTACGTCTCGATCGGCGACGGCGCGACCAGCGAGGGCGAGTTCTGGGAGTCGCTGACCACGGCCTGCGTGCGCAAGCTGCCGGTCCTCTTCCTCGTCGAAGACAACGGCTACGCCATTTCCGTTCCCGTCGAAGTGCAGACACCCGGCGGCGACATTTCGCGGATCGTCGAGGGCTTCGTCGGCCTGCGCGTCCACCGCTGCGACGGCACCGACTACCTCGCCAGCTATCGGACGATGCGCGAGGCGGTGGCCCACGTGCGGGCCGGCTACGGCCCGGTGCTGGTTCATGCAACGGTCGTCCGGCCGTACTCGCATTCCCTCTCGGACGACGAGAAGCTGTACAAGACGGCAGCCGAACGCGAGGCCGAAGCGCGACGCGACCCGCTCGTGCGCATGCGTCACTTCCTCAAGCACGAAGGCCTGGCGACGGACGCGGAGCTGGCCGAGATCGCTGCCGCGGTCGATCAGGAAGTCAACGAGGCGGCTGCGTCCGCGCTCGACGCGCCTGTACCGGATCCCGCCACGGCCGCCGACTTCGTCTTCTCGCCCGACGTCGATCCAGCGTCCGATGTGTTCGTCAGCGAGGCCGCGCCCGAGGGCGCCCCCGACACGATGGTGAGCGCCATCAATCGGACGCTGAAGGACGAGATGGCCCGGAATCCCCGGATTGTCGTTTTCGGCGAAGACGTGGCCGATGCCTCGCGCGAGGAAGCGCTCGCGCAGGTGGCGGGCAAGGGCGGCGTGTTCAAGGTCACGCACGGTCTGCAGCGGCTCTACGGCGGCGAGCGCGTCTTCAATTCGCCGCTCGCCGAGGCAAACATCATCGGCCGCGCCGTCGGGATGGCGCTCCGCGGCCTGAAGCCGGTGGTCGAAATCCAGTTCTTCGACTACATCTGGCCCGGCTTCATGCAGATTCGCGATGAGCTGTCGATGATGCGCTACCGCTCGGGCAACCGGTGGTCGTGCCCCGTCGTCATCCGCGTTCCGATCGGCGGCTACCTGCGCGGCGGCGCGCCGTATCACAGCCAGTCGGGCGTGGCGATTTTCGCGCACACGCCCGGCATCCGCATCGTGTTCCCGTCGACGGCGCAGGACGCCGCCGGTTTGCTGCGCACGGCCATCCGCTGCGACGACCCGGTGCTGTTCTGCGAGCACAAGCACCTGTACCGGCAGACCTACAACAAGTCACCCTACCCCGGCGACAACTACACGGTGCCATTCGGCAAAGCGTCGATCGTGCGCGACGGAACGGACGTCGTGGTGTTCACGTGGGGCGCGCTCGTGCAGCGCTCGCTGCTCGCCGCGCAGCAGGCGGAGAGGGACGGCATCAGCGTGGCGGTGGTCGATTTGCGATCGATCATCCCGTACGACTGGGAGACGATTGCCGACTATACGCGGCGCACGAACCGGGTCGTCGTCGCCCACGAAGATCAGCTGACGTGCGGATTCGGCGCCGAAATCGCCGCCCGCGTTTCCGACGAGCTCTTCGAATACCTCGACGCGCCGGTGAAACGGGTCGCCTCGCTCGACTGCCCCGTGGCGTACGCACCGGTCCTCGAAGAGGTCATCCTGCCGGGATCGGCCGACGTCCTGAAAGCGATCAAGACGCTTGCTGCGTACTAGTCCTTGGTGCTTTGTCCTTCGTTCTTAGTCCGTCCTTGGTCCGTGGTCCGTTCTGCGTCCGTGGTCCGTGGTCCGTCGGACAAAGGACGAAGGACGTCAGGACGGACGAAGGACCAAGGACGGACCAGGAACCAGGCACCAGGGACTAAGGACCAGACGGCGTGCTGACCGCTTCGCACCTGACGCGGCGGTTCGACAGCCGCGTCGCCGTCGAAGACGTGACCTTCGAGCTGGCGCCAGGCGAGATTTTCGCGCTGCTCGGTCCCAACGGCGCGGGCAAGACGACCACGCTGCGGATGCTCGCCGGCCTCATCGCACCGACGGCCGGCACCGTGCACGTCGGCGGCGAGCGGATGACGGCCCGGGCCTCACACCTGCGCGGCCGGATCGGCTTCCTCACCGAGGCGCCCGGACTCTGGGATCGCTTGACGGTCTTCGAGAACCTGATCGTCTACGCGCGCCTGCAGGGCGTGGCGCCCACCGAGCGCGCCGTCAACGCCGTGCTCGATCTGTTCGGCATTGCCAACCGGGCCAACGATCCGACGGCGCAGCTGTCGAAGGGATTGAAGCAGCGGGTCGCGCTTGCGCGCACGCTCCTGCACGATCCGGCGATCGTGCTGCTGGACGAGCCGACCGCCGGCCTGGATCCGGAAAGCGCGCACGACACCCGCGCGCTCATTCTCCGGCTGCGCGGCGAGAACCGCACCGTGATCCTCTCGACGCACAACCTCGACGAAGTCGATCGCGTGGCCGATCGCGTCGGTGTCCTGCGAACCCGGCTCATCGCCCTCGACACGCCCTCGGCCCTTCGCTCGCGGCTGTTCGGCCAGCGGATCGTCGTCACGCTCCAGGGTCCGGCTGGACAATACGCGGCGGTCGCCAGATCGGCCGGCGCAACCGATGTGACCGTCGATGGCGACAGGCTGTCGATCGGCGTGGACGGCAACAGCGTGATCACACCGCCGATCGTCACGGCACTGGCCGGAGCCGGTGCGAGGATCGTGTCGGTGATTCCCGAGGAGCGGCCGCTCGAAGAGGTGTACTTGCGGCTGCTCAAGGACGAATCGCGATGAAGCGGATTCTCGCCCTGGTCGCAAAGGACTTCGCCGAGCTGCGGCACAGCCCGGGCATCTTCGTCCCGGCGCTGCTGACAGGCATGGGCGCGATTCTGTATCCGTTCGCCATCGCCGTGATCATTCCGGCTGTGACCGGAGAGCGTCTTTCGGATTCAGCCGATTTCGAGATTGCCGAACTGTTCAATCGAACCGAGCCGGCCATTCGCGGCCTCAGCGCCGAGGGGGCGATTCAGGCCTTCATCTTTCAGCAGGCGCTCGCGCTGCTCGTCGGCATCACCACGGTCACGGGCGGCATGTCGGTCGCCGCGCACAGCGTGATCGGGGAAAAGCAGGCGCGCACGCTCGAGCCGCTGCTCGCCACGCCGCTCCGCACCGGCGAACTGCTGGCGGCGAAGGTCATCAGCGCCGCTGTCCCCGGCGTCGTCCTCACGATCTGCTGCTTCGTGGCGTATGTCGTGCTCATCGCGATCTTTGCCGAGCCGCGGGTCTGGACGGCGCTGCTGACGGCGCGCTCTCTCGGGCTCGTTTTCCTGGTCGGCCCGCTCGCCGCCCTTCTCGGCCTGCAACTGGCCGTCTGCGCCTCGTCACGCGTGAACGATCCGCGCAGCGCGCAGCAGCTCGGCGCCGTCGTCCTCATCATTCCCATCGGCGTGCTGCAGGTCGCCCAGTTCGTCGGCGGTGTCGTCCTGAGCGGAACAATCCTGATGGCGATTGCCGCCGTGCTGGCGGCCGGCAACCTGCTCGTGCTGCGGGCGGCGGTATCGCTCTTCGACCGGGAATCGATCCTCATCCGATGGAAGTAGGGGCGTTGACGGAGGTCGGGCGGCTGGTCAGCGTGGTGATGAAACACGCGCGCGACGCGTTCGTCGACGAACAGACGATTACCGCACAGTGGAAGGCGCTGAATTTCGGCGCCGCGCCCGATTACGGCGCGGCAATCGACGAATTCGAGCGGCTGCTCGACATCCTCCGCGCATCCGGAGTCATCGTCCACCTTCTGCCGCGCGACGCCGGCACGACGCTCGACTCGGTCTACGCGCGCGATGCGTCGATTGTGAGTCCGCAGGGGATCATCCTGTGCCGGATGGGCAAGCAGACACGCGAAACCGAACCGGAAGCGCAGCGCCGTTCCTTCGAATCGTTCGGATCCGAGTTCCGCGTGTACGGGCGGATCGAACCGCCCGGTCTGCTCGAAGGCGGCGACGTCGTCTGGCTGGACGCGCGCACGCTGCTCGTCGGCCGTGGCTACAGGAGCAACGCCGAGGGAATCCGTCAACTGCGCGTGCTGCTCGGCGAATCGGTCGACGTAATCGACGTGCCTCTTCCCCACTGGCGCGGCGATGGCGATGTGATGCACCTGATGTCGCTGCTCAGCCCCGTGGACCGCGATGTGGCAGTCGTCTATTCCCCGCTCCTGCCCGTGCCGTTCCGCAAGCTGCTGCTCGGGCGTGGCTATCGGCTGGTCGAGGTTTTGGACCAGGAGTTCGATTCGATGGGCTGTAACGTGCTCGCGCTCGGCCCTGGCCGCTGTGTGATGCTCGCTGGAAACCCACGGACACGCGCGGCGCTCGAACGGGCCGGTGTCGAGGTCATCGAATACGCAGGAAAGGAAATCAGCGTCAAGGGCGCCGGGGGACCGACCTGCCTGACGCGACCGATCGTGCGGGCAGGGCTTGATTAGTGCGGTGTATTGGGGCGGGCGCTAGTCTTCCGTCGGCCGCTGCACTTGATCGACGACCAGCACTTGGACTGCGGCGCGCTGTGCTTCGAGTTTCAACCCGAGTTGATCCTCGAGTGCTGTCGAAAGCGGATAGGGAGCGGTATCCAGATCATTAGAGAGCGTCAGCGTGAACTCGAAATTGCCGCTCAGACCCGTCTTGTCAATGATGAGGCGTCCGTCCTGCGGTCCCAGCATGCCGGGGAGTCTTGAAATAGGCACTCCACCGGCGCGGATCTCAGCGCCGTTTGAAGTAAATCCACACGCCGGCGCGCCGTTGGAAGGAGAGACTGCTGGCGATCGCCCCTCGCGGCGCGCGGCAGTGACCGCCTCACAATCTATCGTGGAACGACGCAGTCTCTCGCCGAGGCGGCCGTCACTCCGCGCAACCACCAACGCCAGGATAGGCCGCTCCTGAACCTCGGAGTGCACAACCAAACCAAAACGCTCCGCCAGCAGCGCCTGCAGCATCAGTCGCATCTGCTCGCGGTCGGGATTCCGTTCGCTCTTCGCTTGAATGTCGTAGTGTTCTGCGCGAACCCAGTCCGGCGAACGGCTGAGATCGTACATCTGTGACACGTAAGCCTGGCGAATCAGCGTCTCCACGAGTCCGTTCACCATCGACCATCGGCCACCGGGTTGGGCACCAAAACTGACGCCGCTGGCCTGCGGTGAGCTCCGCTTTACGGACGCCACGTCGAACTTCGGACTGGATTCCGCGGGCGTTTGAGTCTGACTGTGCGCGGCGACGCTCAACGCCAACGAAATCAATCCCGCACACATCAGTATCACGCGCATGGAGGAATCCTCGGATCAAACAATCCAGACGCTGAACGGAAGAGGCCTGGTCGTCGTACGTGGGTGAGTCGAGGGCACGCGCACTCGTTCGAACCGATCGAGCGTGCCACTCGCCAGTTGGAAGTGTGGCCCTGTTCCTTTACGAACAGCCCACCCAGCAGGTTTTGGTGCCACTGACGCAACCCTGAGCGGTGGGGCTCTCACACTTGTATTTGCCGGCGGTCGTCTCTTCACAATGGCATGTGGGATCATCCTGCGCGCCCACCGTACTTCCCGGCAGCATGACGCCAAGAGCTGCGCCAACCACCGTTGCCTTGACACTCAGCCAGATCAATCGCATACGCATAAACACCTTCCTGTCGGGAACGTGGCCTCAGCCTCTAACCGGTACTAGGAGCACCGCACCGTGCAGAAGAAGCATCCCGTTGCGCAGTAGCTGGCTTCCGAACCACCTTCACCGCATTGCGCTGTCCCGACCTTGCCCTCTAGCTCGTAGTGCACGCAGCTGCACCCCTCTGTAGCGTTCGCTGTTCCGATTGGCGCGATGAGACTCAGCGCCGCGCCGACTACTGCTCCCTTGATGCTCAGCAACAACATCTTCATATGTCACCACCTTCAGATGACCGTTCAGCTCTAGGCACCCGCGTCGCCGCCGCCGTTTCCTGTGCGTGATCCAGAGGCATACCCTGCTTCATCCACCCGGTGATTTGATTCGCGCCCGCGAAAGCTCCTACGAGCTTGTCGTCGCCGACACCGATCGTAGATGTCGCCACATAGGTGTCGGTGCTCACCGGTCGCTCGATCAGGACGACCTGCGGAGTGGCTGGACGCGCGATCTGCTCGCGCCACACAAACCTGACGATCTGTTCGTTCAGCCAGCTGCCTCCCAATATCACCTGATCAAACGCATCACTCGGATGACCGTTTCCCAGTTCTCCCAGAAACTTCCACCCCGCGTTCAGATCCTCATCGATGTCGACAGCGACGACGCTGACCTGTGCGTAGGACTTTCCGTGATAGTCGTGCATCTTTGCCCGCAGCTTGCGAATCGCCTCCATGCCCGCCGGTAGCCTCGACCAACCACAGTCAGACGCGGTTACCACATACGCGATAAGGTGTTTGCCGTTGGCCGAGGCGAATGGGTTAACGGGTGATGTTGTTTGATTAACAATGCGGGCGCCGGCCGGAGGCCGCGGCCCGTAGAAAGTGACTCCCTGCCCACGCTGCCATGTACTGACCCACGCGTACGAGCCGGCGAGTGACGCAACGACTACCAGGGCGTAAGTCGCCTTCTTCGCCCATACACGCCAGTACGCAGTGATTTCAGACATGACTCCTCCTGCGTGTCCGTACATCGGCGTTTACGACTTCACGCGCGGCAACGATAGCGCTGCGTGAATGGCACTGCCACTCACGATCTGCCGTACACAAAGACCAGGTGTCGCCCGTCCACCAGACTTGTAATCCGTCCTGCGGATCTGGGACGCGCGCGTGTGGCGCCTTCCGGACGTCGACGTGCCGGCCACCACAATCCACCTGAATGTGGCCAGAGATGTAATGGAGACGTCTCTGATCAGCGGGGCACGGGACTTGCGACCCCCATTCCTTTGCCGAACACATTCTGCCCTGCCATGAATTCGTCCATGGCCTGGTTGAGCGTACCCCCGCAGGCGGATCGACGATGCCAGTGATTCTTGCCATCGAGAACGACCGACAACAGGTAACGCAGCTCAAGTCAATCGTGCGCGAGCTCGGCGCGGAGCTGGTACTCGCGGCATCTGCCGAGCGCGCGCTCGCCGCAATCGGGCAGCGAGTCCCCGATTTGATCCTGACTCCGCCCCTCCTGTCGCCGAAAGACGATGGCGCGTTGACCGCTCGATTACGTGAGCTCGGCGCAGCCGCGATTCACGTGCAGATGCTCTCGATGCCGATACTGGCGACGTCGGGGGCACAGTCCCGCGGCCGGCTGTCGGTGCTGCGCAGAGCCAAAGAAGAGTCTGTCGGTTGCGCTCCCGAGGTGTTCAGCGAACAACTCGTCGAGTACCTCGAACGCGCTGCCGTGGAGAAACGCGCCGCTGGGTTATTCCGCCCACTGCCGGCTGCCGCCGCGGTTCGTGAACAGGAGGCGGCCGAGGCGCACGAGGAGTTCAGTTCGCCGGCGCCGCCTTCTTCTCTCGTGGACAGGTCCACTGAAATTGCCGACGCGAAAGCGCTCGAGGAACGCCGCGCTGCGCTCGACGCTGCCCTTGCCGCGGCCGAAGCGACGTTCGCCGATCGGAAACGTGCCGCCGAGCAGGCCGTGCGCGCTGCCGCCGAATCGCGTGCCGCGGAGGAACAGCGTGCGGCGAAGGCGACTGCCGAGGCGAAGGGCGCCGAGGACCGCCGCGCCGCCGCGGAAGCTGCCGTAGCCGCGGCCGAAGCGAAGTTCGCCGATCAGAAACGTGCTGCCGAGCAGGCCATCCGCGTTGCTGCCGACCTGCGTGCCGCCGAAGAGCAGCGTGCGGCGAAGGCCGCTGCCGAGGCGAAAGCGCTCGAGGAGCGCCGCGCCGCTGCAGAGGCTGCTCTGGCTGCAGCGGAAAGGAAGTTCGCCAGTCAGCAGCGTGCTGCGGAGCAAGCCGTGCGCGTGGCTGCCGACACGCGAGCCGCCGAGGAACAGCGTGCGTGGAAGGCCGCTGCCGACGCGAAGGCCGCCGAGGAACGCCTCGCTGCTGCAGACGCAGCCCTCGCCACGGCAGAAGCAAAGTCCGCCGATCAGAAACGCGCTGCCGAGCAGGCCGTACGCGCGGCGGCCGAAACGCGAGCCGCCGAAGAGCAGCGTGCGGCGAAGGCGGCTGCGGAAGCGAAGGCGCTCGAAGAACGCCGGTTTGCCGCGGAAACGACCCTCGCCGCGGCCGAAGCGAAATTCGCCGATCGGAAACGTGCCGCCGAGCAGGCCGCAGCCGAGGCGAAAGCGATCGAGGAACGCGTCGCTGCTGCAGACGCTGCCCTGGCTGCAGCGGAAAAGAAGTTCGCCAGTCAGCAGCGTGCTGCGGAGCAAGCCGTCCGCGTGGCTGCCGAAACGCGGGCCGCCGAGGAACAGCGTGCGTGGAAGGCCGCTGCCGAGGCGAAGGCTCTCGAAGAACGCCTCGCTGCCGCAGATGCGGCCCTGGCTGCAGCGGAAAAGAAGTTCATTAGTCAGCAGCGTGCTGCGGAGGACGCCGTGCGCGCGGCGGCGCAAACGCGAGCGGGCGAGGAACAGCGAGCCGCAAAAGCGGCGGCCAACGCCAAGGCCGCCGAGGAACGCCTCGCGGCTGCCGACAAGGCTCGCGCCGAGCTCGAAACCAGGGCGTTGGATCGGCATCGAGCCGTCGAGCAGGCCGCGCGAGGTGCTGTCGAAACGAGGGACGTCGCACAGCAGCGCGCGGCGACGGCTGCTGAGAATGCGAAGGCGGCCGAACAGGCTGTGCGAGCGGCCGCCGAAGCACGCATCGCCGAAGAACAACGCGCGGCGAAGGCCGCTGCCGACGCGACAGCGGCGGAGCGTGCCGCGCAGGCAGCCGTTGAAACGCGAAAAGCGGAGGAGAAGCGGGCTGCACAGGCGGTCGCCGACGCAAAGGCCGCCGAGGAACGCCTCGCAGCTGCCGACAAGGCTCGCGCCGAGCTCGAAACCACAGCGGTAGACCAGCATCGAGCGGTCGCCCAGGCTGCGCGGGGTGCCGCCGAGGCTCGCGATGTGGAACAGCAGCGCGCCGCACAAGCGGCTGCCGATGCGAAGGCGGCCGAGCAGGCCGCTCACGCGGCTGTTGAGATGCGAAAGGCGGAGGAGAAGCGGGCCGCACAGGCCATTGCCGACGCGAAGGCCGCCGAGCGAGCCGCGCGTGCGGCAAATGAGGCGAGGATCTTCGAAGAACAGCTGGCGGCGAAGGCCCTGGCTGAGGCGAAGGCCGCCGAGGAACGCCGCGCGGCCGCTGAAGCGGCTGCCGCGGAGGCGCAAGCGGCCGCAGAGCAGCGGGCCGCAAGAGCCGCGGCGGACGCGAAGGCCGCCGAGCGGGCTGTGCGCGCGGCGAACGACGCGCGAGTCTTCGAAGAACAGCTCGCCGCGAAAGCCCTGGCTGAGGCGAAAGCCGCCGAGAAACGCCGCGCGGCCGCTGAAGCCGCCGCCGCGGAGGCGAAAGCTGCCGATCAGCAGCGGGCCATCGATCAGGCAGCACAGGCTGCCAAGGCGCAACGGCTTGCCGAAGAACAGCGGGCAAGAAAGGCTACGGCGGCGGCGAAGGCAGCGGAAGAGAAACCCGCCCAGATCAAAGCACGCAACCCTGAGGCACGCCGAGGGACGCCTCCGACGACCCGCGTTCCCGACTCCCGCGCCGCCGCGAGGCGGGCGGCGGCGGAAGCTGCCCTGGAAGGATGGGATAGCCGGCCGTCGTAGCAACCTTGCACCGACGATCGTTAGACTGGAGCCGTGATTCGATCGGTCGCGGTTCTGGGCGCCGGTGTGATGGGGGCGCAGATTGCCGCACACTTCGCCAACGCCGGTGTTCCCTCCCTGCTGCTCGACCTGACGCCCGAAGCGGCCGCGCAGGGACTGCAACGCGCGCGCACGCTCAAGCCCGACCCCTTCTTCACTCCCGACACATCGAAGCTGATCACAACCGGCGGCTTTGACGCCGCGCTGAGCCGCGTCCGCGAGGCCGACTGGATCCTCGAGGCCGTGGTCGAACGGCTGGACGTGAAGCGCGCGCTGCTCGAGAAGGTCGACGCTGCGCGGCGCCCGGGATCCATCGTCAGCTCCAATACATCGGGTATTCCCATTGCCGCCCTCGCCGAGGGTCGAAGCGACGATTTCCGGCGTCACTGGCTGGGCACGCACTTCTTCAACCCGCCGCGCTACCTGCGGCTGCTCGAAATCATCCCGACGCCCGACACGCAGCAGTCCGTGATCGACACCGTCACCCGGTTCGCCGATCACCGGCTCGGCAAGGGCGTGGTGATCGCAAAGGACTCGCCGAACTTCATCGGCAACCACATCGCGCTGTACGGCGTCACGCAGCTGCTCGCCAAAGTCGCTGCCGGCGAGCTCACGATCGAAGAGATCGACGCCGTGACGGGCCCGGCGATCGGCCGGCCGGGCAGCGCTACGTTCCGGACGCTCGACCTTGCCGGCGTAGACATTCTCAGCCACGTGATCGAGAACCTGCACGAGCGCCTCGACGATGAGCACGCGCGAACGGTGTTTGCGCTGCCGCCGTTCGTGAAGCACATGGTCGAGCGCGGAATGACCGGCGAGAAAGCCGGGCAGGGCTTCTATAAACGGATCAAGAACGCAGCCGGGGAATCCGAGATTCTGACGCTCGATCCGAAGACGCTCGAGTACCGTCCCCGGCAGACGCCGAAGCTCGCGTCCGTGGAAGCCGGCAAGTCGATTACGGATGTCGGCGAGCGCATACGGACGCTCTTCAACGCCAGGGACAAGGCCGGTCAGCTGCTTCGCGACACGCTTGCCCCGGCGCTCGTCTACACCGCGAGCGTGACGCCCGCGATCGCACACTCGCCCGACGACGTCGACCGCGTGATGCGATGGGGGTTCGGCTGGGAGCTCGGTCCCTTCGAAATCGCCGACGCGGTCGGCATCCGGCAGGTGCTCGAAGCGGCGAACGCCGCCGCTCCGCAGCTGACCTCCGACGGTATTCCCGAGATCTGGCGAACCGCCGTGGCCAACGGAGGCAATCGGCTGCGCGACGGCCAGGTCGCACCCGCTGCGCCGGATCTCCAGATCCTGCGTTCGGCGAGAGAGCGATCGGCGGTCGTGAGAAAGAACGCAGGCGCCTCCCTGCTGGATCTTGGCGACGGTGTCCTCGCGGTCGAATTCCACTCGAAGATGAACGCCATCGGCGGCGACACGATTCAGATGCTGCAGGAAGGCGTCCGCGAGGCGTCGAAAAACTTCACCGCGCTCGTCGTCGGCAACGACGCCGCGCACTTCTCGGCCGGCGCGAACCTCATGCTCGTGCTCCTCGAGGCGCAGGAGGAGAACTGGGACGAGATTGATCTGATGGTCCGGGCGTTCCAGCAGTCGACGATGGCGCTGCGCTATGCCGACGTGCCGGTGATCGTGGCACCGGCCGGCCTGGCGCTTGGCGGCGGCTGCGAGATCGCTCTTCATGCGGATCGCGTGCAGGCCGCCGCCGAAACCTACATGGGGCTGGTGGAAGTCGGCGTCGGCCTCATTCCAGCCGGCGGGGGTACCAAGGAGATGGTCGTGCGCGCGGCCGAGGCGCGGACCGGCAGCGACCTGCTTCCTGTCGTCCAGCGCGCGTTCGAGACGATTGCATTTGCGAAGACGTCCGCCAGCGCACCCGATGCGCAGCGGCTCGGCTATCTGCGGCCGACGGATGCCTACACGATGAACCGCGAGCGGCTGCTGTCGGACGCAAAGGACCGGGCGCTGCAGCGCGTGCGTGAGGGTTACCAGCCGCCCGTGCCCCGCAGCGCCATTCCTGTCGGCGGCGACACTGTTGCCGCGCCGCTCAAGCTCGGCGTCCATCTGGCGCACCGCGCGGGGCGTATCAGCGATCACGATGCCGTCATCGGACGGAAGCTGGCCACGATCATGGCCGGCGGCTCGCTGCCGCATGCAACCGCGGTGACCGAGCAGCACCTGCTGGACCTCGAACGCGAAGCATTTCTGAGCCTCGTCGCCGAGCGGAAGACGCAGGAGCGGATGGCGCATACGCTGAAAACGGGCAAGCCGCTGCGTAATTAGTTGGATAGTTGGGTAGTTGGATAGTTCGTAGTGTTGGGGGTTGGTAGTTGGGAGTTGGGTGTTGAAACTCGTCGACGTCGGCTCGGGCGCGCCAGTCGTGATCATTCCCGGGATTCAAGGCCGCTGGGAGTGGATGAATCCGGCGGTGAACACGCTTGCCAGCCGCTGCCGGGTCGTCACCTTCTCGCTGGCGGACGAACCGACCGCCGGCGGCCGATTCGACGACGCTCATGGATTTGATTGCTACGTCGAGCAGGTGACCGACGCGATGAGTTCCGCCGGTCTCACGACCGCAACTGTCGTCGGAGTGTCGTACGGTGGTCTCATTGCCGCGGCTTTTGCGGCCCGGCACGCGGAGCGGGTGGCAGGTCTCGTCCTCGTTTCGGCGATTCCGCCACAGTGGACGCCCGATGCGCGCGTCCGTTTTTTTCTGCGGGCGCCAACGCTATTGTCCCCGCTGTTCGTGCTTGGTTCTCTCCGGCTGTACCGGGAGATCGCGGCGGCCACTCCGGGCGTCCTACCGGGTATGCGCGCCGCGGCGCGGCACGGACTCAATGCGCTGACGCATATGTTCTCGCCGGCGAGGATGGCGCGGCGCGTGCACGCGCTGGAATGCGTGCAGCTCGACCGTGAACTGGAGCCGGTGCAGGTGCCGACGCTGATAATCACCGGCGAACCGGCGCTCGACCGCGTTGTGCCGGTGCGATTGACAGAGGAGTACGCGCGGATGTGGCCGCACGCAGAACGGATGACAATCGCACATACCGGGCACCTCGGGCTGATCACGCGGCCCGGTGAGTTCGCGAGCGCGGTGGCCCGTTTTGCTGACCGGCACGCGGCGCAAGCGAGGGTACCCGTGGGGCGGACCTTGTCAGGTCCGCCCGGCGCGCGCGACCCCGGGGTCCCCGCGGCGCCTGCGCCGCGGCGTGGCGTCGCGCGCCCCACGCTGGCGCAAGCAACGGCGAAGAAGGTTGGGTGAAATCGTTCGTGAGATCCAGGGGCCGGCAGGCCCTCTCGAAGTGCTGATCGACAAACCCGCGGACCAGCCTCGTGCCGCGGTCGTTTTTGCGCACCCGCTCCCGACGCACGGCGGGTCGATGCATACGAAGGTGGTGTTTCAAGGCGCAAAAGCGCTGACGAGAATCGGATGCGCGGTGCTGCGCTTCAACTTCCGCGGTGTCGGCGGAAGCGCGGGCACCTGGGACGAAGGGCGCGGCGAACAGGACGACTACCGGGCCGCGCTCGACTATTTCGCCGGCCGCTACCCCGGGGTTGAACTGTGGGCGGCCGGTTTTTCGTTCGGTTCCTATATCGCGCTGACCTGCGGCGCCGAGGACGATCGCGTGTGCACGCTGATCGGCATCGCACCGCCGGTCGACAAGTACGATTACGGGATCGTCAAGCGGTCCACAAAGCCGAAGTTCATCATCCACGGCGAGGCCGACGAGCTCATTCCGCTGCGCGCCGTGCGCGAGTTCTACGCGCAGCTCCAGGAGCCGAAGGAACTCGTCGAGATCGACCGTGCCAACCACCTGTTCGACGGGCAGGCGAGCGAAGTTGGCGATGCCCTCGAGGATCTGCTGGAAGACTTCACATGCAGGACGCAGTAATCGTTTCGGCGACGCGGACGGCGGTCGGAAAGGCGCCCGGCGGCGCGCTGCGGACCGTCCGTCCGGACGACATGGCCGCGGCGGTCATCAAGGAGTCGCTGCGGCGCGCGCCCGGCGTCGACGCGAAGGAGATCAGCGACGTGATCATCGGCTGCGCCATGCCGGAGGCCGAACAGGGACTCAACGTCGCGCGCATCGCCAGCCTGCGGGCGGGCATTCCGGTCGATGCGGCGGCGGTCACGATCAACCGCTTCTGCTCCTCGGGTCTCCAGTCGATTGCGTTTGCGGCCGAGCGGATCATGTGCGGCTTTGCCGACGCGATCGTCGCCGGCGGCACCGAGTCGATGAGCATGGTGCCGATGGGCGGCAACAAGATCTCCCCGAATCCCTCGCTCGTCGACAGCTACCCCGACGTGTACCTGAGCACGGGTCTGGTGGCGGAGAATCACGCGCGCGAAGCGGGTATCTCCCGCGACGAGCAGGACGCGTTCGCGCTGCGCAGCCACGAACGGGCACTGGCCGCCATCGACGCCGGCCGGTTCGCGGACGAAATCACGCCGCTGACCTTCAAGACCGTCAACAGTGATCTCGACGTCCGCGAAGTGACCTTCGCGCAGGACGAAGGGCCGCGGCGCGACACGTCGGCCGCCGCACTGGCGAAACTCAAGCCGGCGTTCCACGCCACCGGCACGGTCACGGCCGGCAACACGTCGCAAACGAGCGACGGCGCGGCTGCCGTGCTCGTCACGTCCGCGGACTTCGCCAAGGCACGCGGCCTGACGCCGCTGGCGCGGTTCGTCTCGTTCGCCACCGCGGGTGTCGAACCGGAACGGTTCGGCATCGGGCCGGTGCCAGCAGTCAGAAAAGCGCTGAAGATCGCCGGCCTGACGCTGAATGACATCGAGCTGGTGGAGTTGAACGAAGCGTTTGCGGCGCAGGTACTGGCCTGCCTTCGCGAACTGTCGATCGATTCCGACACGCTGAACGTCAATGGGGGCGCAATCGCGCTGGGCCATCCGTTGGGGTGCACCGGCGCCAAGCTGACGACCACGCTGCTGTATGAAATGCAGCGGCGGCGCGCACGCTACGGGCTGGTCACGATGTGCGTCGGCGGCGGGATGGGCGCCGCGGGAATTTTCGAACGGATGTAGGCGATGACGACATCAACGCAGCTTCGCAAGGGCGGTTCGTGGCTTCTCGAGGAGACGGCGCCCGGCGAGGTGTTTACGCCGGAGAAGCTCACCGACGAGCACCAGATGATGGCCCGGACCGCACAGGAGTTCGTGGACAACGAGCTCCTGCCCGCGGTTGACCGGCTGGAGGCAAAGGACTGGGACCTGGCGAGGTCGTTGATACGCCGGGCGGCGGACCTCGGCCTCTTCGGGATCGCGGTGCCCGAAGAGTACGGCGGCCTGGATCTCGACAAAGCCTCGTCGCTCGTCGTCGTCGAACGGCTCGCCCGGGCGGCTTCGTTCGCCACGGCATTTGGCGGGCAGGCCAACCTCTGCATCCTGCCGCTCGTCATGTTCGGGACCGACGAACAGAAGGCCAGATACCTGCCGACGCTCGTCGCCGGCGAAATCATCGGCGCGTATGCGCTCAGCGAATCCGGGTCGGGTTCGGACGCGCTTGCCGCGAAGACGCGCGCGGCCAGACAGCCCGACGGCAGCTGGCTGCTGAACGGCGAAAAGATGTGGATCACGAACGGCGGGTTCGCCGATCTGATCGTCGTCTTCGCGAAGGTGGACGGCGAGCAGTTCACGGCGTTCCTCGTCGAGCGCGGGTTCCCGGGCGTCAGCTCCGGCAAGGAAGAGCACAAGATGGGCCTGCACGGCTCGTCCACGACGCCGATCATTCTCCAGGACGCGCACGTGCCGGCCGGCAACGTGCTCGGCGAAGTCGGGAAGGGACACAAGGTCGCGCTGAACACGTTGAATTACGGGCGATTCAGCCTTGGCGCCATGTGCGGCGGCGGCTGCCGCGGCCTCATCGGCGATTCGGTGAAGTACGCGAGCTCGCGGCGCCAGTTCGGCCAGCCAATCGCGACGTTTGGCGCAATCAAGCACAAGCTCGGCGAAATGATTGCCAGGACCTACGCCGTGGAGAGCCTGTCGTACCGCACCGCAGGCCTGATCGACGAGGCGCTTGCCGGCTCACATGGCGGCGGCGACCTGGCGCGCGTCTTCGAGGAGTACGCGATCGAGGCGTCGATCGCCAAAGTGGTCGGCACCGAGGTACTCGACTACGTGCTCGACGAGAACGTGCAGATTCACGGCGGCAATGGGTTCGTGAGGGACTACACCGCCGAGCGCTATTACCGCGACGCGAGGGTGAATCGTATCTTCGAGGGCACCAACGAGATCAATCGGATGTTGATTCCCGGCATGCTCATCCGCCGGGCCGTGAAGGGCGAGCTGGCGCTGATTCCAGCCGCGAAGCAGCTTCAGGACGAACTGCTCACTCCCTCGCTGCCGTCGGACGCCTTCGGCGACGGTGTTCCGCTGGCCAGCGAGGCCCGAACCGTCGCGGCGTTCAAAAAGGTCGTGCTGATGGTGCTCGGCACCGCCATGCAGACCTACGGCGAGAAGCTGACCGACGAACAGGAGGTCCTGAGCTACGCCGCGGACATCGTCTCGGAGACGTTTGCGGCGGAAAGCAGCGTTCTGCGCGCGCAGCAGGCTGCAGCCAATTCCGATCGCAGTGTCCGCCTTCAGGCGGACCCAGCGCAGGCGGCGCTTCACGAAGCCGCGGCCCGCGTTTTCGTGAACGACGCGGCACAGCGCCTCGAGGCGTCGGCGCGCAGCGCCCTGGCCGGCATGGCCGAGGGCGACACACTGCGCACGCTGCTCGCTGCCCTGCGCCGCGTCCTCAAGGTGACGCCGATCAATACGATTGCGCTGCGCCGCGAGCTCGCGGACGCCGCCATTCGAAAGGGAGGGTATATCCTGTAGTCAGTGGTCTTAAGGGTTTCCCGGGCGGGTCCGCCTCGAGGCGGACACTACGTCTTTTTTGCCGTTCTGCTTTTCGCCGCGATGGGCGCCGCCGGCTGTACGTCGAGTCCCAGTCCGCCGGACGACAGCTCCTATGTGCAGACGATCGAGTCGTGGCGCGCCGACCGCGACAAGGCCTGGAGCGAAACGACCGATCCCATTCCCGTCGAGAAGCGCGGGCAGTTCCTGCCGCTCCGTTACTTTCCGCCCGATTCGTCGTACGCGGTGCCGGCGGAGCTGAAGCTGTCCGACACGCGACCGGTTGTGGAGCTGCCGACGTCGACGGGCGAGCTCAGGCGCATGCAAATCGTCGGCACGCTCGAGTTCACGCTCAACGGACAGAAGCTGAGTCTCGGCGCGCTCTCCCCTGCCGGCGAGCCGATCCGGTCGTTGTTCGTGCCGTTCGCGGACCTCACGACCAAGAAAGAAACCTACGCCGCCGGGCGATACCTGGACATCGAGCCGACCGCCACGGGGATTTACACGATCGACTTCAACTACGCCTATAACCCGACCTGCGCCTACAACAACGCCTATTCCTGCCCGTACCCGCCGCCGTCGAACCGGCTTCAAGTCGCGGTACGAGCGGGCGAAAAAGCGCCGGGGTCATGAACGGCGCGCTGCAGGCGATCGTCTTCGACTTCGACGGGGTCATCGCCAACAGCGAGCCGCTGCACCTGCGCGCCTTCCAGCGCGTGCTCGGCGATCTGAAACTCGCGCTCACGCCGGAGGACTACTACTCGGCGTATCTGGGCTACGACGACGTCGGCGTGTTCACGGCAGTGGCTCGGGACCGGGGTCTGGCATTGAACGAGCCGCAGGTCGATGCGCTCGTGCTGAAAAAGGCCGACTGCATGCAGGAATTGCTGCGCGCCGGAGAAGTGCTGTTTCCCGGCGCGGATGCGTTCATCCGGCAGGCCGCGGCGGCGGTTCCCGTTGCGATTGCGTCGGGAGCGCAGCGTCATGAGATCGAGGAAATTCTCGAGGCCACCGGCCTGCGCTCCTTCTTTGCCGCCATCGTCGCGGCAGGCGAGACCGCGCAGGGCAAGCCATTTCCCGATCCGTACGCGCGCGCGTTCGAGCTGCTCGACGAGGCGAACGGTGGACTATCGAAGAACCGCTGCGTGGCGATTGAGGATTCGCGCTGGGGTCTCCAGTCGGCGCGGGCGGCCGGCCTGCGCTGCGTGGGCGTGACGACCAGCTATCCGGCCTCGGAACTGCCGGGTGCGGAGCTGGTTGCCGATGGTCTGCAGGGATTGACGATCCAGATGCTCGACGAGCTGATTGCAGACGGAGGTCCGGCTGAAGCCGGACACTACGACGGTATGAGCAAGGCCGGTGCATAAGGATCTCGCACACGCGCTGACGACGGCCGCCAACGCGGCCGGCACGAGCCTCGCGCCCGCCGCGCTCGTCATCGCGCGGATCGAGTACCCGCGCCTCGACGTCGAGGCGTATCTCGCCAAGCTGGATGCGATGGGCGAGCTCGCGCGCCAGGCGGTGCAGCGCCGCCTCGAGCGCACCGCCGACACCTCGCGCCTGGCCTGCATCAAGGCGGTCAACGAGTATCTCTTCGAGGAGTTGCATTTCGTCGGCAACCGCGAGAAGTACGAAGACCCGCGCAACAGCTGTCTGAACGAGGTGCTCGACCGCCGCACCGGTATCCCGATCACCCTCTGCGTCGTCTACATGGAGGTGGCCCGCCGCGCCGGCCTGCACATCGACGGGGTGAATTTTCCGGGGCACTTCCTCGTGCGCTGTCCGGAAGTCGGCAGCCGCGGCAGCAGCGGCCTGATCATCGATCCGTTCCACGGCGGCGCGCTGCTCTCCGAGCACGATTGCCGCCTGCTGCTGCAGCGCCAGGTCGGCAGCGAGGTGGCGTTCAGCAAGTCGTTGCTGGCCCCGACCACGAGGCTGCAGATCCTCGTGCGGATGCTGATTAATCTGAAGCGAATCTACGTCCACATGCGCTCGTTCCCGCAGGCGCGGGACGTGACCGAGCTGCTGCTGGCGATGACACCGTCGGCCCTCAGCGAGCTTCGCGATCGGGGCCTCCTCGCCTATCATCTGAACGACGTCACGGGCGCTCTCCGCGATCTCCAGACGTATTTGAAACTTTCAAGCCTCGGCGAGCTGGACAAAGAGTCTCGCGAGGAGCAGGAACAAATCTGGGAACACGTGAAAACCCTTCGACGTCGTGTCGCCTCGCTCAACTGACGGCGAAGGGATCGGGAATGCCGCCCGACCCCATGCGGCGGCCCGTTCTTTGCTGTCACCGAGCCGAGGAGGATCGATGGTCCGGATACTACTGATTGCTGCGGCGCTCGTCGGCGCCCTGGAAGGGACCAGCGCAGCCTCCCAAAAACCGGAGGATTCCCAGCCCGCGGCGCCCGCCAAGACCGGCGACCCGTCCGGCGTTTATCTCTGCGAAGGCACCAATCCCGACGGACATCGCTATCGAGGGATTGTGCAGATAGCAGCCGTTCGTAACACGTATCTCGTGCGTTGGACGCTCGCAGACGATGTTGAGGTGATGGGCGTCGGCATCCTGCAGGACGGTCATCTGTCCGTCAGCTACTTCGGCGGCACGCCCGCGGTTGTCGTGTACAAGATCGGCACGGACAAGCTGGTCGGCGAGTGGACGATGGGCGGGACCGAGGGACGGGTCTACGCGGAGACGCTGACCCGTGTCCCGGAGGGCAGCCTGCCGAAGCCGCAGCCGCAGCAACAGCGGCCACCGCGGCAACGGCGCGCGGAGCCGGTCCCCGGGAGTATTTCGCTCTGACGTGGGCGAGCCTTGCAGGCTCGCCTCGCGAACCCGAAGGGTTCGCGCCACGAACTGAAACGCGTTACGTGTTCGCGATCTCCTGATAGAGATACGCCGACGCGATGATGCCGTTGTGAAAGTTGCCGAGATCGAGCTTCTCGTCCGGCGCGTGCGCGTTCTCGTCAGGCAGGCCGACCCCGAACAGTACGCTCGGGATCCCCAGCTCGCTCTCGAAGGTCGCCACCACCGGGATTGAGGCGCCTTCCCGCACGAAGACGGGCGCCTTCCCGAAGCCCTGCTCGATCGCCCGTCCCGCCGCGCGGACGAACTTGTTGTCGAACTCGGTCATCCACGGCTTGCCGCCGTGCATGCGCGTGACCTTCACCTCGACCGTCTTCGGCGCGATCTTCTTCACATAGTCCTCGAAGAGATCGCCGATCTTCTGCGGATCCTGATTGGCCACGAGCCGCATGCTGACCTTGGCCATGGCCGCCGCCGGCAGCACGGTCTTGGCGCCCTCGCCGGTAAACCCGGAGGACAAACCGTTCACGTCGAGCGTCGGACGTGCCCACAGGCGCTCGAGCGTGGTGTATCCCGTTTCGCCGAACAGCTTCGGGACGCCGAGCTCCTTGCGGTACTTCGTCTCGTTGAACGGCAGCTTCTTCCACTCCGCGCGCTCGTCGTCGCTCAGCGGCCGGACGTCGTCGTAGAAGCCCGGAATTTTGATGCGGCCGCCGCGATCCTTCATCTGCGCCAGGATCTGCGCCAGCACGATCGCCGGATTGGCGACGGCGCCGCCGAACACGCCTGAGTGCAGATCGCTCTTGCTGCCGCGCACGTCGATCTGGAAATAGGCCAGCCCGCGCAGCGAGTAGCAGATCGACGGCACGCCGCGATCGAACATCGTCGTATCCGAAATCACCACCACGTCGGCCTTGAGGTCGTCCTTGTGATCGCGAATGAAGTCGTCGAGATGCACGCTGCCGACTTCCTCTTCGCCTTCGATGAAGACCTTGATGTTGACCGGCAGGCTGGCGCCCTGTTTCAGGTACGCCTCGATCGCCTTGATGTGCATGAAGACCTGGCCCTTGTCGTCGGCGGCGCCGCGGGCGTAAATCTCGCCATCGCGCACGGTCGCCTCGAACGGCGGGCTGGTCCACAGATTGACCGGATCGACCGGCTGCACGTCGTAGTGCCCGTAGAACAGGATCGTCGGCTTGCCCGGCGCATTCAGCCAGTCGCCGTAGACGACCGGGTTGCCGGGCGTGTCGATGAGACGGACATTCTCCATGCCCGCGGTGCGCAGGGCGTCGGCGGTCCACTCGGCCGCTCTGCGCACGTCGGCGGAATGCTCCGGCAACGCGCTGATGCTTGGAATCGCGAGGTACTCTTTCAGTTCATCGACGTAGCGGTCGCGGTGAACGTTGATGTAATCGACGACGTCGTTCATGCCGGCGTTCATGCGTCAATCATAGTCCACGCCTCGTCCGCAAAACGGGCACGTCCGTCCTGCTGCAGCTTCAGCAGATGAGCCGTCACGCTCTCCTGCGCCAGCGGAACGAGCGACTCCCTGAGGTCCTTATAGACGTGCGCGACGATCGCTTCCGGCGTCCGGCTGCCGGCACGCAGTGCGGCAATCACCTGCTGTTCCCGCTCGAGGCGGTGCCCGATGTAGTCGCGAAGCACTGGCACCGGATCGTCGATGACCGGTCCGTGCGCCGGCAGCATCCGCGCCGGGTTCAGCGCCAGAATCCGCTCGAGGGAATCGAGATACGCCGAGAGGTTTCCGCCAAGGCGGGCGGGAATCCACACCGAGGTTCCCTTGATCGCAAGATCGCCGCAGAAGACGGTTCGAGACGACTCGTGCCAGAAGCAGAGATGGTCGGGCGCATGACCGGGAGTATGCAACGCGACAAGCTCACTGTCGCCAGCCCGTATGACGTCGCCGTCGCCGATCGGCGCCCATTCCACTGACCACTTTGCGTCCCGATCGCTCCACGGAAACTTCCGGAACTGCGTGACTCCAAACCGTTCTCCGAGCGCGGACGCCCCGGACGCATGATCGATGTGCCCGTGTGTGACCAGCACCTGATCGAGACGCATACCCGCCAGCGCGTTGCCAACCGCCGCGAGGTGAGCGCTTTCTCCGGTGCCGGCGTCGATCAGCGTCGGGATTTGGCCCGGAAGCAGCCACGTCCAGTTGCCATCGCCGGTGATTGGCCCCGGGTTGAACGCAAAGATCGGAATCGGGTTCAAAAGAACACCTTCAACCGAGCATAGAGGAAATCGCGGCGGGTCAGCCGGCCGATGACATCGAGCGACGAGCCGGTGAAGACGCCGGCGGAACCCTCGAGCCACACGTTCTCGCGTACGGAGACCGCGCCGATCACGCGGGCGAATGCGGTCGCGTCCGCCGGGTCGTAGACGCCGAACACACGCAGCGTGCGGGTCTCACGCGCGAACGACCTGTCGGCGGCGAGGACAAGAGAGATGTCGGTCCGCTCGACCTCCTCGTCGCCCCCACTCCATCCCCACAGGGCGTTCGCGGCAATTCGATAATCGCCGGCCTTGCGATCGACGCCGATTCCAGCCGTCAGCGAACGCCCCGGCACGCCCCTGACGAGCCGTGTGGATTGCAGTTCATCGTCCACGAATGCCGCCACTTCGCCACGGACGCCCCACAATCCGCGAACAGTTTCGAAGTCGCCGCCAATCATCGTGAAACGCGGAAACGATTCCCGAATAACGAGCGCCTGCGACTCCGCGTTCGTGGCAAGCGTGGAAATCGGAAACGCGCGCCGCCCACGGTATGCGGAGACACTCCAGTCCACACGGGCAGTTGTGGTCGTGAGCCGCAGCCCGCCCTGCAGGCCCGCGACCCCTGTGGGCTCGGTTGTCACGGTCGATCGTGGCGCGGACCCTGTCGGGTCCGCGAGACTGAGTGGCGCGGACCCTGTCGGGTCCGCGAGATTGAACGGTGACGAAGGCTCGTCCAACTGGTCGAAACGGCCGCGGCGGAAATGCGGGACCACGACCGCCTCGAGCGTTGTCGACCGTGGCAGGAACGCCCGGGCGCGCACAAGGCCGACCGGCAGCCGTGCCTCGCTGCGCCCCTCCATCAGAAAACGCGAGAGATCGAGCGGGTTGACGACGTCGGTCGGCTGAAATTCGTCGAGACGTCCCCATACGAGGCGGGCGGCTCCAAGGCGCACGTCGAAATGCGGCGTAACGATGTCGAGGTAGAGATCAGCGGGCCGGACGATGACCTCCGTCGTCGTGCCGTCGCCGGACAGGACGCCTCGATCCGCGAGGAGTCCGTCGACGTAACCCGCAATGTTGAGCCGGAGGTGTGGACCCAGTTCGTCGTGCCGTTCCGCAAACAGACGAACGCGCGCCTCGACAACCGACTGCCTGCCCGGGGCCTCGTTAACGTCAGGGAGCACGTCGACGATGACCGATGCGTGACCATCGACCTGCGCAAATGCCGGAACAGAAACGAGGAACGTGATGATCGCTGCCGCGACCGTCCTCACGCGGCGGATCCGAGCCGCGCGACGGCGGGAGCGCCGAAGAGGCGCGGGAAGAGCGTGATCACTGCAGGCACTACCAGCACTTCCGCCAGAAACGCCACGACCATCGTCAGCGCGAGCAGACCGCCGAACCAGGCCGTCGGCTTGTAGGCCGATACGACCATGATCCCGTAGCCGAGGCTGTTGATGATTGCCGTCGTCAGCGACGCCCGCCCCTCGTGCATCGTCGCCGCCTCGATCGCCGCCGCGGTCCCGAGCCCGGCGGTCACCTCGCGCCGGAAGCGGCCGATGAAATGAATGGTGTCGTCATCGACGATTCCGAGAGCCACGCTCGCTACCATCACCGTCGCCACGTTCAGCGAGATCCCCAGCCATCCCATCAACCCGAGCACCGCGCAGACCGGCAGCGCGTTGGCGATGATCGCAAGGACGCCGAACCGCGCGGAGCGGAAGACCAGAAAGATGACGGCGAACACCGTGAGAAATGCCGTCGCAAAGCTGCTCAACTGCGAGACGACGATGTAGTGATCCAGGCTGGCGAAGAGCCGGCCCGAGCCGGTGACGGTTGGAGTAATGCCGCTGCCGGCGAACACAGCCTTCGCCTCTTCCTCGGCGCGGGTGATCTGTTCGAAGACCAGGTCCGAGCTCATCGACGCCAGCTTCACGGAGATCTGTGCGCGCGAGTAGTCGCTCGCCACCACGCGATCCAGCTCGCGCCGGCCCTCGTCCGACAAGCCGAAGACGAACAGTTCCTGCGCGATCGCGTCTGCGCCTGGCGGAACGACCTCCGCCGAGTCGACGCCGCCGTTCAACTCCTTGTTGACCCGCTTGACGTAGTCGGCAACCGAGACCACTTTGCGGACGAACGGCAGCCGCTCGAGGCGAAGACGCAGCATCTCCATGCGCCGCAGCGCGTCGGGGGTCTTCATCGACTCCGGTTCGCCTTCGAGCAGGATGTTGAAGCTGTAGATCCCGGACAGTTCCTTGTCGATGACGTCGGCAGACCGGTGCAGCGGATGGTCCTGCGCGAAGAAGTTGATGTGGTTCGTATCGACGCGCAGCCAGCGCAGGCCGAACAGGCCTACCGCCATCAACACGCTCGTCACGAGGACAACGCGCTTCGCGTGCCGCATCGAGAAATGCGCAACGCGCTGCATCGGCCCGAGAAAGTACCGCTCCTGCGGGGCCATCGTCGCAGACGGCTTCAGCATCGTGAGCAAGGTCGGCACCAGCACGAGCGACATCACGAAGTCCACCATCACGCCGACGGCCGCTCCGACGCCGAAGGCGCGAACGGCGACAACGTTGCTGGTGGCGAGCGACGCCAGGCCGAGTGCCGTGGTCGCGCTGGCGCCGAGCAGCGGCGCGAACAGATGCCGGACCGACGACTTGAATGCGTGCTCCTTGCTGCCGGTGGCGCGCAGATCCTCCGTGAAGTGCTGCACGATGTGCACGTCGTCCGCGATGGCGAGGATCATCACCAGCGGCGGCAGCATGCTGGCGAGGACGTTGTAGGAGAATCCCATGAGCACATACAGGCCCATCGTCCAGACGAAGCTGACGACAACCGCGCCCATGACCAGCAGCGTGAGCCGCCACGAGCGGAACATGAAGAACAGCGCGCCGACGGTCAGGAGAAGGATCGGCGGTGTGAGGTTCCGCAGATTCGACTGCGTGACCTTGTTGTAGGTCTCGCTGATCTCGAGGCTGCCGTTGTAGTGCGCCTCCATGCCGTCCGGGAGCCGCGCGTCGACCAGGCCGTGAATGCGATCGATGACGTCGCCGCGCACGTCGTCGATGCGGTCCTCGTCGAAGGTGACGATGAGGGCCGTGACGGTCCCGTCTTCCGAGACGAGATCACCGCGGAGCAGCCGGTCCGCGAGCACGCGTTCGCGCACTCGCGCCGCCGCCTGCTGATCGATGACATCGTCGAGGAGCGGTTGAACCTCGATGCCACCGTCGTCATCCGGTCCGACAGGCAAGCTGGCGACGATATTGGCGGTGGAGAGGCTATGCACACGATCGACGGTGTCCACGCGTGCGATGTTGTCCGTGACCCGACGGACGAACTCGAGGCCCTCAGGCGTGAACAGCCGCGGCGAGCGGAGCGCGATCAACAGCGTGCGCTGGCCGCCGAATTCCTCGCGGAACCGCTCGTAGGTGCGGTAAATCGGATCGTCCCGCGAGATCCACATGCTGATGTCGTTGTCGATCGCCGTGACGTTCGTCAGCGGCAGCATGGCCAGGAAGCCGAGGAGGATGGCCGCGCTGAGCGGCAGACGGAAGCGGTAGATCAGCTCGGCGATGCGCGCGCTCATCCGCCTTCGCTGCTTCGCGCTTCGGCGAGACAGGTCCTCATTTCGTAGTGTCCGCCTTCAGGCGGACCCTCATCGTGACCCCTCGAGCTGACGGCGGGAGAAATCCTGCTCGGTCAGGCCGACGTTGTAATCGATCTTCGAGGTGGTCAGCTCGGTGCGCGTGCCGTCCCGCTCGTTCGACATGACCACGTCGAGCGCGGTCCAGATGCCTTCGACCTGCTCGAGCTTCTTCACCTCGAGGTGTTTGACGCGCTCGTTGCGCCGGTTGAAGACGTCCGCGGCGGTGATGACGAACCGGTCTTTCAGCACGAAGCTGACAGACCGCGGAAACTCGGCGCTTTGATCCTTGGCGCGCGACTCCAGCAGCCAGGCCGGATGGCGCGTGCCGTCGGGCGCGATCCACGACACGTTGTCGGCGGTGAAGGCGTAGGTGTAGTCGGCGATGTCGCGGCCGCCGATGTCTTCGTAGCTCAGGTCGCTGCCGACGAAGCTTTCGTCCTTCTCCTGGCCGGCGATGCGGCGCACGCGGCCGAGGGCGGGCAGGTAGAGGAAGCGTTCGTCATCCGCATCCGGATGCTCCCAGACGAGGAAGGCGGTGTTGCGGATGTCATTCGGGTAGGTGAAGCGGATCAGCGCGCGGTCACCTGTGCCCTTCTGGCCGCGCAGGCGCAGCATCGTCAGGGCGCGTTCGCGGACGCGTCCCTGGCGGTCGTAGAGGCGCATGCGGAGCTCGGCGCGGGAATCACGGCCGGTGTTGCGGTCGCGCACCTGGCGGGCCACCCATTCGGCGGTGTCCTGCGCGGCCATCCCGGCCACAAGCGACAGCGCGACGGCGACGGCGATGAGAACACGAGCCACCGATCGATTGTGTGAACTCTTTCACAAACTAGTCAAGTTCAGGCGGGGATAGGTGATAGCGATCGCGAAAATGACACCCCCCTGGCGCGCGCTCGCGTCTCTAGTTGTCGGTGGGTTCTTGCACGTTTTCAATGACTAAGGCGCGGATCGGCGCCATTCGTGATTCCAGCGCGACTCCAAGTTGCTCCTTGAGCGCAGTGGCAAGCGCGGGCGCACTGCTAGCAACTGGTTCGTCGATAGAAGCCCGACTGAACGACCCTCCGGGGGGTGGAATACCCTCCGAACTCGACACCATGTCGATATCGAACGGCCCATTCAAGTTCGTCCGATCGAATACGGGTCGTCTTAGCAATCTGGAGAGGAAATTGGCGAACGCTGGCATGCGCTGGCCGTTAGCTTTTACGCGACCATCTATCCAGCTGATTTGGCAATCGCCCTGAACCGGAGTCCGCCCTTTTCTTGATTCAGGATCCGCGCAATCCAAGCTCGACGATCGAAGCCCGGGGCCAAGCTTTCCGTCAGCACGCGATCGAACGA
>JAICQE010000177.1 GCA_025938035.1 Vicinamibacteria bacterium
ATTCCTGACCCGGCAGCGGAGGTCGGCCACTGCGTCCATCGCATCGGCATGCACCCGTCGCGTCCGAACGTGCTGTTCATGCAGAAGCATTGGGACGTGATGCGGAGCGACAACGCCGGCGACCTCTGGACGGAAATCAGCGGCAACCTGCCGACCGACTTCGGCTTCGTGCTCGACGTGCATGCCCACGAGCCGGAAACGATCTATGTGGTGCCGATCAAGAGCGACTCCGAGCACTATCCGCCCGACGGAAAGCTGCGCGTCTATCGCAGCCGCAGCGGTGGAAACCAATGGGAACCGTTGTCGAAGGGTCTGCCGCAGGAGAACTGCTACGTGAACATCCTGCGCGATGCGATGTCCGTGGACGGGCTCGATCCGTGCGGCATCTATTTCGGGACCACCGGTGGCCAGGTGTACGGATCGGCAAACGCCGGCGACAGCTGGAACGCGATCGTGCGCGATCTGCCGCCGGTGCTGTCGGTGGAGGTTCAGACACTCAAATGATCCGCGTCGCGCTGCCGCAGCATCTGCAGACGCTCGCCCGTGTGGGCGCGGAGGTCGAACTCCAGGTGTCCGGCGCCGTGACGCAGCGCGCGGTGCTCGACGCACTCGAATCGCGCTATCCGGTGCTGCGCGGGACCATTCGTGATCAGATGACGTTCAAGCGCCGCGCGTTCGTACGGTTCTACGCCTGCGAGGAGGATCTCTCGCACGATCCTCCCGACACGCCATTGCCCGACCCTGTCGTCCGCGGCGTCGAGCCGTTCCTGATCATCGGCGCGCTGGCCGGCGGATGAGCTCGCTCGTCGAAACGGTCGCCGCCTGGGTGAATGCGGCGACCTCGATTGTGGCGCTGACCGGCGCCGGCATCTCGACGGAATCCGGCATCCCGGACTTCCGCGGCCCGCAGGGCGTGTGGACACGCGATCCGAAAGCCGAGCGCTTGTCGAACATCCACCATTACATGACCGATCCCGACGTTCGAAAGCTGTCATGGCAGGGACGCATGAACCATCCCGCCTGGCAGGCCCGGCCGAATGCCGGCCACCGGGCGCTGGTGGCGCTCGAGCGGCGCGGGAAGCTGCGTGCTCTGGTGACGCAGAACATCGACGGACTGCACCAGGCCGCGGGCCACGAATCCGCTCGCGTCATCGAAGTGCACGGCACGATGCGCGACGTCATGTGCATGGCCTGCGGCTGGCGCGGGCCGGCCGGTCCGGTGCTCGACCGCGTGCGCGCCGGAGAAGCGGATCCGCCGTGCCGGACCTGTGGAGGCATTCTGAAGAGCGCCACCATTTCGTTCGGCCAGGCGCTCCTGCCCGAGGTGATTGATGCCGCCTCGCACGCCGCGCGGGAAGCCGACCTCATGCTCGCGGTAGGGACCAGCCTCCAGGTATATCCGATCGCCGGCCTCGTTCCGCTCGCCAAATCGTCCGGCGCACGGGTCGTCATCGTGAATGCGGAGCCGACGCCGTTCGACGACCTCGCCGACGCAGTGATTCGTGCGCCGATCGGCGACGTGCTGCCGCAGATCTGTGCGGGCCGGGCTCCGGCGTCGGGTTGCTGACCTGCGGGCGCGCGAGGTCCGGCTGACGCCGGAACACTACGTACAATCCGTCCGATGGCCACGGGATGGGAGTGCTACCACTGCAAGCAATGGGTGGAGAAAGGTGCGCCGCACGACTGCTGGACGACGACGGAAGCGGCGTTGACGGCGGACCTGTCCGAGGACCTGCGTGAGGCCTGGGAGCGGCTGCGCGAGACGGCGGTCGAGTTTGGCGAACAGCGCATCTACGCGTCCCACCACTCGATCATGTTCTCGCGCAAGGCGTGCTACTTCTTCGTCCGTCCCAAACGGAACTTCCTCGAGGTCTGCGTGTTTCTTCCGCGCACGCTCAAGGCTCCCCAGGTTCGCCGGATCGTAGGGGCCTCGAAAGCAAAAGTTGCGCACCTGATCCAGGTCCGCCACCGGGACGAGGTCGAAGCGCCGGTTACCGACTGGTTGCACGAAGCCTACGAGTTCGCGGCGCCGGCGAAGGCCGTCCCGGCAAGGAAAAAGAAGGCCGCGCGGAAAACCGCCAAAAAGAGGTAGGCTCACCACTCGTCAGCAATACATCTGGAGGCATCACATGAGGAATCGATTCCTGGGCGTCTTCTGTACCGCCGTTGCCATCATCGCCGCAGGCGTCGCAGCTGGAGCGCAGGCACCTGCCGCAGGCGCGCCGGCACCGGCACAGAGCGTCGCGGTCGCCAACCCGACCTACACGAGCATCGTGCTGGAGATTGCGGTGAATCGCCCGGCAGCGGAGGTCTGGAAACGTGTCGGCAAGTACTGCGACATTGGCGAGTGGATGCGCATCCCATGCACGATCACCGCCGGCAAGGACGGAGAAGTCGGCGCCGTCCGATCGGTCGTCAACGAAGTGCTCGTTGGAAAGACCGAGCTGTCGTACACCTACACGCAGCCGGTACGCGAAGGGCGGCCATACGATCTGTACCACGGCACGCTCGAGGCGCGCCCCGTGACCGCGACGACGTCGAAGCTGATTTATACGCTGATGTTCGACAACTCGATGCTGGCTGATGACGCCGCCCGCGAGCGCAACAAGGCGCAGCGGACGGCGACGTTCACGACGGCGCTCGAGAACATGAAGACCCTCGCCGAGGGCGGCACGCTGGCACCGGCGCCACCCCGTGGCGGCGGCGGCGGACGCGGACGAGGAAACTGAGATTTCACCAACGGATCTGTAATCGCGTCACATATCGACACACTTAGGCCGCGGTGCCGCGGCGTGAATTCCGTGGCACTGCCGCGCACCGCCGTGCAGAACGGCCGGTGGCGACTTCGGGTACGGAAGTGGCACTCGGCTGCACCGCTATGAGTGCAGCCGGAACGGCTTTTCAGGACGGTTTGGGCGAGCGCCGTCAGACGACGGGCGCGGGAAATCAGCTCCTCGATCTGGTGGTCGTCCACGAATCGCTCGGTGGCGTCGCCGGGTTCGAGGCAGCGCTACGCCAACGGGCGGGAGAGGTCGCATCGTTCCAGCACGCGGCGTTCCCGCGCCTCAAGGGCGTGGGTCGTCTCTCCAAACCCCCCTCACGAATCGTTGTCGCCACTGACCACGTGTCAGGCGTCCGGTTATCGGACCTGCTGGCCATCGCCGAGCGCCGTCTGATTCCGCTCGAATACGACGGCGCGATCGGCGTGATTCGGCAGCTCCTCGATGCCGCCGCCGCGCTGCACCAATCGGTGCCGCAGGCGAGCCACGGCGCCCTCGCCCCCGAGCGTCTGATGGTCGCGTCCGACGCGCGGCTGATCGTTGCCGATTACGTGTTCGGCTCCGCGATCGAACGCCTTGGATACGACCAGGAGCGCTGCTGGAGAGAGCTGCGCGTGGCCCTCCCGCTGGTTGACGGCAAGACCACGAGCGATCGCCGCGCAGACGTCGTGCAGATCGGCGTCGTCGCGCTGTCGCTGCTGCTCGGCCGGCTGCTGAACGAGGACGAATACCCCGGCGGCATCGGCGACATGATCGAAGGACTCAATGCGGTTTCGCCGAATGGCCTCGAGATGCTGCCGTCGGAGACGAAGTCCTGGCTCCGCCGCGCGCTGCGCGTGGACAGCGATCGCAGCTTCGCCACGGCCATCGAGGCCAAGGCCGAATTCGAGAAGACCATCAAGGTCAACGACGTTCGCGCCAGAGCGGTCCTGACCGCGTTTCTGACCGAGTGCCAGACGTTTGGAAAGGGCACGGCGTCCGCCGCTGCCTCCGCGACGGCGCCAGCCGCCCAGACGGCCGCGGCGGCCTCGTTTGCGCCGAAGAAAGCCGAGAACCCGCTCGATTCGTTCGCGCCGTCCAGGCCGGCGGCTGCCACGTCGGCGCCAAAGACGCCCGTGTTCACTCCAATCGCGCCGTCGGCGCCGTCCGTCACGTCCCAGAAGCGGGACGACGAGCCCGCACTGCAGGTGCGGCGGCGGATTCCATTCTGGAATTCCGAATGGCGGAACCGGGTTGCGATCGCGGCCGCCATTCTCGTGGCAGTCGCCACTGCGGGGGTCTTCGCCATAAAGAGTTATGCGCGCGTGCCGCCGACCGGCATGCTCGTGGTGAACACCAATCCCGATGGCGTTCAGGTGTTCATCGACGGCAGGAAGCGCGGAATGACGCCGCTCACGCTGGAACTTCCAACCGGCGATCACAAGCTCGAGCTGACGCTGGGCGATCAGACGCGCGCCATTCCGGTGAAGATCACGCAAGGCGGGCAGGTCTCGCAGTTCGTCGAGCTGCCGGCCGTCACCGCGGCGGACGGAAAGCTGAACATCCGCACCGATCCGCCGGGAGCAACCGTGACCATCGACGGCCAGCGCCGTGGCGTCTCGCCCCTCCTGATTGAAGGACTGACGCCAGGCACGCACGTCGTCGGTCTGCAGAACACGCTCAGCTCGGTCACCGAGCAGGTCACGATCCAGGCCGGCGCGACGGCATCGCTGGTCGTTCCGTTGTCGGCGCCGCAGGGCGTCCCGGTCTCCGGATGGGTGTCCGTGAACTCGCCTGTCGAGATGCAGTTGTTCGAGGACGGCCGCCTGGTCGGCAGCAGCCGCAGCGACCGCGTCATGATGTCGGTCGGCGATCACAGCCTGCAACTCGTCAACGAGACGCTTGGTTATCGCCTGAGCCGCACCGTGAACGTGGCGCCCGGCCGCGTGACGTCGATGCGTATCGATCCGCCGAAGGGAACGCTGGCGCTGAACGCCTCGCCCTGGGCAGAGGTCTGGGTCGACGGCGACCGCGTCGGCGATACGCCGATGGGCAACATCTCGCTCCAGATTGGCAGCCACGATGTGCTCTTCCGGCATCCGGAACTCGGTGAGCAACGGCACACCGTCACCGTCACGATGAACGGTCCCGCGCGCCTCAGCGTGGACATGAGGAAACGGCAGTGAAACGCAGACTTGCGCTCTCCGTGATGTTTGGATTCGTAGCGCTCGTGTGCGCGGCCGCACCCGCACAGGCGCAGCCGTCGCTCGGCAAGGCGAAGGAGCTCTACGCGGCAGCCAATTACGACGAAGCGTTGACGATGTTCAACACGCTCGGGTCGGGACTGTCCGGCGACAGCGCGCATACGGAAGACGCTGCCACGATTGCGATGTACCGGGTGCTCTGCCTGGTGGCTGTCGGGCGCAACGCCGAAGTCGACGCGGCCATCGATCGGCTCGTGTCACAGCATCCGCTCTATCGGCCGCCGTCAGACGAGCTCTCTCCGAAGATCAGGACGGCGGTCAGCACCGCCCGCGTCCGTGTACTGCCGGCGCTGGTGCAGCGGCGTTACGAGGAAAGCAAGACGGCGTACGACCGTGGTGAGTTCGCCAGCGCGAGCGTCGGTTTCAAGTGGGTGCTGAGCGCACTTTCCGACCCGGACATTTCGCCTCTGGCCAACCAGCCGCCGCTGCTGGACATCAAGACGCTTGCTGCAGGCTTCGTCGACCTGAGCGCCAAGGCGCTCGCGCCGCCGCCGCCGCCGAAGGTGTCGCTGACCCCTGCGACGGTGGCGCCGCCGCGCGATTTCAAGCGAGTGTTTACGAGCGAGGATTCGGATGCCGTGGCGCCCGTGACCGTGCGCCAGAACATGCCGCGGTTTCCCGGAACCCTGACGACCCCGGCCGCGGGTGTCATCGAGTTGATCATCGACGCCACCGGCGCGGTGGAGACGGTGCGGATGCTCGAATCGGTTCACCCGCAATACGACTCGCTCGTCCTGTCCGCCGCCAAACGGTGGCAGTACCAGCCGGCGCACGTCGCGGGGACGAATGTGCGGTATCTGAAGCGCATTCAGATCAGCCTGGCGCCGGACCCGTCGTCGTCCAGGCGCCCGTAAGCACGCACGGTTACATCCGGCGTCGGCCGCACCGCTCTAAAGTGCGGCCGGCGCCGGATCTCCTGTCCTGACCTGACCCGCTAAGCTCTGCAACGCAACCTCTTCCTTAATTTGCGTCGCCGTTTTTAATCCTGTAGCGTGGGACGTCTGACTGCTTCTCGCCGGCCGCACCATGTGCCGGCGTTCAGGAGAGAAAAGCATGCGTCTACGTTCGCGAATTGCGTGGCTTGCAGTAGGGCTGTTCCTGTCGACGGCCGTTTCCGCATATGCGCAGGCCAAGCCTGCACAGCCAGGACCCTACCCTCCACCGCCACCGCCGTACCCAAGGTTTGAAGTGACCGGGACCTATCAGGTGTTAACGGTGCAGGAACCCGCCTGCGATACCGATTGCACCGAGGTCTTCCCGTTCGGCCTGAATCTCGATGGCGCAATCAACACCAGTAAGGCGTTCGGTATCGCCGGCGAAATCGGCTGGGCAACGAAGAGCATCGACGACGTGCGTCTGCACGTCTGGAACATCGGCGCGGGCCCCCGGTTCAATGGACGGCCGATGGGTGGCCGTGTGTGGCCGTTCGCCCAGGTCCTGGTCGGCGCCGAACTGGTGCGCGCCTCCGGTGAGTCCGACACTCACCTGATGGTTCAGCCCGGTGGCGGCGTCAACATCATCGCCGGCGACGGGTGGGGTGTCGTGATCGGCGCTGACTATCGGCGGACGTTTCTCGATGAAGAGGAGTTCGGCGAGTCTGGCAGGAACGCGTTCCGCGTTGTAGCGGGGATCCGGGTCCTGCTCGATTAACGTCTCAGCTCTTTCGATTCGTTCGAGCCGTTCCTGGCCCGTCGCCGGGAACGACTCGAACGATCGGAACGGCTGGTGCGACTCGAAGGCCTGCCGAGGAACCTGTCGATTCGCCGCCCCAGGTTTTCCGCGTCATCCCACAGAAACAGATGTCCGGCGCCCTCGACGATCTCCAGCGTCGCGTTCGGGATCCGTCCGGCCAGCTGGTGGGCGTTTGCCACGGGCACGAGCGGGTCGTCATCGCCGCAGACGACCAATGTCTCGTGCGGGATCGACGGCAGGAAATGCCAGCTGGACCAGCCGACGATGCCGAAGAGCTGCAGCGCGTAGCCGTCAGCCGAGGGCGGATGGCTGCGCCGGGCCTCGATCATGCGCCGGCGCACCGACGCGTCGCGGGCCGTCACGCCGCCGAAGGTTGCCGCGGCGGTGCGGTCGAAGAACGTGGGTGAGTAATACCGCAGCGGAGTCGCCAGCCCCGCGACGGCAGGCAGCCATCCTGGAAACGCGCCGATGCCGCAGTTGGTTGCCGCGAGGACGAGGCGGCCGACGCGTTCCGGATGGTCGAACGCGAGCTGCTGTGCGACGGCGCCGCCATACGAGAACCCAACCACGTCTGTCGACGTGATTCCGCGGCTGTCGAGCACGGCGACGAGAAGATCGGCCAGCGCGGGAACGGGAACGGGACACAGCGGGGTGCTCGACAGGCCCGTGCCCGGAGCATCGAGGCGAATGATCCGCCGTTTCCGGAACTGCTCCATGAACGGCACCCACATCTCGATGTTATTGCCGAGACCGGGTACCAGCAGCAGCGGGTCGCCACGGCCGGTTTCCGTGACGTGGATCCGGTTGCCGCACCACGTGATGAACTCAGATGCCATCGGGCGCGATCGTATTCACTTTACGTTCCGCATCAGGAACTCGACGGTTCGCTGCCACAGCGCCAGCGCCGTGCGCCCGGCGACGATGCCGACATGGCCGCCGGGAAGCCGCATCACCTCGGCGTGGGGAACGAGCGACCTGATTGCGTCGACGCCGTCCGCAGGCGCGATCAGATCTTTGGCAGCCGACACCGACAGGACCGGCATCGTCACCTCGGCGCAGTCGATCGATCTGCTGCCGACCGTCGCCGTGCCAGCCATCAACCGATTCCTCCCCGGCCCGAACTGCTGATACAGCTCCGCCAGCAGCCGTCCCGGCGCCGCAACCACGTCGTCGACCCACGTTGCCATCGTGCGAACGTCGCGCAGGCGATCGACCGGTTCATCGAGCCGCTCCCACAGGTCGTTCACGCGGCCGATCAGGCTGTTGGAACCCGGCGCAAGCATTTCAAACCAGCTTTTGATCTCTGCTGCCGGTACCAGACGGGGATTCTCGTACGATTCGCCGGCGAGCCCCATCTGATGCGCGACCCACGCAATGCCTCCCCTGGTGTCACCGTCGATCATCGTCGTCAGGAGGACGAGGCGCGAGACGGTGGAAGGGTACATCGCCGAGTACAACAGCGACAACGTCCCACCCAGGCAGTATCCGACGATGTTGATTGAAGTCTGGCCGGTGATTGCGGACACCTTGCGCACCGAGCGGCGCAGCAGTCCGTCTACGTAGTACTCGAGGTCGGCAAAGCGATCCTCGCCGCCGGGCGTGCCGAAGTCGATGATGAAGACGTCGAATCCGGCTCGGGCGACGTGACCCGCAAACGATCGATCCGGCAGCAGGTCGACGATGAAATAGCGGCTGACCGGCGCCGGCACGAACAGGACCGGCGGCCCGGTGCGCGGTTGACCGGATTCGTCGACGAGACGCAGGAGCCGAAGCTTGTTTTCCTGATGGACGACCGCAGCCGGAGTGGCCCCCGTGCCGTAGTGGCCGCCGGAGGTCAGCACATCGTGGAGGCGATCGAGCCGGGCGCGCGTCTGCTCCGAGCGCGCGAGCATCGCTTCCAGCTCGCGCTCCACCCCCGGGTCTGTCACGATCGCGGCCGGCGGTTTCCCGTCTTGCGCGCGCCCGCCGCG